>RZZM01000016.1 GCA_009929845.1 Spartobacteria bacterium
TGGGCCAGGTGGGGTTTCGAGGGTGAAGGGAAAACAGTTCCAATGGCTACATAGGAAGGTTGCAGGGCGGTGACCCTGGCCAGCTCCGCATAAGAATGCGTACTGGTCCCCAGCCGCAACCCGGCTTCGGAAATGGCGGCCAGATCGGCGTCGGCCAAGTCTTCCTGTCCGAGATGCACCCCGTACGCGCCGTGCTTGATGGCCCAGGCCCAGTAGTCATTGATGAACAGGCGCGCCTGGTATTTGCGGGCCGCGTGGATGGCGGCTATTATTTCCGCCTCCACCGCTTCGGACGGGGGCTGCTTGACGCGCAATTGGATGGTGGTCACCCCGAGGGCCGCAAGGGTTTCAACCGACCGGGCATCCTCGACCAGCGGATAGAGCCCCAACGGCGTCGGCCCACACTCCGGAAAGCACAGGCGCTGACGCCCCTGTTCGGCGGTCTGCGTCATCCACGGAAAATCGGCGGGGTCGGACGGCCATCCCGCGAAATGCGGTATCCCGCGTCCCGCCCCGACAGGCCACCCTTCGCGAATGGCCTGCTGCACGTAGGTTTTTCCGATTACAACCGCATCCAGCGGAGCATATCCCAGGGCCAGGCAGGAGGCGATGGCGGATGACAAAATACAGCCGGAACCGTGGGTCGTGTCGGTGTCCACACGCACGGACGTGAGCCACGCGCACGTATCGCCATCCGTGTAATAGTCCTGGCAGAATAATCCATCACGGTGTCCCCCTTTGAGCAATACACGCCGGACGCCCATGGACAGCAGGTCGGCGGCGGCCGCCTCGGCATCCGCCGGGGTCCGGATGGAACGGCCGGTCAACATGCCCGCTTCAGGAATATTCGGCGTAAGCAGATCAATACGCGGCAATAGTTTTTTAATGATGACATCCACGGCGGAGGACTCGGTCAGGATCGCGCCGCTGGTGGCGGCCAGCACGGGATCGAAAACCACAAACGCGCCATGCGCATCAAGAAACGATGCGACCTGCGCGGTGATTTGCCGGTTGCCCAGCATGCCGATCTTGATGACGGCGGCGGGCAGGTCGTCATGCAGCACCTGGAGCTGCTCTCCGATAAGTTCAGGCGCGGGATAGTCGATTCTCGCGACCTGCCGGGTATTCTGGGCAATGAGCGCGGTGATGACCGAACATCCATGCACCTCCAGCCGGTTCATGGTTTTGAGGTCGGCCTGGATGCCCGCGCCCCCGCTGGGGTCGCTGCCGGCAATGGTCCATACAATGGGCGGTGTCATAACGGCTGGCCTTTACAGTTCCCGGCTTATGCGCATCGAGCAGAAACGCGGTCCACACATGGTGCAGTACTTCTCGGGTTCTTCGGTCGGCGCCCCATCGCAAGGCGCGGGGGGCGGCGTTTCAGGCGCCGCCTGTTCGCCCCGCTTTTCGCGCACGGCCTCCGCCCGCAGGGCGCGCGCCTTGTCCGGGTCGAGCGCCAGGGAAAACTGTTTTTCCCAGTCGAAGTCCACGCGGGCCGCCGAAATGGCGTCGTCGCGCTCACGCGCATGTGGGCGCTTGAGGGCGATATCCGCGGCATGGGCCGCGATTTTATAGGCGACCACCCCATCGCGCACATCCTGCGCGTTGGGAAGGCCCAGATGCTCCTTGGGGGTCACATAACAAAGCATCGAGGCGCCGTAATAGGCGCCCAGCGTCGCGCCGATAGCCGAGGTGATATGATCGTATCCGGGGGCGCAATCGGTAACCACCGGCCCGAGGATATAGAAAGGTGCGCCGTCGCAAAGCTCTTCTTCACGGCGCATATTCATCTCGATTTCATCCAGCGGGATATGCCCGGGGCCTTCCACCATGGCCTGCACCCCGGCCGCGCGGCTGCGGTTGACCAGCTCGCCCAGCACCGCCAGCTCCGCGAACTGCGCCTCGTCCGAGGCGTCGGCCAGACACCCCGGCCGCATCCCATCGCCCAGTGAAAGCGTGACATCATAGTCGCGACAAATCGCCAGGATGTCGTCAAAATGCGTATACAACGGATTTTCTTTCCCGTGGGTGCTCATCCATTTGGCCAGGATCGAGCCCCCCCGGCTGACAATCCCCACCAGCCGTTTTTTCGCGGCGGGAATATGCGCCTTCAGCAGGCCCGCATGAAGGGTCATGTAATCCACGCCCTGTTCGGCCTGACCGGCAATCACCTCAAGCATCAGCTCGATGGAAATATCCATGGGGTCCTCCACCATGGTCAGGGCCTGGTAGATGGGAACCGTGCCCACCGGCACGCTTGTCTCATTAATAATCCGGGCACGGATTTCGTTGACGTGCTCGCCGGTACTCAGGTCCATCACCGTATCGGCGCCGTATTTGACCGCGCAATGCAGTTTTTCCAGTTCATCGGTCACCCCGCTGGTCAGCGCCGAATTTCCAATATTGGCGTTGATTTTGGTACGGAGGATTTTTCCGATCCCGATCGGGCGCAGGTTGGCGTGGTTACGGTTGGCCGGTATAACCAGGCGGCCCGCCGCCACGGCCTCGCGAATGGCCTCTTCCCGCACATACTCATCCCGGGCAATGCCGCGCATAGCCTCGGTTATTTCGCCGTCTCTGGCGGCCACTATCTGTGTTTTAAACATACTCGCTTCCCTTCGTTGGCATGACCCAAACAGGTTCCAAGGGTCTTTCCGCACCGCGGAAATCTCAGTCCTTTCTCAAGGACTCCCCCAGCGAAAACTGTGAGGTTTAAAAACGTGGCATCCTACACCTTTGGCATGATGAGTCAAGCCCCGGGTGAAGGGGGGGATCACTAGATCACTAACCAATTTCTTACAGAACAGTATTGTCACAGAAAAATATTGCTGCCATAAAGCTTGGGATGAAGGTGATGAACGATGCCTGTATATGAGTTGGAAGAGAAAACAGAAAAGAAAATCGTTTTCAGCAGTGAACACCTGCTGCGTGGGCCCCTGAAAGCGCTCAGCCGTCCGGTAGACGGGCTATTGGATTTTACGGGCGTCAACCAAATCTACCAGCGTTCACTGGCGGACCGGCGTGCAATTCCGTTTTATGACAAAGTGCTGGACACGATGGGGGTCACCTGCGACATCACGGACCGGGACCGGGAGCGGATTCCCATGGAAGGACCGGTGTTCGTTGTGGCCAATCACTGCTTCGGGGCGTTGGAAGGGGTCATGCTCTGCGCGTTGCTCCACGAGACCCGCGAGGATGTCAAGCTGCTGGCGAATTATCTGTTGTCGCGCGTTCCTGAGATGAGTTGCCACTTCATCCTGGTGGACCCCTTTGGCGGGCAGGATGCGGTTCGGCGCAACTTGCGGCCCATGAAAGAGGCGCTGCGATGGCTGCGGGCGGGCGGCATGCTGGGCACCTTTCCTTCGGGCGAAGTCGCCCACTATGATGTTCGAAGCAAGGCCCTGGTCGAGCCCCCGTGGAATGACAACATCGCCGGACTCATCCGGCGCGGCAGGGCGGATGTACTTCCAGTTTTTTTTGAAGGCAGCAACAGTTGGTACTTTCACGTAGCGGGGATGATCCATCCCACGCTGCGCACTGCGCTGTTGCCGCGTCAGCTTACCAACAAGCGCCAGCGCCGGATACGGGTCCATGTGGGAAATCCCATCCCGTATGAAAAGCTGGAAAGGTTGGACGACATGATGGGCTATCTGCGGATGCGCACCTACAATCTGGCGCATCGCCGTACGGAAGAAACGCCCCGCGCCTGTATTTCTGTTCCGGAACGTCCGGGCGCCCTGCGCGCGGAAAGCAGGATGGACCCGCTCGTGGATCCAGTCTCCCCCGACGCCATGCAGCGGGATATGACCGCCCTGCCCCGCGCGCAGTGCCTGGCTGCCAAGGGCGACCTCGAAGTCTGGTTTGCGCGGGCGCCTCAAATTCCGCGCATCCTGCGGGAAATCGGGCGGCTGCGTGAGGAGACATTCAGGGAGGTTGGCGAAGGCACTGGACTTCCGATTGATCTGGATGCTTATGACGACTACTACCTCCATCTGTTCCTGTGGAATACCACCGCGTGCGAGCCCGCGGCCGCGTACCGCCTGGGTCCTACCGATGAGATACTCCCGCGCCACGGACGCAAAGGGTTGTATACGCACAGTCTGTTTCGTTATGGCGACAAACTCCTGAGGCAGATCGGCCCCGCGCTGGAGATGGGACGCACCTTTGTGCGCAAATCCTATCAGCGCAACTTTCATTCCATGCATCTGCTGTGGCGGGGCATTGCCGCTTATGTGCTGCTGAATCCACGGTACCGCATGCTCTTCGGTCCGGTCAGCATCAACGGCAACTATCAATCCTCCTCGCAACAGCTTCTGGTTTCATTTCTCAAAGCGAACAATTTTGATAAAGAACTCGCGCGCCTGGTCAAGGCCCGCATGCCGTTGGAGAAGACATGCATGCCCCGCCGCTACGGGCACGATTATCCCTGCGTCGTTAACAGTTTAAGCGAAGTCGAAGCCCTGATTGCCGACATCGAAACCGAACTCAAGGACATCCCCATCCTGCTCAAGCAGTATCTGCGGCTTGGCGGCAAACTGCTGGGATTCAACGTGGACCCCGCATTCAGTTACGTGCTCGATGGCCTGATTCTCGTTGATTTAACCAAGACCGACCACAAAGCCCTTCAGCACTATATGGGGCGCGAGAACATGAAGGCCTTTCTGGATTTTCATTCCCCACCCACAGGTACAGCGTAACAGAGATGTCAAAGAGCTAAAGTCATGGATTCAGCAGTATATAACGCATGGGATCGCGGTCATGTATGGCATCCCTACACACGGTTTTCGGATATTGAGCGCGGGCCGCTTCCGCTTATGGTGCGCGGGGAGGGGCCGTACCTGTATGACGCGGAGGGGCGGCAATACGTGGACGCCATTTCCTCCTGGTGGGCCTGCGCCCTGGGGCATGGGAACGAGCGAATCATCCGGGCGATTCAGAAACAGAGCGAACAGCTTCAGCACAGCATTCTGGGCAATCTCTCGCACCCCCGCGCCATTGAACTGGCCCGGGCGGTCTGTCGGCGCATGCCCACCCCGGACCGACACATCATGTTTGCGTCCGACGGCGCCTGCGCGGTGGAAATAGCGCTCAAGACCGCTTTGCAATATCATCAGAACACCGGGCACCCTGACCGAACAGAATTCGCTTATCTGGAAGGCGCCTATCACGGGGATACCCTTGGGGCCATTTCCGTCGGTTATCTTGAACAATTCCACAAACCCTTCCGCGCGGTCCGTTTTCCGGCTACGCCCCTGCCGGTCCCGGATTACAACCGATCGGAAGCCGAATGTCTCCGGCAGGCGGAAGCGCTGTTTGCCGCGCACGGGCGCACCCTGGCCGCGCTCATTGTGGAGCCGATGTGTCAGGGTTCGGTGGGCATGCGGATATATTCCGGGTCCTACCTGAGCGCACTGGCGACCCTGGCCAAGGAGCATGGCGCGCTGCTGATCGCCGACGAAATCGCCACCGGGTTCGGGCGCACCGGGAGGTATTTCGCGGTCGAGCACGCCGGCGTCGATCCCGACATCATGTGCCTGGGAAAAGCCCTGTCCGCGGGGTATCTCCCCATCAGCGGCGCGGTGGTCAAGGATACGATCCATACCACGTTTTCGGACCAGCCTGAGGATCACACCTTCTATCACGGACACACCTTCTGCGGCAATCCCATTGCCGCGGCCGCCGCGGTCGAGGCGCTTGCCATCTACGACGAAATTGACATAGCCGGGCAGGCCCGCGCGATTGAAGCGCTATTGACCGAAGAGCTGGCGCCTGCCACCGGACATCCGGCCGTACAGGAAATTCGCATCCTGGGCGCGATGGCGGCGATGGAAGTACGCGACACCCCCGGCGCATCCGGCGCGGAAACAGCGCAGCGCATTCGCGATGCGCTCTTTGCGCAGGGTATTTTGTTGCGTCCGCTGGGCCGCGTCCTCTACCTGATGCCCCCCATCACCACCCCGCGCGACCTTGTTCGCCATCTGGCAGCCACCCTTCGCGACCACCTCCTGAACTCGCGGCAGCTCACGTAACTTCATTTTCCTTCCCGGCGCCTTGTTCGACAAAGCTCGCGACAAAGGACGGCGCCGCCATGGTTTCCGGGTTCCAGATGTCGTCAAGGCTTTTTGAACAGGCTCCGGACTGAATCCTGAACCCTTTAAACTCCAAAGAAAGTTCAAGTATCTTTGGCTGGTTTTTTAAGGAAAACTTGTTTTACATTTTCAGGACGCTCCGCTAAAGGTGTACGCACGTAGTTAAGAAAACAGTAAGGATTTGTGATGATCAAACGATTGGGACTGGCTGTAATACTGTTATTTGTGGTGTTGTTTATACTGCCGCTGGGCGTGCGTCCGGTGGCGATTGTTGACGAGGCGCGGTATGGGGAGATTCCGCGTGAAATGATTGAATCAGGGAATTGGGTCGTACCGCACCTCAACGGCCTGCGCTACTTTGAGAAGCCGGCGATGGGGTATTGGCTCAACGCGCTTTCTATGCTTGTATTCGGAGAAAACGCCTTTGCCATCCGGTTCACCTCCGCGGCATCCGTCGGATTGTGCGCCCTGTTGATTTTCTGGCTGGTGCGGCGGGAGACCGGGAATGACCTGCAGGCCCTGATCAGCAGTATTGTATACATGACCTCATTGCTGGTGATTATCGTCGGGCTGACCAGTGTACTGGACAGCATGCTGACATTATTCACCACCTGCGCCGTGGTCTTTTTTCTGGCCGCCTACCGCGAAGAGATCGTGACGTATCGACGCATCTTTTTTTACAGCATCTTCGGCCTTTTCTGCGCCTTGGCGTTCATGACCAAGGGGTTTATTGCCTTTGCCGTGCCGGTGGTCATCATCGTACCGTTCATGCTTTGGGAGCGGCGGTTCAAGGACCTGATCCTTTTTCCCGCCTGGCCGATCATCATTGCCGTGATGACCATCCTGCCCTGGGCGATCATGATCCATCTACGGGAAGCCGATTATTGGCACTACTTTTTCTGGGAGGAGCACATCCAGCGCTACATGACGGATGAAGCGCAGCACGAGGAGCCGTTCTGGTTTTTCGCGCCGGTCCTGCTGGCGGGGATACTGCCATGGACCTTTGTCCTGCCCGCCGCCATCAAAGGATTGAAAAAGACCTTCAAGGAGCAACCGCTCATGCGGTACGCCCTGTGCTGGTTTGTGATGCCGTTCCTGTTTTTCTCGGCGTCACGCGGCAAGCTGGGCACGTACATTCTGCCGTGTTTCCCGGCATTCGGGATACTCACCGCCTACGGGCTGCTCACGTACTTCAAGCAGGAAAAGACGAAGGCGTTCAATATCGGAGCCGGCATCCTGGCGGGGATACTGGGCATCGGAGCGGCCGTGCTGGCCGCCATCCAGCTCATTCCCGCCATTCCCATCAAAGTATTCACCCCGCCGGAAGGGTTGCGGTGGCTGGTACTCACGCTGGCGCTGGCCGGCTGGGGCGTGGCCGCCGTCTATGCCATCAGGGCGCAAAAACCATTGAAAAAAATCCTGCTGTACAGCATAGGGCCGGCGGTTTTCACCCTGTGCGTACCATTTGGATTACCGGATGAACTCTATGTCACACGCTCCGCCGATCCATTCCTGAACCAGTACGCCGACAACGTCCCCGCGGAATCCATTATGGTTTCTGACGCCAACCGGGTCCATGCCGCCTGCTGGTTTTTCAAGCGCAACGACATTTACCTGCTGGGCGACAAAGGCGAGATGCGCTACGGCCTGCGTTATCCCGACAGCCAGCACCGGATCCTCCAGGTTCCGGACCTGGTGCAGATGGTGGAAGAACACCGGGGCAAACGCCCGGTAACCATTATGACCTGCTGGGACCGCTATGTGGAATATAAGGACCAGCTTCCCGAACCGGTTTTTGAGCACATCCAGGACGATGTGCACTGTGACCGGCGCCTGGTCCTTGTGCAGTATTAGCGGGACGCTATCCGAATCCACAGATTAGCACAGTGTTTTTTTCTTTTTTTATATTGTATGGCCAGGGGGATTTTTTTACATATACGAGGTATGCAGTTCAGTGCTCGAGAGATTCTAAACATACTACCGCCTGATGAATGGAAATCGGGGTGGCGCCTGCAATCGTCCTGCTGGGGTGCCCCGTCAACGCGTTCAGGCAGGCCGACCTTTGAAACACTTGGCGCGCCGGGGGATGTGACGGCGGCCCGGGAGGATACCGCCTGGAGTTTTCATGTGAATCCACCCCGCAATGCCGCCGTTACACACGGGCTCATGATGCTTAACGGGTTTTTTATCGCGGGTGACAGCGGTTCGGCGCCTTTCGCGGTGGCCTGTTTTGTCCCTGAGCCGGGCATCCTCTGGGGGATGAGCTCAACCGCCATGATCCCGCAACTCTTTTCACATGCGGCGCCGGTGCGGACTACCGATACGGAACATATCCTGGAAACGCCCGCGGGGCGTGTGTTCTGCCGGTTTGACGCCTCGTTATACGGCACGGCCTTCTGCCTGGTGTTCACTGACGAATCCGAGGCCCGGCAAACAGCCACGGCGGAGGCGTACATGCGCCGCAATTTCGATGAATATTTAACCCGCGAACTTGGGTTGCGAAGCCGTTTTCTTAATATGGAAATGCCCCAGGCGGCGCAGGCGGCCGGGGCGCGGCAAAGCATCGAGTTGCTGGCGGGCGAGTTACACCCCCCCGGGGAGGTATTCCCCTACCGGTGGAGCAACTGCGGGGAAGAGGCGCTGCGGATGTTTGATATCAACACCATATTTCCGCTGGTCGAGACCTGGAAACACATTGACGCGTCCATCGCTGCCGAGCTGACACAGTCGGCGCTTTCGACCCAAACCGCGCAGGGGATGGTGCCCGCCTGGGTTGACGAGTCCGGCATGGCCGCCACGGTTCCCTGCCTGCCCCTGCTTGCCCAGGCGGCCTTATCGGTCTACGAAGCAACCCGGGACCCGGATTTCCTGCTGTATGCCAAACCCCGCCTGATCCGCTATCTTACCTGGGCGTGGGAACATTATGACCCCATGCATGACGGGCGCATCGCGTGGCAGACCGCGGAAGAATCATTCATTCCAGAAACCTTTTATCCGCACGTCACCTCAGTTGACTTGCTCACCTTTCTACTCTGCGAACAGGAGAGTGTCTTGCGGATGTGCCGGTATCTGGGCGAAGACATCCCGGAGGCGCAGGCCCTGCAGGAAAAGCGAGGGCAACTGGTTTCCAGTCTGCTGCAAACCTCCTGGGACCCGGGCACGCGGCAGTTCAGGGCCCGGCAGGTAAACGGCCCCTTTATTGACCGCCTCACGCTGGCTTCCGTCACGCCCCTTTTGTGGCAGGAACTGCCGGAGGCGCAACAAGCGGGCGTCGGGCTGCTCATGTCGGAAAAATCGCCGCTGATGAGTAATGCCGGACTGACAGGCTGGGAGACCTGGGAGAGTGACCGCTATGTGGCGACCGTGCAACCGTTGCACCAGTTTGTGATGCTGACGGCCTTGCGAAGGCAGAACCTCCACGCCGGGCGGGGACCCCTGGCGCAGCGACTTTCCTCCAGTCTTTTTGCGCAAACGGAACGTCCCAACTCCATGAATCATCAGTTGATCAATCATTGCCTCCGCATCCAGTTGCTGCTGCTGGAACATGTGCAGCAGACCGCGGAAATACCACAAGGCGCGTGCATTCAATTCCTGGACCGGCATGCTTTGCTCATTACAGCCGCCACCGCCGCGCTGATCACCATCAGTGTCGGCCTGTTCGCCTTGGCCACCCTCACTCGAAAATCCATGACCATTCCCGAAATTGAGAGCAACTCCGGGTTGGCGGAACTCTATTACAAGCAAGGGCAGTACGACAAGGCGCTGGATTGCTATACCCGGTTGTCCGAAGCCATCGGCGAGAACGCGCACTTTGAAACACGGCGGGCCAATGCCTATTTTAAGCTGGGCCGGTATGAAGAAGCCGAAGCGCATTACCGTAACGCCCTGGACCGGGGCGATGATTCGCCCACTCCACTGATGAACCTGGCGCTGACCCTGCACCGGCAGGGCCGGTCCAGGGAGGCCATTTTGTGCTACGTGGACGCCGCCAGACAGTTCAAAAAATACCCTGAATTGAAGCATCGGGCCATTGCTTCCGCCAGGCTGATCAAAGCACACCACATCCCTCCCTCCTCGCCGGACGGGACGGCGGGATATGCCAACGGAGGCTGACGGGTTGCGCTGGTCCTGCGGCCCGACAGTTCATGTTGTAATCCTCCCATTTTTTTCTGGTTATGCCTCAGGGCAACGAATATAATCGGCCCTGTTGACACGGACAAATTTATATTTTTGAGGCATTGAGGCACAGGTATGGAAACGTTCAATACGAAACAACCGGATTCGCCCCCCTCTTCTATCCTCCGGGAGATGGAGGACCTGCTTCGGCGTTTGGGGCAACTGCTCAACAATGCGGCCTTGTACGGCCCGCTGCACAACCTGACACGCCAAAGCATGATGGACTCGTACAAGTATCTGACATCGGTTCTGCAACACACGCCGCGCATCAATATCAGCATCACGGAGGGGAAACTTTTTGTGGACGGCGATCTGCTGGAATCGACGAATTCCTTCGTGAACATTTTCATCAATAAGCTTATCGAGTTGAATATAACCGGCTTTACGTTTTGCCAGGGCATGCCACTGGATGAGTATACCAAGCTGACTGGATTGATTCTGAGCGGATTGGAGTTCCGGGGCGAGCGCAAGGATTTTTCCGCGCTGCTCCAGGACATGAATTTTTCCTATGTACAATCGGAAAAAGTCAGCTATCGCCGGGTCACTGATGGCGATGTAGTCATTGCCGCCAACGAAGTTTCCGACAATGAGGAGGAGACCGCAGAAGAGAGTCTGTTTGAATTTGTTGAGGCGAATGAGCCGGAACCCGTATCGCCCCCGGTTATTGAAATCGATGAATCAACGGTTGTTCCGCTTATCGAGATCGAAGAACCGGCGCCGGTTGTGGAAGCGCCCGCCCCGCCCGTGGAAACGCCCCCCGTCCCTTCGGTCAGTCAGATCATGGCCTTCCTCAAAGGGGAAGTTAATGTGGATAAAATCACCGAAGAACTTTCTGAAATTGCCAATGACGCGGAGCAGTTGGCCCAACTCATCATGGATGCCGCCGCCATTCGGCAGAGAAATCTGGCTATTGATGAAGGCGAATCCTTGGGTGATCTGGTGGTGGGCTGTCTGCGCCGCACGTTCGAAGGCCTCATGACCCAACCCGCCAGTAAAAGCATGCAAGGCAAAAAAAACCTGAAGAAGACCATGTTGCTGCTTGAAAAAACCGTGTTGGAGAAGCTGCAGGCCATGACCGGTGAGCGGGATGAAGGCCTGGAGAGCATGATTTCCGATGGGGTGGAGGTGATGGTTGACGAAGTAGAGATTGATTCGCTGGCCACCGAATATATGAAACGCCGCCGGGCCATGGAAAAGACAGAGAAGCGCATGATGCGCTACCTCAAGGCCAAGACAAACAATGAGTCAGCGGACAGTGTGCTGCAGAACCGCTTGTATGCGGCGGGCATGACGCCCAACGGATGGCAGGAACTCATGGTGAAGAAGGAGGAGCATCGGGGCGTGGGAAGCGGCCCGGGCCGGAGCGGCGATGAACCGGGCATACCGGGCGGCATGGGCGCGCTGGCTGTTTTGCTGGCGGAACTCGACGACCTGATGTCCGCTGCCGGCAACAGCGACAGCATCGGGCAAAAGGCCTCTGCGATTGAAGAGGAAGTGGAGCGTATTGCCGAGGGGACAGAAGAGAAGATCGAAGCCCTGGGTTCAGAATTCGACCAGATAAAAAAGATGCTGGTGGGCGTACAGGAATTCGAGGCCTCCCGCGAAACGATGCCACAGCACGAGTTCCGGGAACTCCTGGCGGAAATTGTCCAGGAATTGTGCCAGCCCCTCTCGGCTACGAATTGCGCGGTCAACATGACCCTGGGCGGCCATGTCGGCGAATTGAACAGCAAGCAACAGGAGGTCCTGGGCGTGGCCTCCAAATGCGGACACCGGCTGGACAAGCTGCTGGAGCGCATGAAGGAAATTGTGGGCATGCCGAAGGGGCTGAAACCGGCCAAGGAAAAGTTGTACGATCTCTCCTCGACAACGTGCGACACAGGCGTGCACATTGATGGCGACTGATGTACAGGCAGGGGCTGCCGGCTCATTCTGCCTGATCCCGACGATTCCATGCCAGGATGGCTTCCTGCCGGTCCCGCAGGATTTCACTGTTTGTACGGCAGAGATCGGGATCCCTGTAAGGAATGCCCCGGGAGGTTTCATTCATCAGGTGAAGGTCGTCCGCCGAAAGGGGCGGGAGCGCCCTTTGCGCATCCTTGGCGGCGATGGTGCCGCCACGCTGCCGTCCGGCGGGCTCGGTTTCCCCGACGGCAAAACCGGAGCGAAGCAGCCCACTCCGCACAGGGATGGCCGCGCAATAGGTCAGGAGCACCCCGTCATGCTTCATCACCCGGTATATCTGGGCGAAGAAATCAACGGTCCAAAGCTGACTGTTGCGCTGCGTGGAAAAGGGATCCAAAAACACGATATCGTATGTATTATCCGGAAGGCCCTGTATCCGGAAACGCGCGTCCCCCCAGTGCATACGCATGTCGACCAGGTCATGACGCCATTGATTGTCGGCGTATAAGGCCTCCAGCCCCGCCCGCCACCGCATAGCTTGATGCGGCAGGGTGCGGGTCATCGCGGCCGCCGCACGGCGCACCACGCACCGGTCCATCTCCAGGGCCGTGATGTGCAACGGATGAGCATCGGCAAGCGTCAACGCGGTCTCTGCGGCCGCAATGGCATTCCACCCCAGCCCGAAGCAGATATCCAGCAGACGCACCGCGCCCCTGCCCAGGGATTGTGCCAGGCACGAAGGGTCAACATATTTGCCGCGCGCCTCGGAGAGGGCCCCGATCGGTGCGTGATAATGCTCTTTGAACGTGTCACTCCAGAACGTAAAACTCCCATCCTTTGCCGCGCAGGTCTCGGCGTCTTCCGGGGCCACATCGACAGGGGGGATCGCTCTTGGCCTGCGGCCACAATCCCCCTGACGCCATTCACGGAAGTCCATTTGTTGGGCAACATACGCTTGAAAAGCCCCCTTGGAGACCGGCCAACGCGGGGCCAGGAGGCGATCTTCCGGCGTATCGGTCTGGAGACGCATCACCGGCCAGTCCGCGGGGATCACCCGCAGAAGGGCCATGACATGCTCCGCATAGGTATAATGGTCCAAAAGTGGAAACGGCGCCCGCATGTATTCCCCGGCCAGCGCGGTGCCCCTGATGACGTGAAGATTGTGGATTTTTATTCCGGTGATCGGCAAGCGCGCGACGCATCGCGCCGTCTCCTGAAACATCGTTTCATCCTCCCCCGGCAGTCCCAGGATCAGATGCGCCGCCACATGAAACCCGTGGTCATGCAGCCGGTGGGCCGCCGCTTCACTATCCGCCCAGGTATGCCCCCGGTTGACACGGCGCAGTGTCGCGTCATGGGCGGTCTGGATGCCTAATTCAAACCAGACTTCGATCTCCCGGTTCACCTCCCGCATACAGGTGAGCAACGCATCGGAAAGGCAATCCGGACGCGCGCCGATACTGAGGGCGCGGAATGTTCCAAGGGAACGGAGTTCATCCAGTATCCGCCGATAGGTGGCAAACGCAAGCATGGAAGGGGTGTAGGCCTGGAAATAGGCCATGAAAAGCCGGGCGCGATACCGGCGCCGGGCAAATGTTGTGGCGAGGCGTATCTGCTCGCGGAAATCCGGGGCGTCCGCCGACTGCACGGCGCGCGCGCCGTCTTCCGGGCAGAACGTACACCCCTGGTTGGAACCGCGCGCGCGATGCGGGCACCCGGCGCCCGCGTCAATGGGCACCCTGAACAGGGGTTCCCCGTACCGGTCAATCATATACTGCTTATACGTATAAAAGGGCGTTGTATACATCCCCACATCATCACCACCGTACCCCGGTGGTTGACAAGTAAAAAGTGCGGCATCTTCAACCCCTACTTTTTTGACACGGATGGACACGGTTTTTGCTTATCCGCGAAAATCTGCATCATCCGTGGATAGACCGGCGTGCGCGGCAGGGCAACGTCCGCACTACAACCCTCTTCCCCCGTTATAGTTATCTCCTGCTCTGCGTCACTGCGCCTCTGCGCGAGTCTTTATTTATCGCGTTGAGGTTAAGGCTTGAAAGAAAATTCCGATATGTTTGCTTTTTATGAATCGCGACCTGCGCTATCATGGGGCAGGAAAGTTAACGCTGAGGTGAATGGCAGCTATGGAAGAGCAAATATACAGACACTATATGGTGGTGCGGCATGAGCACCTGAACCAGTACGGGAATCTTTTTGGCGGGCATGTCCTGGCGGTCATTGACGAGTTGGCGTTCATCGCCTGCAGCCGCAGCTTTCCGGGAATGAACTTTGTCACACGGGCCATCAAGGATGCGGAGTTTACCACGCCGGCGCGTCTGGGCGACATCATTCAGTTCCAGGCATGGGTGGAATCACAGGGCCGGACATCGGTGACGATTCGTGTGCGGATGAATGTGCATTGCGGGCATTGCGAGGGGCCGGGCGTCATCAGTTTTGACGGGGCGGTGATTATGGTTTGTGTGGACAAGGGCGGGCGTCCCACGGCCGTCAGCCGACATGTCCCCGGCCCCGGCAAACAGGCCGAAGAGTAGACAGGCACGGAGTGTACGCCCCTTGATATCACACGCACAACTCAACAGATGGCTGGTTTTACAACGTGAGAACGACCCGGGGTTTGCGCAGTTCCGGCAAGCCGCCCGAACGACAATCGCCGCGATGGCCGCGCCCCTGGCCGTCTGGTACGCACAGCACTGGCAGCCCGCGCTGAGTGGCATTGCGCCCCTATCCGTCGCCTTCCTGACCGGCATGCTGATGATCATGACGACCTACGGGGAAACACGCCGGATACAAAAACAGTCGTTCATTCTGGCGGGTGGCGCCGGGCTGCTGATGGTGCTCCTGGAAAAAGCGGTACATCACAGCTATCTCCTTGAAGTCAGTGTCTTCATGCTGGTGAGCTTCGTGGTGTTTTACATCCGCCGGTTCGGGATGCGTTATACAGGCATCAGTATTTATGCCATGACCATTTTCCTGATGAGCACGGTCATGAATACACACGCGCACGCCTGGCCCGGACTGGTGGGCGGGGTCTCCATCGGGATCGGGGTTACGTATATCGTCAACTTCTACCTCTTGCCCGACAGGCCCCTGAAGAGGTTCCTGGACAGCATACCGCCTTTCCTGCGCAAGAGTTCCCAGGTACTGGAATACCTGGAGGCCCTGCTGCAGGGGGCAACAACCCCGGCGGAAACAAAGCGCCTTATGCACGACGCGCTGCAGGATTTGCAACTGACGGTGCTGGTCAGCGAGAACCTGCTGGGCAATCTGCGCATCGACACCCATGCGGGCAGGGCGCCCTTTCGTAAATGCGCGTTGGCGCAATACCGCGTCAGCAGCACCCTGCTGATTATCGGCGACCATCTTCAGCATGCGATGAATCATCACGGGTTGCCGCACCCGGTCATCCAGACGCAGGCCAAGCAGGTGCTTCAGGATATCCGCCTGTTGCTGGTGCATCTGGCAGACCATGCGGACGACGCTACCGATTGGCCGGACACGGACGGACGGCTTCGTCATCAGCTCGATGACCTCACCGCGCTGCTTGAATCGAGTGAAACACAGGACACCTTTCATCTCTTCTACCTGCTGCGCACCGTCTTTGCCCTCCGGGGCGTACTCGACGCCCTTGGGGAATTGCAGCAGAACTGGAATGAGGCGCGCCGACAGCTATGAAACCGCAACCGACCACCCGCCAGGCCATACAGATGATGACCGCCGTAGGCGTCATCTATCTCCTGGCCTGGCGTTTTCCCATCCAGCGCAGCTACTGGGCCATCATCACGGTAATGAGTGTGCTCTGCCAGACCTGGGGAGAAAGCATCCAGAAGGCGGGCAGACGAATTGCGGCCACCTTGCTGGGGCTGGTCGCCGGGACCCTGCTCTACTCCCTGCTGCACGCCTGGCCGGAGGCGATCACCCTGCTCCTGGCCCTGATGGTCTTCCTGACCAGCTACTACATGACGCGGGCCTACACCCAGGCCGTATTCTGGATGTCCATCATGCTGGTTCTGCTGTTTGGCCTCATGAACGCCTTTTCCTTCCAGGTCGTTATCGAACGGGCTTACGAAACCATGATCGGGGCGGTTGTGGCCGTCACGGTGGCCGCCACCGTATTCCCCACCCGCAGCAAGGGCCGCATGAACGACTACCGGGGGCGGTACCTGAATTTACTGATGACGACATACGACGAACTGATGAGTCATTTCCTGGACCCTGACAGGCCTCCGCCCCCGAAACGCGACGCGGAACTGATCAGGGGGCTGGATGATTTACGCACCGCATATGACGCCATGCGCCGCGAGATGATTTTCTACCGGCGGTCCGCCCGGCGTCGGCAACGCTGGTTTATCCTGCTGGAAAACATCCAGTTCAACCTGGTCTGCCTGGGGGCCGTCCGGGAAGAAATCAACGCTGCGGGCATCATGCGCCCGGTGCGTGACGAATGTCGCCAGATACAACAACAGATTCACGCCAATTTTGTCACGATCATCAAGGTCATGAACACCCAGCGCCTTCCCGAAAAACTGGCACTGCAAAAACTGGATGATTTGGAAGAGACCCTGCGCAAACGCCTCGCTCCCTTCATCCGGGCAGGAAAAGAAAACTGTCACGCCTGTGTGGGCATGCTGCCGGTTTTTTATTACAGTTTAAAAATCAACACGGCCTTACTGGCCATTGCGGATGATATCAATGAACGATGGAATTGAAGCGGTGAACGACAGCCTGACCCCGGACATGCAAAAAGCGTACGCCCAGTTCAAGGCATTACGCGCCACGCGCCCGCTGGCGGAATGGAAGCCCGAATGGATCACCGGGTTAAAGGTGCTGGCCTTCAAGCTGGCGGCGCGACAGGAGGTTCCCTTCTATCCTCCGATTGTTTACATCGAACCCACCAACGCCTGCAACTGCCGCTGTATTATCTGTCCGCGCCGTACCATGACCCGCCCCACGGGATACATGGCCATGGACCTCTTCGAGCGAATCATCGACGATATTGCCGGGCAGGGTCCTTCCGATATCCGGCTGTTTAATTTTGGCGAACCGCTGCTGCACCCACGACTGGCCGACATGATTCGGCACTGTCACGCCAGGGGACTCAGCGCCCGCTTCCAGACCAACGGGTTGCTGTTGACCCAGGAGCGGATTGAAGCGCTGCTTGACGCAGGCATGGACTATATCGGGGTTTCGGTCAATGGGCTGAACGCTGACGAGTATGCGCAGATACGGCCCGGGCAGGATTATGGCGCCCTGAAGGCAACCCTGAGCCGGATGCGGACGATCGCATCCGGACGCAAGGCCGACCTGCATATCCACCTCAACGCCCAGATGCTCCGGGAAGAGGCCGCGGAGAGAAAAGACGAGGTACAGGCCTTTGTCCGGTCATGGGACGGGATAGCCGACAGCATGTCGGTTTCCGGGTTGAGCCTCTACGATCACGTCGCCTTCATGCAAGGCGGCGCCGTCACCGAGGCCTCCCTGGCGGACATTCCCCGCAAGGCGGATGGCGAGGTCACCTGCACGGAACCGTTTGACCGCCTGGTCATCAAATGGGACGGGCGCGTGACACCCTGCTGTGTAGATTTTGACGCCGATCTGGTGGTGGGCGACGCGGCCCGGCAGACCATCGAGGAAATCTGGCAATCACGCGCGCTCACCAACTTGCGCGCGATCATCAGGAACAAGGCATATTCGAAAATTCCCCGGTGCCGGAGCTGTCCCCTGTTTTACAGCGAGCGCTTCAGTGTTGTTTTCAAGAAATAGGCCGTATCGGGTCAATTTTCCCTATCATCCATTCCTGTTTAATTGTAGTATTACTCAGTAAGTCACAAGACAGAAGGAAGGCACAACAGGCTGTGAAGGGCACACATCAGGACGGACACGGACTGAACCCGGTAGAGGACACCGACACGCAATTGGAAGAGGCGCAGGCCAGGGCATATGAACTCGCCGCCATGGCGCATGCGGCCCACGTTTCAAAAAACCAGTTCCTGGCCAATATCAGCCATGAAATCCGAACGCCGCTCAACGGCATCATCGGCATGGCGGAACTCACTCTGGAAACGGACTTAACGGCGCAGCAATACGAATATCTGAGCCTGTTACGCGGATGTTCCCAGGCATTACTCACCCTGATTAACGATCTGCTTGATTTTTCAAAACTGGATACGGGACGGCTCAAACTGGAGCGAGTGGAGTTCGATCCACGCGAGGTCATCGAAGAGGCCACCCAGCTCCTGGCCATCAAGGCGCATGACAAAGGCCTGAGTCTGCTGTGTGATATCGGATGCGAGCTTCCGTCCGTAGTGCTGGGCGACGCCGACCGGTTTCGGCAGATATTGCTGAACCTTATCGGCAACGCGATCAAGTTCACCGAACAGGGGTACATTCAGGTCGGGGTCAACCAGATGCCTGAAAATGGCGTAGGCCCTAAACCGCAGGAGGATTCGCGGATTGTTCGTCTGCAAGCGGAACCTCTGGAATCCACGCCCGCGCCCATGGAAGAACACGAAGGAGAGCTGGCGTTGCATATTAGTGTGCGGGACACCGGCATCGGCATTGCCGAAGACAAACAGGAGAGCATATTTGACGCATTTACACAGGCGGATGGTTCCATATCGAGGGAATACGGCGGGGCGGGCCTGGGACTGACCATATGCCGGGAACTGCTGCGCGCGATGAACGGCAGCATCTGGGTGGAAAGCGAGCCGGGACACGGAAGCACCTTTCACATCACGGCGCGCTTCGCGCAGCCCCGCGAGATCCAGGACCGGGCCAATGTTTTTTCTCCTCTTGCCATCAAGGGATCGCGCATATTGATTCTCGATCAGCATGAACAAAATCTGATGCTGGTGGCCGCCTACCTGAACCGGTGGAACCTGAAACCGGAAACCGCGACAACCGTGGCGGATGCCATTGAAAAAATCAGGGATTCCAACACGCGGGGGCGCCCCTATTCCCTGGTGATCGCCTATGCGCATATGCCGGATATGGAACCCGAGGCCCTCACGGAGACCATTCAATCAAATATTGGTGGCGCCTGTCCCCTGCTGGTGATGCTTCCGCCGGTTGAACCGGACGCGACCCGGCGACAACTGATTGAACAGCATGTGGCGGGTACGATTACCATGCCCATCGTACCTTCGCGATTGTTGAGCGCCGTCATCCGCACGATCCATCCGCGGCCGACGGAAAAGGACGAAACGAAGGCAGGAACAACCCGTCCCGAGGGCCCCGCGCCCCTGAAGATACTGGTGGCGGAAGATAACGAAGTCAACCTGAAGCTGGCGATCTATACCCTGGAGAGCATGGGGCAACATGTCATTACTGCAACAAACGGGACGGACGCCGTCGAACGCTTCCAATCCGAAGCCCCTGACGCCATCCTTATGGATATCCAAATGCCGGTCTTGAACGGAATGGAAGCCACCCGGAAAATCCGCGCGCTGGAGGAAGAGAAGGGTGGACACATTCCGATTGCGGCATTGACGGCCCATGCCATGCAAAGCGACAAAGCGCGTTGTATGCGCATAGGGATGGACGCGTACATCACAAAACCGGTCGCGCGCAGTGACCTGCAGGCGTTTCTGGAGCATGTCCGCACAAAGAAGCCGATGTCCGCCCTCGGCGCGGCCCCGGAAGGCCGCCAAGAGGACGGGATGGTCTTCAATGCAAAGGAGCTGTTGGAACGGCTCGGGGGGGACACCTGTTTCTTGCATGATTTGGTGCACATATTTCTCCAGCATACACCGGGGCATATCGACAAGCTCCAACAGCTTCTTGATGGGAACAACATGAAGGATGCCCAGCGGATGGCGCACACGATAAAGGGCGGAGGCGCCAACATCAGCGCGCACATGTTCCGTGATTACGCGCTGCAAATGGAAAAGCTGTGCGCGGAACAAAAGCAGGAAGAGGCCTTGCGCCTCATGCCCGCGCTCAACGAGGCCTACGCGCAACTCTGCCAAAAACTGGAAACATCGCTTACGGAGCTTAATCAATGATGCGGCAGGAATGTAGTAAAAACGGGCGGCGCAGGTTGCCGGTTCAACAGCATAAGAAAGGGATACGGGTATGAAGGCATTAGTAGTTGAGGATGACTTTGTCAGTCGGCGCCTGGTTCAACGCCTGGTGGCTAAATTTGGGGATTGCGACATTGCAATTAATGGCGTGGAAGCAATCGAAGCCTTTGAGACCGCGCAAAAAAGCGGCACACCGTATGACTTGATTTGTCTGGATATCATGATGCCTAAAATGAACGGGCACGAAACCCTGAAAAAGATCCGCGAGATTGAAGCCCAAAACGGAGTAACGCCCGGGGACGGCGCCAAGGTGATCATGGTAAGCGCGCTGGATGACGCGCGCAATGTCATGCAGTCCTTTAAGGAACAGTGCGAAGCCTACATTACCAAACCGGTGGATACACAGAAATTCCTGAATAAAATCCGCGAAATGGGGCTGATAGCCAAGGGCAGTTGATCTTGTCTGGATGGGCATGTGAATGAATATACTGATCGCAGAGGATGAACACACGGCGCGCGCCATTCTCACACGCATGCTGGAGCGGGAAGGGCACCGTGTCACCGTGGCAGAGAACGGGGAGGAAGCGCTGGCCAAGCTCGCCGAAGATAAGGACGCCATAGATTTATTGATCACCGATATCATCATGCCGGTGATGGACGGCATGGAGCTGCTCAAGGCCGTCAGCGAACAGTACGCGCTCCTGCCGGTCATTGTATTGACGGCAAAAGAAGACCGCAACACCGTTAAGCAGGCCTTGAAACTCGGCGCGTCCGATTTCCTGGACAAGCCAATCCGCCAGGACGACTTACATGAGGCCATTGAGACGGTCATCGCGGATACCTCGCGTAAGGACCTCAAGAAAACAGTGCAAACCAGCCGCCATGTGCGCGCGGCGCAGAATATCCTGATGCAGTCGGCGGCCAGCCCAAAGGATTTGGACCCGCGGCACATCAGTTACTGGTTTAAGCCAAAATCGGATGCGGGCGGGGACATCTTCATCGGAAAAAAACTGAATGAACATACGTACAGCCTGATCCTGGCCGACATGGCGGGGCATGACGTGACCAGTTCGTATCTCGCCGCGCAGTTCAAGGGACTCGTCTCCGGGTTGAGCGAATATCTTACCTCCCCGGCCCGTTTTTTAAAAGAATTGAACGAGAAACTCCTGGAGATGGAAGTGGAGGGCAGCCATGTGTGCGCCATGTGCCTGGTCTGGGACATCGAAACCGGACACATTGAACTGGCCAATGCCGGGCTTCCCCACCCCTACCTCCTGCAACGAACAGGCCCTCTGTGCGAGATACCGCTGGACGGCATGCTGCTGGGGCTTTTTCCTGACGCGATTTTTGACCGCATGGAACTCAACCTGCGGCCAAAAGAGCGACTACTCCTGTTTTCCGACGGGCTGGACGCCCTGGACAACACGGATATCCTACGTATCACATGGCCGATGACCAGGGAAATTTCACCGGTGGGCAGCGCGTTGAGTCATCTGGTTGACCTGCTACACCTGGAAGAAATGCAGGCGGAGGACGACATGATCCTGGTGGCGACCGAAGAACCGCCCTATCCCCCGGAGAGAACCCCGCCGCCCCTGCACACCTGTCTTGATTTACGTATCCACAGCAGCATCCATCTGGTAGAACCGGTATTGCGTCATCTGGCCGAGTTTTTGGGATGTCGGCATGACCTGACCAGGGAATTTACTGCGGGATTGCTCTTTGCCACGCGTGAGATCATCATAAACGCGATTCGGCACGGCAACCTGGAGATCGCGGAAAAGACCGTGCATGTGCTTGCGGCCGCCGACGACGGCACTCAGGAGATTACCATTTCCATCCAGGACCAGGGGCCGGGATTCGACCTGTCCGGGATGCTATTGTTCGAGGAAAATGCCCCGCCACTGCGTGACGGCAAACGCGGCCTGATTGGCGCGGCCGCGTTTGCGCAGGATATTAAATTAAAAGGCAACCAGGTGATCATGCATTTTCAGAAGCATGCCGCCACTGGCGATACCGGCTGATCAGGGTATTGGTCGAGGAGTCGTGCTTGAGCACGGGTTCCTCCCGGGCTTCGAGTTCGGGCAGTATCTGTTTGGCCAGTACCTTGCCGAGTTCCACGCCCCACTGGTCAAACGAGAAAATATCCCAGATCACACCCTGCACAAAAATCTTGTGCTCATACAGGGCGATAAGCTGCCCGAGTACAGCCGGGGTCAGTTTCCGGGCCATGAGGGTGTTGGTGGGCCGGTTGCCCTCAAAGGTCTTATGGGGAATCAACGCGGCCGGCACGCCTTCCGAAGCGAGCGCCCCGGCTGTTTTCCCGAACGCCAGCGCCTCGGTTTGCGCGAAGAAATTGGCCATGAGCTTATCGTGATGATCGCCGATGGGGTTCATGGATTCGGCAAAGCCGATGAAATCGGCAGGAACCAGCTTGGTGCCCTGGTGGATAAGCTGATAGAAGGCATGCTGCCCGTTGGTTCCCGGTTCCCCCCAAATAACCGGGCCGGTCTGCCAGTCGACTTTACGACCCTGCTGATCAATGTATTTACCATTGCTTTCCATGTCGCCCTGCTGGAAATAGGCGGGAAAACGTGACAGGTACTGGTCATACGGCAGGATGGCATGGGTCTGCGCGCCAAAGAAATTATTGTACCAGAGGCCCAGCAGCGCCAGCAGCACCGGCATGTTCCGCTCCAATGGCGCCTCGGCAAAGTGGCGGTCCATCATGTAGAACCCTTCGAGTAGGGCGCGGTGATGCTCCGGCCCCACGGCGATCATCAGCGGCAGGCCGATGGCCGAACAGAGCGAATAACGCCCACCGACCCAGTCCCAGAATTCAAACATATTCGCGGTGTCAATGCCGAAAGCGGCCACCTGTTCGGCATTGGTCGAGAGGGCGATAAAATGGTTGGCGACGGCCGCTTCATCCTTGAGTTTTTCCAGGCACCAGGCGCGCGCCGTGTGGGCATTGGTCATGGTTTCCTGCGTGGTAAAAGTCTTTGAAGCGATGATGAAAAGCGTCTCCTCCGGATCAATATCCCGCGTGGCCTCCGCAATATGGGTGCCATCCACGTTGGAGACAAAGCGCACAACAAGATTACGGTCAGTATAGGATTTCAGGGCCTCATAGGCCATGACCGGCCCCAGGTCGGACCCGCCGATACCAATGTTTATGATATTCTTGATGGGGCGGCCCGTAAACCCCTTCCATGCCCCGGAACGGACCTTTTCGGCACATGCGGCCATTTTGGACCGCACCGCTTCAACCCCCGGCATGACATCCGTGCCGTCAACAAGAATGGGACGGTCCGCGTGGTTCCTGAGCGCCACATGCAAAACCGCCCGCCCTTCGGTCTTGTTGATCTTCTCCCCGCTGAACATCGCTTCAACGGCCGGCCCCAGGTCACAGGCCTTCGCCAGGTTCAGCAACAGCTCCATTGTTTCCCCGGAGACCCTGTTTTTGGAATAATCCAGGTACAGGTCGCCCTCCCGCAGCGTAAATTTCGTGCCACGCTGTGCGTCCGCGGCAAATAAATCCCGCATATGAACATCCTGCATTGTCGCGAAATGCGCCTCCAAGGCCTTCCATTCCGAACGTTCGTTCAACCTCACACCGTCTTTCGCCATGTTGTTCTCCTCACTGTGTATATCACGCTGTTAAAAACACACTAAGCGGAGGAGACTAAGCCATTTCCTTTGAAAAGAAAGGTAAAAATTTGCCGAAAAACGGGCTGTTTTTCGTCTGAAATATGGGAAAAATCCATTTTTAGGCCATTTTTCGTACGTTCTAAATACGTTTTCGGCACGGATGCGTTCCCCTGCTCTGCGTCCTCGCGTCTCTGCGTTAAAAAAATTTAGAGGACCGGTTCGGCGTGAAAAACGTTCCGTTGCAGGGCGAAATCCTTATCATCGACCCAGGACTGCACCTCGGCGATGGCCCGGTCAAGGCAGGAGGGGCAGTAACCATGGGACGTGCGGAAGGCGCCGGTCGGCATACGTTCCGTGTCCACCCAGCCGCCATCCACGCGAATTTTTCCACAGTCACAACACTGAACAAGAATTTTTTCCGTTTTCATATTCCATGCCTCCAGGCATTGCACAATCTACCTGGGTTTAGCAGTGCGGGTGCCACGGGCAGATGTTGCGAAACGGGAAAAAACTGCCTTGGCACACGTGGTGCTAACCGTGGTCGTACAGTAGTAATGACAATATACGGAGTCATGGCATGCGCGTAACAAATGAAATGACCTATCGGCTGATGACCAAGTACCTGAGCCAGCACCAGGACTCGGTGTACGACCTGCAGGAACGGATATCGACCGGGAAACAGATGTTAAAGCCGTCTGACAATCCCGGGTCTTATGACCTGTTGATGCGATTGTATGGCGACAAGGCCTGTTTTGACCAGTTTGTGCGCAACACGGAGCGACTTGAGCAGGATTTACTGACCACCGATACGGTGCTACAGAACATCACCGATTCCCTGCACCGCATTTCAGAAATCATCGTGAGCACCTCGGACGGCACCATGTCGCCCAGCTACCAGGAAGCCGCCTCCGAAGAGATTGATTTGATGCTGGAGCAGTTGGTGGAAATGGCCAACACCAAACTGAACGGGCGGTATATTTTTGCCGGCCTGCGCACGGATGCGGCGCCGTATGCCGTCACCCGCGACGCCCTGGGGCATATTACAGGCGTCACATTTGAGGGCAACAGCGAAATCCGGCAGGTGGAAATTGCCAAGGGCGTCTATACATCAGCCAATATACCCGGCACCAACATGAACGGGGGCGAGGCTGTTTTTCAGACGCAGACCATGGATTTATTCAATGATATGATTCAGTTGCGCGACCGGCTCCTGGCCGGGGAAAACCTCGTGGAGCCGGAGGCATTTACCGCGGACGCGGCGACGGATACCCTGACGGTAGCCAATATATATCACACCGGGTCCCTGGTGCGCCTGACCACGGAAACAGGCACGGTGCCCGCCGGACTAAGCGCCGACCGGGACTACTTTGCCATTGTTATTTCCCCTACCGAAATCCAGCTTGCCAACACGCTGGAAGACGCGCGCAACGGGATTGCCATTGATTTTACCGACGCCGGGTCCGGGGAAGTCGGCATCAAACAACAGTCCCTGGCCGAGAACGAACGCGACCTGGACCAGGTGCTGACCATGCTCTCCGCGGTCGGCGCGAGGGAAGAACGGATCGAAACCAACCTGAATTTCCTGCGCGACATGCAGCTACAGAATTTACAGACCATTGATGTGGAAGAAGCGCTGGATATTACCAAAGCCGTCACGGAACTTTCTGAAAAGAAACTTGCCTACGAGGCCTCGTTGCGGGTGACCACGACGCTGATGGACGTGAGCCTGCTCAACTTGATCTAGCGGCGCCCCCCTCAGCGGCCATTCAGGCAAGGATATCAATATGTCCGCCCGACGCGCGGGCGGCGGGATCCCCCGCGTCCTCCGCATCATCCTCGGCCGCGAGTTCTTCGAGCGTCTTATCGCACGCGGTTTCTTCGAGGATACGCTTGGCGGGTTCACTCAGCAGCACATCGTCGTGGATGGGTTGCGGGGGTCGAGCCGGCAGGGGGTTGTGTTGGTTTTTTTCCTCTTTTTCGTTGGCGTGATCCTTGTTTTCCCCTTCCTCCTTTTCCTGCAACGCATCTTCAAAGCGCTCGCCGGACTGCTGCCGTTCGGCATCGGCGTCGGGACGGTTGACGCGATAGATGTTGTCCAGGTAGCCCTCTGTATTGAGGACGCCGGCATCACTGCTGTCCAACCCATCACTCATATTCCACTCGTTATTTAAGTTGCTCCATCAAGGCTTTCAACCGGGCGGTGGCCAGGGCATGAATCTGGCAGATTCTTGCTTCGCTCAAATCATAGATCAGCGCGATCTCGCTCAACCGCAGTTCCTCGTAATAGTACAGATACAAAATCTTCTGTTCGCGGGGCGTCAACTGCATGAAGGCCTTGCGCAGGTGCCGGAGTGTGTCCTGATGAATGGCCACCTCATCGGGCTTTGACATATGTGTATCTTCCACAACGTCCATGCGGGTGATCTTGCGTTGGTCGCCCATGATGATGGTTTCATCGAGTGAGAGGAGCGGCTGCGCCTGGTCAAGGAGGCGGCACAGTTCTGCTACCTCCATATCAAGTTCCGCGGCCAGCTCGTTCTCGGTGGGGGCCGCGCCATACGCCTGCAGCCACGCGGCCAAGGCGCCCTCAATACGCCTGATTTTCTGACGGCAGGAACGCGAGATATTGTCCAGTCCGCGCAGTTCATCAAATACCGCGCCCCGTATGCGCCTGTAGGCGAAGGATTCAAAAGTAACCCCGCGGTCGGGACTGAAGCGCTCAATGGCCTGGTAAAGGCCGACCATCCCCGCCTGCATCAGGTCTTCGATGGCCAGGTGCGACGGCAACTGGATCGCCATACGCCCGAGAATCCGGTGCACATACGGAAGATACAACTCGACCAATTGCGAAATGGCATCCGCCGAATCCGGGTGATTACGATAAGTCGCCCACAATTCCTGCTGCCGTTTCAGCGCCTCACTCGATTTTTCCACATGTTCAGCCATATCCATTCCACTTGCTTACCAGAACAGTATACGGGATAGGCACCGTCCAGGTCTACCCTGATCTGAAAGAAAGAACCATTTAGCTCGTCGTGAAGGCCTCCACCGTCAGAACCCCTTGCCTCGTGGAAGCTAATGTGACACCAAGATACTTTGTTTTTTTTCGAAACATGCGCGGCTCGCCGTGCGTGGCAGCCTAAAGGCTGGACAACGAGCTCTATTTACAATGGGGGTTTACCCCATGCCGTTCGTTGTTCAGGCTTCAGCCTGCCGCGCACGCCGAGCCACATGCCGAGTACGTACGCGCGCAACAGCGCAAAAAACGACAAAAATCCGTAAAAACGGCCGAAAATGGCTATTTTTACGGGTTTAAACGCGAAAACGGCCCATTTTCGGCAATTTTTAGGTAATTTTTACTGAAATCGGCCGTTTTTCGGCGTTTTTTTTTGCGAAACATGCGCGGCTCGGCGTGCGCTGCAGGCTAAAGCTACAACAAGCCTTTTCCGAAATGCCTCCGGATGGAGACGATAACGGTTTCACCACGGTCACAACCCGGCGGGTTGGGTGCAGATACTTGAAATGATAAAGAGAGTGGTGCACCTGAGAGGATTCGAACCTCCACGCCCTCAACGGGCACATGGACCTGAACCATGCGTGTATGCCAATTTCACCACAGGTGCATTACTGATGACGCAGGAACATATCAGTATGTTTGCAGGTAGTCAACCACCGCAATGAAGTTTTCGCGCAAGTTTTTTTTGAAGGGGGCCCTACTCGACCTCGATGAGGGTGGCCCCCTGCACAATCACTGCGCCATCCGGTTGCTCCTGCAGGCGGGGTTGTCCGCCGGCAAAGCGATAAAACTCCTGCTGGACAATCTGTCCGTCCCTGCCAAAGATGCTGTGAATCATGCGGGTAGGGGCCGACTGGTGCAGGATATGCACAAACCCGGAAGTATCAATCAGCAGCGACGGCTTGTAGAGACGCAAACTCGGTCCGATATCGTACATGGCGTAGCACAGCTTCTTTTCCTCATCCTCGATATTCAGGAAGAGCCGTTCCCCGCTTTCCCGGTTCATCGAAATCAGACTGTACTTGAGAAAGCCCTGGGCCTCCTCCACATAATCCACCATACTGTGAATTTCCGCACCCTCCAGCACGTCCAGATAGACCTTCCCGGGGGCAAAGCTTTTTCCGCTCCACTGAATCTGGAATTCAACGGCATAGCACCCGGCCCGGCGCAGGTCGAAATAGTGCAGCAGGTTGAGTTCATTGGTAACGGTTGTATTGCGCGGGACCTCCATCACCGGGAATGGCTTGTCGGGATAGCCGGAAACAAATGACCCGCGCAGTTGCCGGATCGAACATTCGAGGTGCGCTTCGGCGCCCTCGCCACCGATTGTAAGGGAATGGGAGGTCTGGTTCTGGATCATCAGGCGGGCAATGATCGGCTCATATTTCACCACGCGCTCGTGCTCGAGTTTCACGCGGACAATCAATTGGGCGCTGGAGGAGGCGGACATCAGCCGGAAGCCCAGGAGCGCGAAGAAAAGAAAGAGCCACGGTGTTCGCATGCCCATCAGCGTCCCACGGCCAGGCGCGCCGCAATGCGGCCCGGCAGGCCGGCGTCCCGGATTTTCTGCTGGGTAATCCGGAAATCGTATGCCACCCGGCGCAATTCGATGACGTTGGACATCATGTCATATATGGCATAGGCGGACCGGGGATCGCCGTCACGGGGCTGCCCCACGCTCCCCACGTTGATGAAATATTTACGTCCCAGCCCCACTTTGATCTTTCCGTATAGTCCCGAGCGGATTCCGTCCCCTTTTTCAAAGGCGATCGGCACATGGGTGTGGCCATAAAAGCAAATGGAGGTGATCTGGTAATTGAAATTAGCCTCGGCCTCAAGTTTGTCAAACACATAGCCCCACATTTCCGGGGTATCCAGCGTGCTGTGGACAATGGTAAAGGTCTCGACGTTCTGCACGTATTTCAACTGGTGGAGATACTGGCTTTCCTCTTCGGAAAGCTGACGTCTTGTCCAGTCGACCACATCCGCCGCCAACGGATGGAATCCGCTAAGATTCTCATCGTGCGAGCAATAGTGGTCGTGATTTCCGCGCACCGCCTTGACATTCAAATCCCGCATAATTTCAAGGCATTCCTTGGGATTGGAATTATAGCCGACAATATCGCCCACACAGGCATAATGCGTCACCCCCTGCTCACGGGCATCCGCAAGAACGGCCTTCAAGGCTTCCAAATTGCTGTGTATGTCACCAAGTATTGCGTATTTCATAATCCTTCTTACTCAACATAGGAAACCCCACCATCCACTACAGTTAGAAAAAATGCAAGAAAAATGAATCATGAGCTAACATTTCACTCCAAACGTGTCAAATTCACCCGTCGCGGGGCGCCAGGTCACCTGCTCATTGGTGACATATCGGCCCACGGCAGACTGCCGGATATCGATCAACAGGGCGTTCAGTTGTTCGCGCGTACCCTCGGCTTGCAGGGTCACATCACCGTCAAATTCATTTTTTACATAGCCGGTGACCTCGCGACCGGTAGCCAGGCGGACCGTCGTAAAGCGGAACCCCACGCCCTGCACATGCCCTTCAAAACGGACCGCCATCCGAATAATCGAGTCATCCGTGTTCACACTTCGCCCCTTTCCCTATAAATACACTGTACATTTTTCATCATTTCAGCTTTGCTGTCTGCACAATAAGCGGTAGCCTGTACCGGTTATGGTTAACACGTCGTTGCACAATGTACTTTATTCCCGGAGTAATGTGAATTGAAATTGCAAATAATCCCACAGCCCTTCTCCCTGCAAGCTTCAGGCGGATCCGTGCGCATACCGGCCACCGCCTCCATCATTCTCTCGCAGCCACTTCCCGCGGCCTTGTTGAACGCGGTGTTTCGCGTCCGCGACTCCCTGAAAGGCGAATCCGTCGACGCGCGTGTTTATGTTCAGGGGAAGAAAATCCCCCCGGTGGAAGGGGCCATCCGGGTCACCCTGAAGGGCGCGGCTCCGTCGGAATCCTATCAGATCGAGTCTCGCGGGAAGGTTATACACCTCATTGGCGAGGGCCCGGCGGGTCTGTTTTATGCCCTGCAAACCCTGCGCCAACTCATTGTGCAGTTCGGAACCGCCATGCCATGCATGAGCATCAAGGATAAGCCGCACTACCCCCACCGCGGATACTATCTGGATATCACCCGCGGCAAAGTGCCGAAGGTCGCCACGCTCAAACGGGTGATCGACCGCCTCGCCGCGCTCAAATACAACCAGTTCCAACTGTACATTGAGCACACCTATGATTTCCGGTTCGATCCGGACATCGCCGCCGGGTGCAGTCCGTTGACCTCGGATGAGATACTCGAACTGGACCGCTACTGTCGCGAGCGCTTCATTGATTTCATCCCGAGCATGACCTGCTTCGGACATATGGGACGCATCCTGAGCCTGCCGGCCTACCGGTCGCTCGCGGAAGTTGAGTTCAAAGCATCCCGTTGGGAAGAAGCCACCTGGCGCCAGCGCATGACCGGGGCGACCCTCAACCCGCGCAAGCCGGGATCAAAAGCGCTTATCGAGGCCATGCTTGATGAATATCTTCCGCTGTTTGCATCCGGCTATTTCAATGCCTGCTGTGATGAGACCTACGACCTGGGACGGGGACCAAACAGCGCGCTGGCCCGCCGCAAAGGCATAGGCGCCCTGTTCAGTCAGCACATCCGTTTCCTGCAAAAAACCTGTAAGAAGTATGACAAACGCCTGATGTTCTGGGGCGATGTCGCCCTGCACCACCCCGAAGCCATTCCGGATTTGCCCGCGGAAAGCGTGGTGCTTGACTGGGGTTACGAGCCTACAACCGCGTTTGACAAGGCCGGGTTGTTCATCGACCACGGACTGGAAACCTATGTGTGCCCGAGCGTGCGCGGATACGGGGTGGTGTTCAACCAGACCGAAGAAGCGCGCGGCAACATCGCCGGGTACGCCCGCGCGGGCGCCGCCCGTGGCGCCTCCGGCGTGCTGGTGACGGACTGGGGGGACCTGGGGCATTTCAACATGTACGCGACCTCCCTGCACGGGATGGCCCTGGGCGCGGCGATGGCGTGGAACCCGCGGGGGGACGCCGACCGGGATTTTGACCGGGCTTTCAGTCGCCAGCTCTTTGGCTTGAACAACGTGACGCCGGCCAGACTGTTCAGTGCGGCAGGAACATCCGCCATAGGGTCGTGGCCCTTCCTGATGAAGCCATTTGATGCGGAGCCCGGACCGTTGCCCGAGGAAAAGGTAATTCACCAGGCCCGTGAAAAGGCCGTGGAACTTCTGAAAGAACTCAAAACATGGAACGTATCACCCATGGTGGATAACCATGACCTGCAGGAACTTACACTGGCCTGCCGGGCATTGCTGCTCAACGCTGACAAATACATGCTGACCCGCTACCTGCACGGACACTCCCCATGCGACAAACGCGCCTTGAGGAAAAAAGGCCGTGAATTCCAGACGTACCTGGACGAATATATCAGGGATTATGCCGCCACCTGGCGCCACGCGAACAAAGAATCCGCCATCGCCGACATCCAAAAGGTGTTCAAACAGCTCGCGCGTGATTGCCTTATCTAGAAGAGTGCGATTAGGATCAGCCCACGACTAAACGGCACAGCACATAACCCCCACCATAGAAAAAGGCTCGTTGTCCAGCCTTCAGGCTGCCGCGCACGCCGAGCCACGCACGCCTGGAAAATTGGCAATAGCAAGCTGGTACTCTGACCCCAAATCCCTGCGAGCAATGACCCTCCTGCGGGAGCATAGGACCGGGAGAAAATATCCGGGAGGGTCGCTGTCCCCAGCGACCGGGATTATCCAGCCAGCTTTCAGGTTTATCAGAAAACTTCCCGGCCCCCCCGGTCATTGAGGACCTGCCTTCATACATTACGGCATGCCAAGCAATGACCCTCCCGCGGGAGCATAGGACCGGGAGAAAATACCCGGGAGGGTCGCTGTCCCCAGCGACCGGGATTATCCAGCCAGCTTTCAGGTT
>RZZM01000214.1 GCA_009929845.1 Spartobacteria bacterium
CGCGTCTACAGTTTCTGGATGCGCAGGTTGTGGAGGCGGCGCGGGCTGGCGGTCTGGACGGTGATGCGGAAGTCGACGCCGGCCATGGTTTCGCCGGCCCGCGGGATGCGACCGAGGGCGTGGAACACGTAGCCGCCCAGGGAATCGTATTCGTCGCTGGTGGGCACATGGACGCCCAGCAGTTCGTTGGCTTCGTCCACCGACAGGCGGGCGTCCAGGATGGAGGAGCCATCCGACAGGCGGCGCACAGCGCTTTCCGCTACATCGTACTCGTCCTCGATTTCGCCTACCAGTTCCTCGATGATATCCTCGACCGTGACCAGGCCGGCGGTGCCGCCGTATTCATCGACCACCACCGCCATTTGCGCCTGTTCATTGCGCAGCAGTTGCAGCAGGTCGTTGATGGGCATGGATTCGGGGACAAAGGGGACGGTTTTGGCAATGCTGATGATCCGCTGTGTGCCGTACCCGGCGGCAAACTGATGCAGCAGATCCTTCACATGCACGATGCCCTGTATGTCGTCCATGCTTTCATGAAAGACCGGGAAGCGTGAATGACGCGACTCCTGGGTGCGCTTGACGCAGGCCTCAATGGTCAGGAGGTCCTCCATGCCCTCCATATCAATGCGGGGCACCATGATCTCGCGGGTGATCGTCTCGCCGAATTCAAAAACACTGCGGATGATTTCGCGTTCTTCCTCGTCCAGATCGATGGCGTCGGCGCGGTTGACCAGCGAGCGGATGGCTTCCTCCGGGGTGGGGTGGTCGTCCTCATCGGAACGTTTCAGGAGATGCGCCAGCAGGAAGCGCTCCGAGCGGACCAGCAGCCAGGATAGCGGCCACAGTATGCGGCAGAGCAGGATGACCACAGGCAGAAAAACAATGGATATGCGGTCGGCAAATCCGGCGGCCAGGGCATGCGGAAGTATAAACAGGCCCAGCGGGAAGAGCAGGAGCGCGACCAGGCCGGCGGCCAGCCAGTGTGGCCACAGTACCGTGCCGCCGTTGGGCGTCAGCAGCGGGACCGCGGTGAGGACCGCGAGGACATTCATGAGCATGGAGAGACTCAGCGCGGACTTGCGCAGCATATCCCAGCGGGGCACCCATTTTTCGAGATGACGGCTGGACTTCGGATACTTTTCGGCCAGGCGGGCGGCGTCGGCCACCCCGGTGGCGGCAAAGGCTGAATGCAGGGTGGAACAAATAATGGCGCCGACGAAACTGAATATCCAGACCGACAGTCCGGCGTGCGCGAACGTGTGTGCTTTGGCTATCATCAATACATTCATCATAATCAGGTTGTCCGGGCGGCCAACGCTCAAGGGCGTGGCCTGGCCTGGCTTTCTTTATATAGTCCATAAACAGCCTGCTGTTTACGGGCCGTTTTCAACCAGTTCCTTTCTGTTCTTCTCATGCGCGCGCGTTCCGCGCGGGTGTCATCCGTGGCGCCGGTAAGGTGCAGGCATCCGTGCGTGATGTACAGCGCCAATTCGCTGTCGGGGGAGGCGCCCGCGCGCTGCCCTTCGCGCGCGGCCTGTTCCACGTTGACGAGGACTTCGCCCATGAAGCCCGCCGAAATCCCCGGCTGAGGTTCGTAGACAAAACTGATGACGTCGGTCGGTCGGTGGCGGTCCAGGAAGTCGCCGTTGACATTGGAAATGCCCTCATCATCCATGAGCGCCAAATCCACGGACTCCCACACCCGCCCGGGGTCAGTCGCCTGCACTTGTGCCGTCAGGTGTTGCAGGAGGTTTCGGAGTTGTTCCTGATCCATTGGGTGCTTTTTTTGCTGATTGCTTATTTCTAGTTTCATCCTGTGGGTACGCTATTCGTCCATGTAACATGTTGGTTAGTGAAAAAACAAAGGAGCGCTTGATGGCGGCCAGTTGGGCCAGGGTCAGGTCGCATTCATCAAGCTGATGATCGTGCATCTTGTTGTCGACAATGTCATTGACCAGATTTTCGATACGGCTGGCCGTGGGCTTGTCCATGGAGCGCGAGGCGGCTTCCACGGAATCGGCCAGCGCCAGGATCGCCATTTCCCTGGCGTGGGGCCGGGGGCCCGGATAACGAAAGTCCTGTTCCTGAATCGCTGTGTTTCCATTCTCGCCTTCTTCTTGCTGCTGGCGCGCCCGGTGATAGAAATAGGAAACGAGTCCGGAACCGTGATGCTGCTGGATGGCGTCAATCACAATCTGGGGCAGCTTGTGCCGCATGGCCAGGGTGACGCCTTCCTTGACATGCGAGGTCACCACCAGGGTACTCATGCTCGGCGAGAGGTCGTCGTGGGGATTGTCGCGGAACTGGGCGTTCTCAATGAAGAATTCCGGTTTGGTCAGCTTGCCGATATCATGGAAATAGGCGCCGACGCGCACAAGCAGCCCGTTGGCGCCGATTTCCTGCGCGGCGGCCTGCGCGAGGCTGGCGACCATCAGGCTGTGATGATAGGTGCCGGGGGCTTCCATCGCCAGGCGCTGGAGCAGGGGGTTGCTCAGGTCCGATAGCTCCAGGAGTGTGATGTCGGTGGTGATCTTGAAGAGCAACTCGAAAAGCGGAATGAACAGCAGGGTTAGAAAGGCGCACAGGAGGCCGTTGAACAGGCCGGTGACGGCCTGCAGCAGGGGGCCGGGGAAGGTTTGCTGTTCCATGACCGCGAGGGTCAGGGCGCAGAGGATTTCGGCGAGCCCGACCCACAGGCCGGCGCGGAACACGCGCGAACGGCGGTGAATGCCCTGCGCGGCATGGGCGGCGACCGTGGTGACAAGCAGCCCGACGGTAAAGGCGGGAAAGCTGTGGCCCAGCAGCATCGCGGTCGCGAAACTTGTCCAGAATCCAACGACCATGGCGGTGCCGCTGTCCAGGAGTATGGTCGTCAGCAGCGGGGTCAGAGCGATGGGTATGCAGTACAGGATGATTGACGGCGATATCCATTGGGTAGTATCCGCCAGGTAGAGCAGTCCTTTGGTGGGCAGCAGGGTGAGCAGGGAAAGGATGATGACCAGCAGGATGCGGGCGCGTGACATGAGGATATCGGGATTGATGATTTTCAGCAGGCCGATGGCGACCACCAGGGCGAGCATCAGCATACTGCCGTCGCCAATCATGCGGTACATACGGTCCATCGGGGTCTCAAGTTCCTGCAGGCGCTTGTTGTAGGCGCGAAGCTGTTCGAGGATGGCCGGCGTGATCCGTTCGCCTTCCTCAATCAAGGTGGTGCCGGCACGCACCGTCATCTTCACCGGGGGTACGTTTTTTTCGGCCTCGTCTTTAAGTGCGTTGGTCCGCCGGAGGTTATAGGTCAGGTTGGGCGTGATCCCCGGGGCCAGTAACAGCCGCAGGGATGCGTCCGGCAGACGGGTGTCGGGCATTTCCTTGCGGATGAGGGCGATGGTCTCATCCATGGCCGTGGCGGGCAGCAGCAGGCTGCCAAGTTTGATGGGCGCGCTCAGGGCGCCGTCCGGTTGCTCAACCCGGATCAGCCCGTCGCCGGCAATGCCGTCAAAGGCCGTCTCTTTCTCGGAGGCGGAGACGATGCCCCGTGCCCAGACCTTGCGCAGGGCGTCCTTGATGGTGGTCTGCAGGAGGTCCGCCTGGATCTTGTCGTCGGGCAGCAGTTGCAGCAGATCGGTGGCCTTAAGCGGAATACCCAGCAGGTCGAGCACATCCCCCATCGCCAGGGCTACCCGGTTGCTGCTATCCGTTTCGTTGAGGTCGGCGCGCAGTTGGACGGCTTTGTCGAACAGTTTGTCCAGGTCGCGGATGTTTGCATTGAGCGTTTCATAGTGCAGCGCGAAAACGGGCGGCACGGCGTCCCGCACCTGCTGCCGGTTGTAGGCGGTGCGGGCGATGTCTACACACGAAAATTCCACGGCGCTGATGACCGTGGCGGATGATTTCTGCCCGGTGTTCAACAGCTTGTACTGGGTCTTGCCGCCCACATAAAGCAGGCTCAGGCCCGAAAGCCAGAGCAGCGCCCCGAGCAGGACACCCGTCAGGGACCAGTTGCGCGTTTTGCCGCGCTTTTTGATGTCCTCTTTGTCACGCTGTTTCGATTTTTTGCTGCGGGATTTTGATACAGAACGTTTCATGCGGTTAACCCTCCTGCAAGTCGGGTTGGGTAACCGGGGTTTCCGGTTCCTGTGGGGATTGTTCGGCGTCGTTATTACGCCCGTTTCGATACGCCTGAATGACTTTCTGGACTAGCTCGTGACGCACAACGTCGGAGTCGTCCAGCCGGCTGATGGCGATTTCATTGATGTGGCGCAGCAAGTGGGCGGCTTCGGCCAGACCGGAACTTTTTGTGGAGGGCAAGTCCACCTGCGTAAGGTCGCCGGTGATTACGCATTTTGAGTCAAATCCGAGCCGGGTCAGGAACATCAGCATCTGCTCCCGGGTGGTATTCTGCGCTTCATCCAGGATCACAAACGCGTGGTTCAGCGTGCGCCCCCGCATGTAGGCCAGCGGGGCGACTTCAATAACACCGCGCTTCATGCAGCGCTCGATTTCCTCGGCGTCCATCATGTCGTACAAGGCGTCATACAGGGGGCGCAGGTACGGAAAGACTTTTTCATGCATGTCGCCGGGCAGGAACCCCAGGGTTTCGCCCGCCTCGATGGCGGGCCGGGTCAGGATGATGCGGCTGACTTCGTGTTTCAGGAGGGTCGAGACGGCCATGGCCATGGCCAGGTAGGTCTTGCCGGTGCCCGCCGGGCCAATGCCGAAGGCGATGTCGCTGGTGATGATGGAGTGCACGTAGGCGCTCTGACCGAAGGTGCGAGGAAAGATTATCGGCTTGCCTTTGCCCACCTCAATGCGGGTGGCATACACCTTTTTGAGTTCACTCTCCCGGCCCTGCACGAAGGCGTTGAGCGCGAAAAGCACGCCCTGCCTCGTCAGGATGATCCCCTTCTGGCGGGCGTGGCGCAGCGTGTCAATCAGGTCCTCCGCCCGGCGAATGGACTCCGCGTCCCCGGCAATCTTCAGCCAGGTGTCGCGCGCGGTCAGGTGCACGCCAAGGGCCCGTTCAACCTGTTGAACGAGGTCTTTGCCATGTCCGATGACATCCAATGCCTCGCGGGCATTGTCAAAGTGGATCGTTTGCTGGGTCATAGCGGGTTGTGGATAGAGCGATACCGGACCCCCCGTCCAAGGGGCGCCACGCTTTCTCGCGGCCCGAAGCCGCAATCTACTGTACGCTCTGTTTCCTCCATCGTATTGTCAATGTCATGCCGACATCATGCCGCGCATAACTTTTTTAACGCGAAAGAACAGATAACCTATCACACACTCCCAAGTTTGGCAATGCCGAAAATGCAACCCGTTTTTTGTCAAGGGAAAAGAGGCCTGCGGGGGATTGGGTTTCGCGCCTCTTCATCGCACTCTTTTTCCCGCTGATCAAGCCGGAGGGCAAGTTTCCTATCGAGCCAACTTGTACCCGTGCCCGTTCTTCCACAAAAAGCTGCGCTCCGCGTTTCCGGGCCATCTTGCGTTCTTGTCCCTGTTTTTTTCAAACATTTCGCTTGCCTCCCGCCGGCCACACGGGGTAAAACACATTATAGATGATTTGTTTAGTCGTCTTTTGAGGAGCCGAATAGAAATGATGGTATTGTCGACAAAAGGACGGTATGCCGCGAGGATCATGGTATATCTGGCAGGACGGGAAAACGCCCGGCTGGCCTCGAAATTTGAAATCAGCGAGGCGGAAGGCATCAGCCCGGATTATGTCGAACAGATTATGCTTCGCCTGAAGGCGGCCGGGCTGGTGGAAAGTCATCGCGGACGGGCCGGCGGGTTTTCGCTGGCGCGCGATCCGGCAAAGATATCGCTGGCCGATGTGCTCAACGCCCTTGAAGGTCCGCCCTGTCCGGCGCCCTGTATCCAGGACGCATCCTGCCCGCGCGCCAAACACTGTCCGACACGCGGCACCTGGCTGCAAGCCGCCTCATTACTGGATACCCTTTTTTCACAAACGTCCATCGCCCGGATGGCCCAGGAATCACAAGATAAATCAACAGGAGAACGCACATGACCACCCCGCATCAACATCCCGCCACCCTTGCCCTGCACGCCGGCCAGGAGGCCGACCCGGTCACCGGCGCACGGGCCGTGCCCATCTATCAAACCTCCAGCTATGTATTCAACAACGCCGAGCATGCCGCGAACCTTTTCGCCCTGAAAGAATTCGGAAACATCTACACCCGACTGATGAACCCCACCTCCGATGTCGTCGAGAAACGCATTGCCGCCCTTGAAGGCGGGGTCGGCGCGCTGCTCACCTCCAGCGGCATGGCGGCCATCTTCCTTTCCATTCACAACATCGCCTCCGCGGGCGATCACATTGTCGCCTCGGCCTCGCTCTACGGCGGTACGGACACCCTTTTCCGCTACACCCTGCCCCGGATGGGCATTGAGGTCACCTTGCTTGATGCCTTCACCCCCGAGCAGGTGACAGCCGCCATCCGGGACAACACCAAGGCGGTCTATGGTGAAACCATCGGGAATCCCAAAGGCGATGTGCCTGATCTCGCCGGCATCGCCGACGCCGCGCACCGGGCCGGACTGCCCCTGATCATCGATAACACCTTCGCCCCTATCATCTGCCGCCCCATCGAACACGGCGCCGATATTGTCGTGCATTCGTGCACCAAATGGATCGGCGGTCACGGCACTTCCATCGGTGGGGTCATCGTCGACAGCGGCCACTTCGACTGGTCGTCCGGGCGCTTCCCCGCCTTCACCACGCCGGATGAAAGTTATCACGGGCTCGTCTATCACGACGCACTCGGCAACGTGCCGGGCATGGGCAACGTGGCCTACATCATCAAATGCCGCATCGACGGCATGCGCAACATCGGGCTCTGCCCCAGTCCCTTCAACGCCTTCCTGTTCCTGCAGGGCCTCGAGACCCTGCCGCTGCGCATCCGGCAGCACTGCGCCAACACTCTGGACCTTGCCCAGTGGCTGCGACAGCATGACCGCGTGGCCTGGGTGACCTACACCGGGTTGCCCGACCACCCCTGGCACGCCGCCGCGCAGCAATACCTCAACGGCGGCTTCGGGGCCGTGCTCGGATTTGGTGTCAAGGGCGGTTACGAAGCCGGCATGAAATTCATTGACTCGGTCAAGCTGGCGAGCCACCTGGCCAATGTGGGCGACGCCAAAACACTGGTCTTGCACCCCGCCTCCACCAGTCATCAGCAGATGAGCCCCGCTGCACAAGCCGCGGCCGGGATATCCCCCGAATTCATCCGTGTCGCCGTCGGCATCGAGGACATCGAAGATATCAAACAGGACTTTGACCAGGCCTTGTCAGGGGGTTAGGTTGTAGGGGACTACGCAGGACAAGCCCGCCCTCCAGGTTTGCTGTACAAACATGACCTCTGGAGGGCGAGATTCCCATCGAGCCGGCCTGTACCCGTGCCCCGTCTACTCCCAAAGAACCCACGGCGCCCCGGGCCCTCCGAATCCCTGTGTCACTTTACATTCCATGAGGTAAGGAGTTCTGAACCTGGAACACCATCGTCTCTCCGATTATCAGCCCCAACGGGGCGGTCTCACCGTAGCCTCGGGCGTTGCCCTGAGACTTATACATAAGTGCTGCTCGATCGACACCCACCTGAGGAGCTTGCGGACGCGGATGCCTGTCGCTCGTTCTTTCGACCATGACCATACCGAAATGCGGAGGGATGACCAAGTCCGTTGGGGTGGATTGTGACGGAGGAGGGAGGAACCGCCGCCCAAGAGGGGGGCAGCGTGGCAGAAAAGGGCACATGCGGGTGGATGTGGAGGCGGCCTCGGAGAGGATCAGGAGGTGTCTGTTCGACGGCGGAAAAGGGGTGCCTGGAAAACATACTGACACCCAAGCGGAAGGGTCGCTGCTTGACCTTCCCTTTCGCCCATCCTCGCGGAGGCTTTAGCCTGCCGCGCACGGCGAGCCACATACCGAGCCGCGCGCGAAAAACAGCGAAAAAAGCGCCAAAAAACGGCCAAAATGGCCAAAAATGGCTATTTTTGCGGTTTTTAGATCGAAAATGGCCCATTTTTAGCAAATTTTTCAGCTTTTTTCCTGAAATCGGCTGTTTTTTCGGCATTCACGGCGCGAAACATGCGCGGCTCGCCGTGCGCGGCAGGCTAAAGCCTGTACAACGAACGGGCAGGCTGACGCCTGTACAACAAACCTCTTCCAC
>RZZM01000644.1 GCA_009929845.1 Spartobacteria bacterium
TGGCGAGCGCGGGGTTCTGTTCGCGCTGGTCTCCGATAAGTCGGACAATGAATTTTACAACGCCTTTCCGGTGCCGGGCTACCGGATCGGCATCGCCGGGGCTTCCGAAGAAGGGATCGCCTATTACGCGACGCTCAAACCCGGCGCGAAAGGAACGGTGGATCCGAGGAGCTGGCCGGGCTACCCCAATCTTGTGACGTTCAAAGACCCGGGCGACCCCAAGAGCGTGGTGCTGGTACAGAAATGGCAACTCTGTCTGGCGGGGATATCCGAAGAGGCCAAGGAGAAGTGCCGGGAGCACGGCGGTGCCTACCTCGCCGAAGACCGGTTCGAGGAATTGTTCGGCGAGGGCGTAAAACTAAAGGAGATTACCTACGAGATCACAGACGAGCCGGTGACGTGGGGGAGAGTGGATGAGTATTTGCCCAAGAATTTTGAAGAAATTGTTGTCAAAAACTGGAGAAGTCTATCTAAGGCCGAACGTCAAAAACTGGTGGACATCGTAACATTCAAACAAGGAGAGCCAAAATGACACTTCAACCGGAATTATTCAAAGCTATCCTTGCAATGGATGCCTACAATCGGGGCTATGATGCGTCTATAAGTACCTTGCCAACGAATACTACTGGTTCGGCAAAAATTGGCACAGCGACAATTACCGCGACCTCTACAGAAGAACTTGGAAATGGCGTTGATTCAGCCATCGGCTTCTACGCCCTTGCCTATGGCTGGGACTCGGATGGCGACGGGACGGCGGACGAAACGATCATTGCCTACCGCGGGACGGATTACCCTGTGACGGACGAGAAGACGGTTGACGTGCCTCTGGTAGGCGACGTTCCGGTTGATATTTATCACGGCTGGTCTTTAGGCGGCGGCCTCGGCAGCGAACAAGGCCAGATGGCGGTTGAGTTCTATCAGCAGGTTGTCGGCGCTGAAAACACTCTGACCGCAGACGTTTCCTTTACCGGCCACTCGCTTGGCGGCGGTTTGAGCGGCTATCTCGGTTCGCTCTACGGCAAGGAAGCGGACGTGTTCGATTCCATGACGTTCGCGCAGGCGGCGGACAATACATATGCTATGGCGACTGAATACGAAGCCCAGATCGCTGCCGGAAATACACATAAGGTTACTTATGCGTCTATTACGGATCCTCTTTTACTACCTTACACTGCTTATACGACAGAGTCGGGCCTTCAGGGTTACAGAGACAGTCCGTTCTTCTTGATATACGAGGAAAAAAATCTTCTCCAATCCTTCGAGACGGGCGTATATGGCAACGAGGATGCCTGGGCTCCGAATGACAGCCTTGTTGACGGCTATTATATGAGCAAGGAAATCCTCAATGTTGCGCTTTTCAGGCGCGACGGGGCGGCCGAGGATGGCGGTAAATACTGGCTTGGAGAGGACAGAGAATTTTTCAATCTTATAGAGGAACCGTTCTGGCAGAATGCGGCTGTTGAGGCGGTGGATATCGCAGCGTCCCTTATTACCCAAAAGGGCACCGACATTTTCAAAAGTATTGCTGATATAGGATCGAACCTCGCCAATGAGGGTGTCGCTCTTCACTCCATGTCGACACTCGTCATCCGCATGGCGGCGGACGACCCTGCCGTAAACGGTTACGGAGATATCTGGAAACATGCGGCACCCTATTTCTGGCCGGTGCTGTATGATGGG
>RZZM01000215.1 GCA_009929845.1 Spartobacteria bacterium
CCGACCGCCGTTCCCGGAACGCCCGATTTCGTCTCGACCAGCTCGCCTGTCATGCTGCCCCCTCCTCCCCGGTTCAGTAGTACATAACCTCCTTTATGTCCCATTGATAGCACGCGGGCGCAGATGGGTTCAAGGTGGCTTCGACATCTCCGTGTGGATCGCGATCCCCGCCTAGCCTCGGCGCAGTGCGGGCAGAAGATTGTCGAGTGATATTTTCGACCTGCCGAAGCCCTCCCTCGCGAAGTCAATCGTACCGACGTACCTGTGCGATTCCGCTACCCATGACCACAGTCGTCCCCATTACCATTGTGATCACGATGCGGAACGTTGTGGAAATGGCCCCCTAATTCCGCTACGGTTTTATTTTCTTTCAATCGACGGGCACCATCCGGATCACAATGACACTGCCAGACCCTATCAGTCTTCGGAACGATGTCCGCTTGCATCTGGAAGCCTGCTTGCAGCAACACCTTCCTCCCGATGCAGTTCTCTACGATGTCGGCTGCGGCACAAAACCCTTTGCAGCCTTCCTCGAAGGCAAAGTATCGCAACATGTCGGCGTAGATATAGAAGACGGCTTTTATGATGCACAGCATATCGATCTTGTGGGGACCGCCTATCACGTTCCCGCAGAAGACGGCACCGCGGATGCCATCCTCAGCTCTCAGGTCATAGAACATCTCGATGACCCTAGGCTCTTCTTCCAGGAGGCAAACCGCCTTCTAAAGGAAGGCGGGTTGTTGTTCCTATCATTTCCCTTCTTATATTCTATTCATGCTGCTCCGCACGATTACGAGCGTTTCACTCATTATTCTATACGCAAGATACTCCATAACAGCGGTTTCCAACTATTGGAAGCGCGCGCACTCTCGGGATTCTGGTACCTCTCAGGCTTTTATTTATCTCTTTACCTTCAGTCTCTCGACCGCGGCCTTTTGCAAAAAACGCGGCTCCTGCGTAGCCTCATCTGGATTGTAAAACTACTTTTCCGCGTTCTCCACGAGACCGAAGGTTGGTTTTTGGAACAAGCCGGAAAACGGACATCATTCCGTGAACCTTGGACCGTTAATTATGTCATGGTCGCCCAAAAAGGAAACACCCCCCAGGACAGATAAATGTTGACATTTCTTAATAAACTAGCAAGGTTCGATAACCGCTGCAAACGTCTGCGCAGGATAACCGGCGGCTACCTGCCTGCCGCGTCAAGTTTGATTACTTGCAGGCTAAATAGACGGAAAACCGTCTCCGGTAAATACATTTCTCTCCCCTTCCGATTTCGCGGAATTGATGAAAACGCCCTGCATGAAGTTCTGATCGACAACGAATACGGGTTTCTCGACGAAATGCTCCGCGAAACTCCCGCTCCCCTAGTTGCGGATATCGGCGGACACATTGGACTTTTCGCGATCCATTGCTTTGCTGTAAACGCAAAATCCCGGGTCCGGTCTCTAGAGGCTAGTCCTGGCACATTCAAAATACTCCAAAAGAACGCGGTCCAACTTGCCAAGACAAAGGGACTGGACTGGAGGGCTTTCAACCGAGCCGCATGGAAAGACGATACGATTATTCACTTCGACGATTCCGGTGTCAGCATGAGTCATCGCGTCTCCGCTCTTGGTAGCACCGAAGTCTCTGGCATGACACTCGCTGACTTCATGACAACGGTTATGCACGGACAAACTGTAGATGTCATGAAAATAGACATAGAAGGAGCGGAAGAGTCCTTTCTTTGCGAGAACGCCGAACCGTTACGAAACGTCCGGCGTCTTGTCATCGAACTGCACCCGAATCTGTGCGATACCGCACGCGTCGAGACAATCGTAAAAGCGGCGTTTCCTAAGGTCTGCCTAATCGGCGCGCGCACCTCCTCAAAGCCGCTCCTCGACTGCCGAAAGTAAGGCAAGGGAAGGAAGAGGTTCTGTTTCGCCCAATTTCACACATATACCAAGCCCTTCGCGACACGCGGCTTTCCCGCGCGAACCTCACGCTTATCAAGGGAGCAAGCGCAATTTTTGGCTTGCGCGTTATCCAGAAAACACTCGGTCTCGCGACTACTTTCTTCCTTGTGCGCGCTCTTTCCCAGGAAGAGTTCGGAGAATATAATTTCATTATCAGCGTCGTCGGGATTCTGACGGTCTTTGCGCTCAAGGGATTGGACAATGCCGTTATGCAGTCCGTGGCGCGCGGAGCCCCCGGCACTTTCCGAAAGTCTGTCCCTCTGGCTCTTCTAGCGAGCCTCATAGGGTTGGTCGTACTCGCGGGAATCAGCGTCTGGTTCTGGCTGTCCGCCAGAAGCGATCTGGCGCTGGGATTCGCGATGGCCGCCTGTCTATTTCCGTTCGCGCGCGCTCTTGAACAGTGGAAAAGCATAAAGGTCGGCCATGAAAAGTTTCCCGGCCTCGTGAAGCTTGAGAGCGTCGCCCTGATTTGCATGCACGCAGCGATTATAGCCTCCGCGATCTTTTACCCAGGCCAGTACATCCTGCCACTAGCTTTCGTCTTCGCTGTACCGGCCGTGCAGAATATCGTGATGACCAGCGTCGAACTGCGACGCATCCCAACCGTAGCGCCAGACGAACCGGACAGCGTCCGGTATGGCATCAAAACGTCCTTATATTCTTCGCTCGGTCTTGCCTCACAGCATGCGGACAGGCTGCTGTTGTTCTTTCTTCTTTCGCCGTCGGCGCTCGCCCTCTTTGTCGCTGCGAGCCAGGTATCCGATCTGGTTTACAATGTGATCCAGGACATGGCCGCCGTGCTGGCGCCGCGTTTCGCAAAGCACAAGGTGTACTCGACGCACGTCGATAGGGCCATCAGGTGGTTCTCACTTGCCATCAGTGCAGCGGTACTTATCTTCGCGTTCACCCTGTTACCATGGCTTTTCGCGCTGATCTACGGTGCCGCGTATTCCGACGCCCTTCCCTACGCACAAGCCCTCCTAGTCGCCGTGGCCATCGGCAATGTCGCGACTTTTCATTTTCGCTTTATACGCTCAAGACTCGATACGAACAATTACCGTAGTATAACCGTTCTGACATCACTCGCCCGCATAGGCGCGGCCTGCCTTTGCATACCGGCGTTCGGCCTGGCGGGCGCAGTGGCTTCGGTATTCATATATCGGCTCGCGTTACTCGCATCCGTTCAACGGGCAATGCACAAAGACTATAAGCCGGTTTAGACGTGTCCAACAGCCAAGTCAGTGGCGTCACTAGAGTCGCCTAGCACTTGTATTGCTGGAAAGCATATGCTAATCAGTGATGTCGAGCGCATATGGGGACTCGCTTATATTAAGCAACAGAACCAGATGAGCTACAGTCGGTGTTTCAATGCTTAAAGTGTTGACGTACATGCTTTTTATATGTCTATCACTAATCGCGGTTGCCGTGCTTGGAGCGTTCTTGGTCCTCATTGGAGTACCATTGTGCGCTATCAGCGCCATCGAGCGAGCTACGGAAAACCGCGATATCCCGGAGTCGTTCTAGAGCGCTTACTTGATTCTGTGAACGAGCGGGGGCCAACGGAAACGCGATTTCGGCCACGTGGGCACGGGGGCATTTTTTCTATTAGCCGCCATATAGACAAGAGCGTCCCATCTTTTGATGAGAGTGCGTTCCGAAAACCGTTCGACGCTACGCTTCGCGCTCGTGCTGAGTGTGGCGCGAAGTTCTGCATCATCCATTAAACGTGCCATGCCGTCTGCGAGGGCTTTGACGCGGTCCTCTCCATCTACTAAAAGACCGTTTTCGCCGTGGGCGACCAGTTCATTGGTCCCAGGGCAGGACGCGAACCCAATGACAGGTAATCCATGAGAGAGCGCTTCCGCAGTGGCAAGCCCAAAACTTTCAAATTTGGAAGGCATCAAAAAGATATCCGCATTGCTATATTCGGGACGCACATCTTTTAGCGCACCGACAAGCACGACCCGATCCTGAAGATCCAATTCCTCTATCAAGCGTTGCAGGTAAACGCGGAGGCTCCCCGCCCCAACAATGCGAAGCTGCCACTCCGGAAAGCGGTCCTTTATTAGCGCGAAGGCACGGAGCATTGCTTTTTGTCCCTTTTCAGGGGACAAGCGGCCCACATTAAGTAAGATGTGTTCGCTGCGTGTCGCGCCCGCCCTGACGCGGTCATCGCCCTCCGCACTAACAAAATTGTAAATAACGGTAACACGCCGTTTCAAGAAGCCCGGCAATGTCCGTTGAACCGATCGAGACGTAACCGTCATGTAGCGTACAAAACGAAGAGACAACAACCATAATAGTGCGTCTAAGGGCCGTTTCCTATAATAGTGAATAGCGGTATGCTCACTGGCCACTACGGGTACGCCCGTCCCCAAGAGAGCGAGAGCCATGGGGACGAACATACTATGCATGAAAGCGATCACTACATCTGGGCGTTCGGCCCTGACCAATCGGCGAAGTGCCAATATGCGTCGTGCCGTTACAAACACCGTGGCGCGCTGTTGGCTATCACCTACGCCGACGAACAACCGCCTAACCTGTGAATCGAGCGAGCAAGTGCTTGCTTGTGTGGGACGATCAAAGGTCAGCAGAGAAACGGCATGGCCTTTCGTGAGCATTGCGTTACACACAGCGGCCATCAATTTCTCGGCACCGCCAACCGGCCCGCTTAGTGTTTTAATGGCAAATAGTATTTTTACCTGCCGCATGTCTTGACCAAAAACGTTTCCCATTGATCATAGACGCGCGAGGGGGCATACAGCTCTACTGTGCGCACGGCATGTACACCCATCTTCTGCCGTAACGCGGCGTCTGTCATTAGTCGCGCTAAGGCATCTCTCAACGACTCCAAGTCCCCATTGCCTTGCGCCAGAAGTCCATTCTTATTATGCTCAATAAGGTCGCATACCCCCCCACACCCCGCATATCCGACAGCAGGCAAGCCATGTGCAAACGCTTCTCCTAAAACGTTTGGGAAACCCTCCCAGCGCGAGGGAATACAAAGTGCGTGGGAGCGTGCGTAGAGCGCCTCCACATCTTTGACGGCCCCGATAAGTTCGACCCGCTCGCTCAAGCCCAATCGCCTGATAGCATCTTCGATGTCGCGTCGTCCATCTCCTTCTCCAACCAGAAGCAGCCGCCAGTCGGGAAACGCTTTGCAAAGGCTCTCGAAAGCATGAACCAAAACCAACTGATTCTTTTGGAAACCAAGACGACCAACGCAAAGCAAGGTCTTCCGTGTAACAACATCGCCCTGAGGAGAGGCACGTTGCTTAGCAGGCATAATCGCGTTCGGTATAACGCTAATGCGGGACCGTAAAAAAGCCGGGTACGCCCCTATATAGCTGGGGCATTGCACCGTAATCCGCGTAGCTAAACGCATGCTTTGAAAAAGCCATGAGCGGTACTTCCCAACCTTTAGGTGGTCGAACCGATAAGGCGACTCGCGTTCTGCTGCGACAATCGGTATAGGAAAACCCATGCCGTAAGCCCGCATGGTGAAGAACATCCCGCTCTGAAAAGCGAGAAGGATATCAGGGCGATGGTCCATGAGCATGCGACGTACTCGATGCATGCGGGAGAAGCGCATCTGCCAAGACGCTTTCTCTAAGGGATTACCCAGCCCCAATCGAAACCAGCTTATTCCACGAGCAAGAGGGTAGAATGCCTCCGCCTGAGGTCCATCCAGGGTGAACAAACACACGTCATGGCCACGAGTATGCATCGCATTGGCTAGCGCCAATGCCTGACGTTCGACCCCGCCAGCCATGTTGTCGATGGCGCGGCACGCGATCATCAGTCGCATGAACACCTCCTCATGCGATTCTCGTGCATTAGCCGTTTGGGACCGGTCGTGAGCAAGTGGCGGATGGTCTTCAACGGATACTGGCTAAGAAGGCGAAGCACAACAAACATAACGGCCAGGGGTTGCCGTTGAAAGTGGTAAAACCGTAAAAGAGGCCAAAGGCGCGCATAAGCATAATATCCGGAGTCTAATAAGTAGCGCTTGTGCTTCTCCACAAGTAGCTGTTCAGCAGCTAAGTTGACCTCTGGCGTCTTATCCATGCCGCCAGTGGAATACTGAATAAAAAGGGCTTCAGAGCAACCAACGAAGTGACCTCCCGCCAAGGCAAGGCGTACAGCAAAATCAAGATCCTCGATGCGGCGAAAGCATGCGTCAAAGCCACCGACATCACGCATAACAGATGTCCGTGCCATCAATGAGCATGTCGGGGTACCACCATAGCACCAGCCAGGTCGCTTCGCGTAATGAAGAATATAGTCGGCGACGGCCGCGCCGCGTGGTACGATGTCGTCTTGTCCTATCGCATGCAGAGGCATCTCGTATCCATTAGAATAGCGACGCGTCCCGCTGGCATAACACGCCACCAGCGTGATGCCGTGAGCCCGCTCATATTCCACCACGCGAGCATACTGGGACGCGAGCCGTGAGGGGATACTCTCGTCATCGTCATCGAAGAACGCAAGAAACTCACCAGCGGCATTATCCAATATCGTCTGTCGTGCCCCGCCAGGACCCAGATTGGTGGCATGTTCGATAACGCGGATCGCCGGGATTGCAGCACGCAATGCGCGTACAACAGCAACAGAAGAGTCCGTGGAGCAATCATCGACAATAACAATCTCCGTGTTGGGCCAAGTTTGACGGGCGGCGCTGCGGATCGCGCGCTCGATAGTATCCGCTGCGTTGAAACACGTGAGACCGATTGTTATAAGTGGATGCGGGACGTTAGTCGTCAAATCTTACGGCTCCCTGCAACGTAAAAAGCGCCCGAACATAACGTTATAATGGACGTTAGCAGAGGCACGGAAAAGCCGAGCTACTGTCTTAGCAGGATGACATACCAAGAGCCGTGTGACATGGGCAATGAAATGCGCCCATCGCCTTTGTAAGAACGAGTACTTGATATCAATCCATTGTCGATCAAAAACGAAATCGTGTGGATCTGCATAAAGATCGCGATGTTTGTCATAGAGGCGAATCGTGTAGAAGCGCTCTGTTTCCAAGGACTTCTCGGGCGTGGCGGTCATGAGCTGGCGGACCAGAGGTATATCAATGCCAACAAAATGTCCGTCTGCGGCGGCAACCCTTAGACAAAAATCGGTGTCCTCGACGCGGCGGAACAAAGGATCGAACCCGCCGACGCCAACGTAGACTGAACGCCGCGCCATCTGTGAACACGTGGCCATCGACCCAATGCGGCCGTGAACACGCTGATTAGAAAGAATATGGCGCACAACGGCCAAACCAGAGGGCGCGGCAACACAAGGATCAGTACCGATAGTAGGTTCGAACCGTTCTGTACCATCCGGGAAGCATTGAACACGAGCAGTATGACAGAGTATTGGAAACTCACGACCATGAACCCTTTCATAAGAAACCAGCCGCTCATACTGCCGGGAAAGACGATCTGGTGCGCTTAGATCATCGTCATCGAAGAATGCGAGGAACTCTCCAGCGGAGCGCTCGATAAGTACGTTACGAGCATGAGCGACACCGCGATTCTCGGGCTGTCGCACAAGGGAGATCGACGGATACTTTCGAGCGAGGGCCTCAACGATGGCAGGAGAGGCGTCGTCGGAGTGGTCGTCAACAACCAATATTTCGACGGAGGGATAATCCTGTGCCAGCGCCGACAATAGGGCCTGCTGAATAGTCGAAGCCGCATTGTAGACCGTTACGCCGATTGTAATAAGAGCCGGAGGCATCGAGTGCTCCTATTAGCCGCACTGGTTATGCCGATGTATCGCATACCCAAGAGAGCCAAGCAAGACAAGTCTTTACAAAAACGTCAAGGTAAGGGGCTTACGGAACAATGAGAGTCGGCCTAGGCTTTCTTCGTTTGGTCCGGGCCGGTCTTTGCGCTAATGTGATCCCATGTCAGAGCGCACCGTGCATACCAAGGGCAAGACCTACCGGCTCGCGCCGGGCCAGACCGGCGAGCCCGCCGAGGCCGTCTTCGGGGATGAGGCCGTGAAGCTGCTGGGTCTTGAGGGGGCGAAGGTCTATACCATGCCGGACGGCAAGCGCGTCATCGCGATGCAGGAGCAAGCGGAGAAGTAAGACGTTCCTGCTCCGCTCCGAAGGTTGCGGAGCCGCTTTCCGAACAAAATAGCTCGTCAAATCGAGGATTTAACCCTATGAGCTATTTTGTTCAGAAACCGGCACCTGATAATGGAGCGGAGCA
>RZZM01000017.1 GCA_009929845.1 Spartobacteria bacterium
TTCAGCTTTCCTCAGCTTGTTTAAATATAGATGCGGTGGATACAGATTTTTTCGCAAGTGATCCCACGGAGGAACAGTTTTGCTTGGGTGACCCGTGGGATCCGCCCAATCAAGATGATGCCCTCCTGAAAGACTGGCATACAGATGAATACGGATCAAAGCAAGTCCTGATGGCTTCAGAACGCGCGCGGTCTCGGCAAAGGCCGCCTCCACATCTTCAATGTGCTCAAACACCGCATTGGAAAATATAAAATCAAAATGCTTGTCTGGAAATGCCAGGGCACAAGCACTCATTTTTCTGACATCCACCTTATCCCAACGCAACGGCTTGCCGTACTCCTCTTCGATACATTGATAATACTTCCCGTCGTACATCATATGTCGAACCAGTGTTTTTATACAGCGCTCAAAACCATTTTGTTTCCAGATAGTGCAAATATTTCCGATCGAATAGGTTTTTGAAATGAAATCGTAGTCGATTCCGGTGATGGTTGCTCCTTCCGTGGTAAACAGAAGCGTCTGGATAAATCGCTGTCCGCACCCAATCTCCAGGATGCGTGTATCCGGGCTTAATGCTCCGAGATGCCTACGGAAGATTTTTTTTGTCTCCAGAAACAACTGATAATCATTTTTAGCAAATTCTTTATTCTTTTGAAAATACTTTAGCAGGCTCGCATAGGCATGCAGTTTTGAGCGCTCAAACCCTGTAGACATGGTTTTCTTCATCTGTATTGCTCCAAAATCGCCAAGTATCGAATTATTCTTCCGTCCCCCTGTTGTCCGGGGCATTCGTGTCGTCCTGCAACGCCTCTTTATTTTCGATTATGGTACGCAAGTATGCAATATTCAGTCTAATTATCTCATCATTGCCCATGCTTGCAGCCCTCTCAAATACAATTAGCGCCTCTTTGTAGCGCCCGAGGCGGCGCAGTTCCAGACCCAGTTGCTTGGCGTTATACAGATCACTGGGTTCATACTCTGTTGCATATTGGAGCAGTTCGATTGATTTCCGGGTATCCCCCAAGGAGGAATATACCTTGCTCTTTCCAACCAGCGTGTTCATTTCATATGGGTTTCTGGCATAGGCCTCGTCATAAGACGCCAGCGCCGCGTCCCCCGCGTTCGCCCTCTCCTCTTGATGAATAATCCAAAAAGATTTCATCATGAAGACATCCCCCATGCCCAACCAGGGTTGCCAGTTTACCGGATCGACATCTATGGCCTTCTGATAGTAGGCCTGGGCCTGCTCATAAGCCATACGCACCCGCGCACGTTCCCCCCACTGATACAACAGGTAACTGGACGTGAACTGAACACACATGAATAGTAATACGATCATCAGGATCACTGCGGCAATGGACGCCACAGAGGCCACCCATTTCCTGATTGGATGCGCAATAAGTGCTCCCGATGCATATAACGAACCTGTAGTAATGCCCAAGAGCATGACCAACACATGGTTGTTGGCATAGACATGAAAATTAAAATCGAATACCGCATGCGCCAGGCTGGCAGCAAGAGCCCCGACAGAGGCCGCCACCAGCATGGCATCACGGTCGCTGTCCAATCGCCGAAACATCCATAAAAAGCGTCCCATACCGCAGAGAAAGGCCCCTGCAAGAAGAATCATTCCTGCCGCGCCATATTCGACCATGCCATGTATATACTCATTATGCGCATAGCGGCACCACAATTGGGTGAAGTGGGTCTTGTAGTGCAGATACACCCAGCGGAAACTTCCGCCGCCAAAGCCCAGCAACCAACGCTCCCTGATCATGGGGATACTGTCACTCCACATCTTAAGCCGGATAGCCACCGCCCCATCCCGGGTTTCCGCGCTCATGCCGTCTATCCGCCTCTGGAACATATCAGACGCAAACCAAAGGACGGCAAAAACGACGACAAAAATCAACGCCAGACATAGAACAAGCAGCAGCGCTTTTTTTAGATTACGTCGGCTAACCGCCAGGAAGAGTGTTACACAACTTCCCACTATAAGTCCGATCCAGCCACTGCGTGACTCGGACAGAAACATGGGCGGAAGGCTCATCACAATGGTATATATGGCCAAGAGGCGCAACGGCATACCGGCAGAAGGCATCCAGGCGAGCCCGATACAGATACAAACAATGATTTCAAGCAAGTGGGCAAAATGATTGGGACAAAGATAGGTTCCGCTCACCCGTAAGCCGTATTGATCCGGACGGGGCCAGAAAACCACCGTACTCCATCCCTGCGCGTGCGCAATGATGGCATACCAGCAAACGACACTGGCGCCCAGCACAAGTACACCCAGCCAAATTTTCCATCGCTTGAATTTCGTGGACAGTTCGCTCCACGCAAAATAGGCAAAAATGAACGTTCCCACTTGAAGCCAATCCAGTCGGGCGGTATACGGGACAGCAGAAAACGGAATACGGACAAGCAGATACCCCCAGAAGAGCAGCAACAGCACACCACCGGGAGGAATTAGCAGCGCGTGATATTCGCGCCCGAACAGTGGCCGGGCCGCAAAAAGCGCCATACCCAGATAGACCAAGGCGCAAAGGGGCCCGATCGCCCATATCCGTGACGCACCAAAAAAAAGCACCCCGAAAATCGCGCTGCATGACAGCAGCAGCATAATGATCCATTCGTATACTGATTTTCCCCGGGATATCGGCAGTGAATGCCGTCTTCGTTTTCGTGCATCTCCTGCATCAACCCTTGTCTCTGGATATTCAGCAACCAACGTTACCATACACTCCGGGGGATAACTAAAACATCATCAGGTTCAACAGCAATATCCTTCTCGGGATATTTTTCCAAATCACGGACATCCACAACGAAGTATTGACCTGCGCGCAACACCCTCACTTTTCTGGGATTGGCATATTCGGTATAGCCACCGGACGCCGCAATCGCCTGCACAATGGTGATTCCACTCATCAACTTGTAGCGCCCCGGGCTGCGCACCTCGCCCCTGACATAGTAGCTCTGCATGGCCGAGACCACATTGACCGTAACATCCTTGTAAATTTTGCTTTTAAGATATTCCTGACGGATATTCCGTTCCAGCTCCGAAGATGTTTTATCCGCGGCCATTACCCGGTTGATGAAGGGGAGATTTATATATCCGTCTTCATCAATAATGTCTTCAATCATCTCCTCGCGGGGTATCCCCCGCAGATAAATGGCGATCGGGTCGCTGGGCTTCAGCCGATATGCCGTTGTGGCCATACGATCCTCCGGGTCAAAGGATTGACGCTCAGCCTTGGGTGATGCTTTGGGAGAGACTGGGCGCGGCGCGGCCAACTGCAACGTCGGCATGCTGACCGAAGATTTTCTTTGCGTCTGGCCCGCGGCCCGCGATTCATTCCGGGCCCCGCGCATGTCCGATTCAGCGGGTTTAGCGGAGCGACATCCTTGTGTGAGACACATGCTCAGAACAACCAGAGAAAAAAACAACCTCTTCATAAACATCGTCATTCATCCTTTATAAATTAGGTATCTGAAGTCTCATTACGCCCTATCGGTTCATTATCTTCAGGCGCATTATAGTAATGCGAGTAATAAGAATGGTAATAATAATAGTAATCGTCACGCATAATATTGATATTGTTCAGCACAACACCAATGACATTAGCCCCTACATTGTCCAGTATCCGTTTGGCGCGTGCGGAGATCAATCGCGGATATTTCCGGTACTGGACCACCAGGAGCACCGCATCCACTTCGCTTGCCAGGATTGATGCATCACTAACGCCCATTACCGGCGGGGAGTCAAAATACACATAGTCGTAACGGGCCTTCAGGCTTTTGACCAGCTCGCGCATTTTTTGCGAATCAAGCAATCCAAGAGAGGAGCGAGGCAGCTTGCCGCTGGGCAGGAAATGGAGATTGGGCACACTGGTCGCCTTAATCGACTCTTCAATGGGAACGTCCCGCATCAGAACGTTCGTCAGGCCAAACCGGTTCGACATATTCAGCATCGTGTGCTGCACCGGGCGGCGCAGGTCGGAATCAACAATCAAGACCTTATCGCCCAACTGCGCACAGACATAGGCGAGATTGAATAATGTGGTCGATTTTCCTTCGCCCACCCCGCCGCTGAGCACAGCATAGGCTCCGCCGGTAACGCCCTGATTGGCAAACTGCATATTGGTGCGAAGCACACGATAAGCTTCAGCATGAGGACTTCCGGGGCCTTCTTCGATCAACGGACGCACCTTCTGGGGGATGACCCCCAGGACCGGCAGTCCCAGGTGACGTTCCACATCATCAACCGTCTTGACCGAGGTATCCAGATACTCAATGAAATAGGCCAGTCCGATACCCGCTACCAGCCCAAGGATAACACTGATAACAATATTCAGGTACAACTTGGGGCTTACCGGGCGCAAGGGAGGCTCTGCCGGATCAATAATTTCAACCGGGGTGCGGGGCACCTCCAATTCGATCCCCTCCTGGGCCACCCGCGCGCGCAGGGCGTCCAGGATGGATCGCTGCACCATCAGGGTCCGTTCTGCCTTTTCAAACGGCAGGAAGCGCTCCCCTTCCGCGTCAATATCCATGGATCGGGCCGCGTTCAGTTCCATTTCCAGTGTTTCATATTTTTCCTGGGCAACTTCATAATCTGCTCGCAACCCCTTTTTCAGGCCCTCCAATGCATCATAAAGCTGAGACTCCAATTCTTTTTTACTGGCCACCAGACGACGGACCTCAGGGTGATTTTCACCATAGCTCTCGAGCACAAGTTCCAATTGCACCGACACATCCATCAGTCGCTGCCGCGTACTGACCAGCATGGGGTCATTCACGATATAGAGCGCAGCATTCATCAGCTCATCGCCCTGCAATTCACTGAGCTGGTCCACACGCGCCTTACGGACCAACATATCGACCCGTGCGGCAATACGGTCCGCCTCAAGCTGCTGCAGACGCACTTTATCGGCGCGAATACCTTTGGTGACCATGGAAATGCCCAGGTCCTTACGAATCTGCTCCATGGCATTTTCTGCGTCTTCCACTTTATCCTGCTGTTTCTGCAATTCATTTTTCAGCGCATCAATCGCGCGCTTGATCTCGCGACGCTTCATTGATAACCGGTAGTCCTTATAGACCTGGGCAATTTCATTGGCAATACGCGCGGACTCAATCGGGTCCTCCCTGAACGCCTTGATGGCAATCAGGCTGGTATCACGGAATTGCTCGACAGAAATACTGTTTTTCAATACCTGCAGGGTTTGTTCTTTCCGGAGCGGCTTGCCGTCCTCCCCAAGTTCCTTGCCCCATTCCTCATTCAGATTAAGATTCCTGATCACTTCATACAGAATGGGCTTGGATCGTATTGTTTCGTATTGTGTACGCAGGAAAAACGGATTATAGCCAGGCATGACCTGTCGTTGAAAAACGTCAATGTCTGTCCCGTCCTCCTGTACCTTGATCACGGCTTCCGCCATGAATATGCGCGGAAGGATGAAGGTTACACCCGCGCCCGTCAATACAACCAGCAGGGCCACCGCGAGTATGATCTCCTTACGGGAGCGTATGACCCGCCAGTAGTCCAAAAAATGCAAACTGTTATCTTGTTGTGTGTCGTCCATCGTATCTAATCCTAAAAAATGCTAGTGAGGCGAATTCGCCTCACTAGCTACACAATCCTGTTATAAATATCAACAATTATATTTATCTAATCGGGATTAGATTACAGACTGATCTTCCACCCCAGATGTACGCGGTTGCGCTCATAGTTTTCACGCATGTCGGAATCGACATTGGTATACTGCCATCCGGCTTCCAGCCAGTTGTTGCGGTTCAGCTTATAGGTCAACCGTGAGCTGACCATACCGATTTTTTCTTTACCGTCTTTGACGGAGTCGGCATATTCCTTCGTCAGGGTATCCGTCGTCTTGGCGCCCTGGTCTATGAGCTGTTGCTGCTGCTTGACCGGAAGATCACCGACCGTCGCGTCATCGGGAAGGTCCTGCCCGTCATAATCGCCGTGACCGTACGAACCGGAGAGGTACCAGGCAATGCGCGCGGTAATGTCATAAGCAAAACTGGCGAACACGCTGGCGCGGTTCTGGCCGGTATACGGATAGACGTCCGTTTCCGTCATGGCATAACTTGCGCCGGCGGAGATACGTGTGGCCGGAGAAGGCACAAACGTCAGGCTGGCCTCACCATACGGGGCATCTTCCTTGCTCTGGAAAGATTTGTCGTAATCCTTGTGCTGCCAACCGGCCCGCAGGCTTCCCAGCAGGTTCGGGGAGAAGATTTGTTCCAATCCCAACCCCAGGAAGGTACTCTTTGAATCCCGGCTATCCGCATCCTTGTATTTGGTATCTTCATACCGGAAATCGGCGGAAAGAGCGGAATTTTGAACAATCTGATGGCGAACCGAAAGACCGCCGACGTATTGATCGTAGTCGGACTGTTTGGCCACGTCATCCTCATCATACCGAAGAATGATCCAGCGGCCACCCAAATCCATACGCAAATCCGGACGTACAAGCACCGAAAGCGTACCATTCAGGGAGTTATACTTGAATGTATCCTTCTCGCGCAAAACCGTTCCGTCTTCAATCAACTCTGGACGTTCGGCATACCGGAAAGTATCCTGAATGCTCAAGGTCAACCGTGGCGTAAAACGGTGGTTAAAAATGGCATCCACATCGTGATGGATATCCGTTTTATCGTCCGAAGAGTCCCGTTTTTCCCACCAGACCAGCGCCGGGCGGTACCGCAAGCTCAGGAAGGTCTGCTCAAAATTCAGGTTCGCACTGATTTCCGGCTCTTCAATGATCTTGAAGCTTGATTTCGCATCCTTGTCGGTTTGATTGATGTTGTCATCATATTCAACACGCACACGGTTGATAAATTGAATGGGCAATTTTCCTTCTTTCGCATGGGCGGACATCACAGAGATCGCCACAACCACCAGTAAAGAAGCCGCTATTAACTTCCGCAGGTTCATCTAATACCTCCTCGTATTTCGTTTATGTACCAACATGATTAAATGATCAGTTATCTGTGACAGGCGGACGCGGACGCGGGCGCGTCGGCACAACAACAATAACTTCCTGTATCTCAGCCAAGGTAACCGGGCGATAGGCGTCATCAAATGAGGCGTCCGTACCGAACTGTTGCTCATCCGGCTCACCGAATACCGTACGTCGCACCAACGGGTCAACACGGGTTGAACCTTGGAACACATTCGGCGCAATGGCTTCGGGGAGGGCCTCAAGATTATCCACGGCCTCACCTACCGTTCCGATAGGGACGCCAATACTGCTCAGAAAGTTGATCCATGAACGGGGGTCATCAGGATTTTCCACCTCGTTCTGACGTCCGAGCGCCTCAACAATAACGCGAGCGAGATCCGCACGGGTCACGACCTCTTCACCCTTCCATCCTTCACCCGGAGAAACTCCATTCTCCAGCAAGATGGCAAAGGTTTCATACGCGGTAGGCGATGCGGGCAGAAAACGGGCCAACCCCAGCACTTCAACCAGCACCTGTGCCAGTTCCGCCTGTGTGACCTGGGCCGCCGCGGCAGTGGTCGGCTTCTTGGCCGGCGCGGCATCCGTCTTCGCATCGGCTTCCTGACCAAACGCGGGCATAATCACCGCAAAGGCCAGCATCAATGTTACGCCTGCTAATACTATCTTACTCCTCATGGTGTCTCCTCCATTGCTGTTTACAAATGTGTTGCCATCCAAGTCTTCCGCTCTGAACCCCAAATTTGCAATATAATTTTTCATGTTTAGAGTGGTATACCACGTTATCGCTCATCTGGTCAACATCTATTCTTCTGCTCACATTTTCCGGCAACTTTTAGATTAGCCGACAAACAGCCTACCCTCTATTGCCAACAAGGTCAAGTTCTGGTAACGTATCTTTTATGCAAAAAAAATCATACACATTTAAGCTGACAACTGAGCAGCAAGAGGCCCTGGCCGCCCATCTGGCCGGGGGCAACTACCGTCCATGCACAGTGCCCCATACCATCATCGCCGTTGAGGCCAAGGACTGCAAGGTGAACCTGTACAAGAGCGGGAAATGCCTGGTGCAGGGCAAGGGGGCCGAGGACTGGGTGACCTTTGTCCTGGAACCCGAGATTCTTCAGGATATCCGCATCGGGTATGATGAAGTTCTTTCGCCTGAACATTCCCAGCCACATATGGGCATAGACGAAAGTGGAAAGGGTGATTTTTTCGGCCCCCTGGTTATTGCGGCTGTTTATGTTACCCCCCAGATTGTGGAGCAATTCCGGGAAATGGATGTGCGGGACAGCAAGACCATCAAGAGCGATAAAAAGATTCACGCGCTGGCCGGGGCCATACGCGCGGCGGTGGACGGTCAGTTTACCGTGGTCTCCATCGGGCCCGAAGCCTATAACCGCCTCTACACGTCTATTGGCAATGTCAACCGTATGCTGGCCTGGGGACACGCGCGAGCCATCGAAAACCTGATGGAAAAAGTCCCGTCATGCCCCCGGGCCGTGGCTGACCAGTTCGGACCCAAACACCAGATCGAACGGGCGCTGATGAAAAATGGACGGTCCATCAAGCTGGAACAGCGTCATAAGGCCGAATCCGATCCCGCGGTAGCCGCGGCATCCATCCTGGCGCGCGCCGGGTTTATCAGCGGCATGGCCAATCTCTCGAAGGCGTACGGAGAAACCATTCCACGCGGCGCCTCCGCCCTGGTGAAACAAGTCGCCGGCCACATCGTCCGAACCCACGGCCCGGAAGCGCTCCTCAAAACAGCAAAATGTCATTTCAAGACAACCGACGAAGTTTTGTCCGCCGAAGGGTTAACCCGCGCAGCCCTGCCGCGATGATTCATGCCTGCCCACGAACCCTGGACCCTGGCACATCCAAAAAAAATTACAAATTCTTTGGCTGTTTTTCCGCTCAGGGCATACGTTCACTGATGCGGTAGTAGCGACGGGGCAGCGCGCCGATGGTGTTGTCCACCTTGGTGGCAACGGCGCTTGTGGCGGCAACATCGCCGCTGAGCGTTACCCAGGAAACATCATCTACGGCATCCCTGTACTCCACCCGGTATGTAGCGCCGGAGCGGGCGGCCCAGGTCAACTCCATGTACTCCCCGACTTCGCTATAGGTCCCGACATCAACAGACAACAACTGGTCCGCCCCACTGACCACAATGTCAAAGGATTGCGTTGCGCTCAAGGCGGGTGTCCCGTCATCGGTGATACAAACAGATACGGTATTGGTGGTGTTCGCATCAGCAAGCAGCGGGCGCCAGGCCAACAGACCGCTTGCTGACTGAATGCTGCACAGGGGCGGAGCCCCAGGCTCCAGCACAAACGACAGGGCATTCCCTTCCGTGTCTGTAGCGGAAACATATACATACAATGTGGAGAGCGGATAGCTATTAAGGGTTCCTATCGGATTTGGCGTCGGAGGCGAATTTTCTTTCTCATTAGCGGCCCAGGGCGTGGCGATCAGGGTATAGAACGCGCCTTCATTCCCGTCCGGGTAGCGCCCCTGGCTGACATCCGTCACCTGCGCGCCGAAGGTCAAGCTGTCCGCCACCGAGCCATTGGGGGCATATAATCCGATCGCCTCACCGTCCTTGCTCAGCTTGAAATCGGCATGCGGCGCGTTGGTGCCGCCATTTTGAGCCGGGCTTCCATCGGCCCAGACCAGCAAATATCCTTTTGCCGGGATGGTGGCGTTTGTTGTGAAGGTCCACTTATCGGGAACCGCCAGGTCATCGGTCAGGGTATAACCTACCAGGTCAACGGTCGTGGCCCCCGCGTTATAGAACTCAATCCAGTCATCATATTCGCCGAACTCGTCCCGCAGCCCATTGTCGTTATCAGCCATCCACTCATTGATGTACACCTGAATCGGGGCCGCGGCGTTGTTATTGGTCGCGCCCGGTGACGCATAGTAAAAAGTTTGACGATTCTTCCAGTTCCCGTCCGGAGACGATCCGTACGAACGGTCCGCCTGCAGGGCCGGGTAGTCCAGGTAATCGACAATAATCAGCCGGTTATTATTGGAATAGACCAGCGCCAGGCTTCCGCTGCCGTCCTCCGCGATCCGATATCCGGTGTGCGGTTCCCCGACCGTCGATTCACCCGGCTCGCCGTCGGCCACCACCATCATAAAATTACTGGAAGCGACGGATGACGCCGCGTCAAAAGCCCATTTATCCAACGCCTGATAGTCATCACTCAAGTAGAAGTTGGCCATGGACTGCCCATTCAACGACGCATTGAACAATTCCACCCACGGCTCCCGTTCCCCCTGACTATCCGCAAACCCGGTGGTGTTGCTCAGTTGTATCTCATTCAGCCAGAGCAGGGGAAAGGCCGGCAGATCATCTGTCGTGGCATTAACGGCCCCGGGTGTAAACTTCGTCGACAAACTGATATCCCAATTGCCCACACGGTCATTGTCCTCATCCACGTCAATCAACTGCAATGCAACGCCCGCCATATTTTCTTTCAGCGGCCACGGCGCCGTCGTGTCATAGTACACTTCATCCATGAGAAACTCCGGACCTCCGCCATTGAGAAAAATCAGTTTCAACGTTTCCCCCGCGTTATCAAGCGTCCCGTCAAACTCAGCGACCGGCAATCCAGACCACCCATACGCATTTACAAAAGCTTCACGCTCTTTCGACAAAACAAGATAGCCTTGCGGCTCGATAATCACAGACGTATCGAAGGTAAAGCCACATCCGGACACCTTCCAGTCATACAGGTCAAAGGCGGTATTGGCAGACCGGTTATACAGCTCAAGGTACTCCGCATTGGCATTGGTGGGGTTGTACATGATTTCATTGATGACGATCGCATCTTGCGCGGCATCGACGACCGCGGAACAACTGATGGAAATGGCATCCGCCGCGCCAGCCACTGGCGCGCCTGTGGCGTCGAGCCCCGTCACCGTCAACACATTAACACCCGCATTCAGCGCAATGCGCACCTGCCAGTTTGAGAGCGTCGTCCACTCCGGTGTATAGGATACACCGTTTATCTGGATCATCCTGACATCCAGGGAAGCGCTCCCCGAAAGGACCATCCCATTGCGGTTGGTTGTAAAATCAGCGCCCCCGTTCGAGGTTATTTCAAACGGCGCCTCCACCGCCGAGAGTTGCGTTTCCAGATTATTCCTGCGCATGCTCAGCCATGTCTTCAGGTCGGCGGCCGGATAGACGTCAACCTGATTGTCCACAAGGGCTTCATAATAGGCGTCTATGTACGCATTAATGTCTGTACTGAACAGCGGGCCATCCACATACGTCTTCACCGCCTGGAAATAGGACCGCCGAAAGGCCGGGGCCTGCAAAAATTTATTACTGATGACCGGCTCGTTTATCTCGTCAAACAAACCGATGTCGTAGGGGCGACTTTCCGCGCCCAGGCAGAAGTCCATATCCCACAACAACAGGGCCCAGGGATCATTTTCATTCTTGTAGGCAAACATGTTCTTGCCACGCGCGTACCCATAGCCATCCCAGTCTCCCGCGACATGCCGGAGCGCCAGCACACGGTTCCATTCATCCACGTCAATCAGCGCGCGCACACGTTCCGTACGCGCGCTCACACTGGCCTGGTTCATGGCATCCACCAACGCAAACAAATCCTCGTAGCTGTCGTCGAGTCCCCCGTTGGACTTCTTTTGCCAGTTCCAGCGATAGCGGGCCTTCTTTTTGTCGCCGCCTGTTGTCGTGAAGTCCTCCAGCGTGGCGTTAATAGCGGTTTTGGTCACAAAGTCACCGTCGTTGGGAAACTCAAACCAGTCATTCACTTTGAAGATGTCCCCGTCCTCATTTTCAGGAAACCAGCATTCAATATACTCGGAACTGACGTGTTGTGAATCGGCATAGACATACCCCCGCTCATTCCCGTTGAACAGCAGGCGCACATAGCGTTGGTGACTTACGGGCAGCCCGGCCTGGCGGCCCATCCAGAAACAGACCCGTTCCCGCAGCATGGTGTTGTCGCGCCACGGCTCCAGGGTATCCAGGTTCAGCTTGGTGCTGCCCAGGAAACGATCATCCTTGGGTATTTCCACAATATACGCGCAGAGTCCGCCCACCGGATGATCATAGCCGGGGCGAATCCATGGACTGCCCCGATACCGGATGGCCATGTTCTGGATGACGCGCCCGTTGTAGACAAGGGTTCCTTCCACCGGTTCATTACTCAGGTTTGGACGGTTCGTCCATGTGTCCAGGTTTTCTTTCGTCATCCACAGGCGATAGGCGCCGAGGCTGCCGGAGATATATGGATCCCCAAAGCGCACCAGGCACTCCCGGGAGGGCGCGCCTTGCGGAAAAACATTGGTGGCCGCGGCAGCGTCAACGGCTTCCACGTAATAGGCGATCAGGGCGCCGGCGGAAGCCCCGGGAATCACCGCGCTATACGCCCCGTTACTGCCGACTTCGTCCCCGCCCCCTCCGTCGTCGCGCATGGTCACCGTGGTGTACGAAGTGGCCGGGTCCGTACGATAATGCAAATAAACAGCGTCCACGCCATCCGGATCAACCACGTCCACCGTAACCAGCGCATCCTCTATTGCCGCGGGCAGGGCCGGAGTATGGTGCACATCATTCAAGGCCGGCCCGGCATTAGCAACCAGGCGGCTGTTGACCAGCCCCGGCGTTCCCGGATTGTCCGGCAGCGTCAACATGGTGGAGGCCTCCAGGTAATTGCCACGCAACCGTAATAACAGCCCCGGGTGTCCGGCCAGCCAGCGCGCCTTGGCCTCGATGACAACGTTATCGGAAGCACTGAAGTTTGATGTCAAATCCGTCTCAATGCGATTCGCACCCGTATCCCCGCTCCCGCTGGCACGGATATGCAGGGCGCCGCCACTGTATCCGGCGGATGCATCATAGGTGGAACGGATGTGATCCCCCTCGATCAGCCATCCGCTTACCCCTGAATTGAAGGTCCCATTTGCGATGCGGTTGCCGCCACCCGCCAGTTTAACCACCACATCATCCAGGAGCGTTTCCCCAGCCCCCATCCTCAAAACGTGCAATTCATCAATGGCCCCATCGCCGTGGTCGAGCACCCCGGTACATGAAATCATGGTCCAGTCCGCCTTGGCCGTTTCATCACTGCCCTGCCAGTTATCCGCCCATCGGTTGTCACTCGCCGGGTCCACCAACTCAAGGCTGCTGCCGTCTCCATCCGTCCACTGTCCCCAGCGATTACCATCACCGTATTCCACGACATCCACAACAATCCAGGAAGGCTCCGGGTCATCCGGATCATCCAGCCGGACCAGTTCGATACGCTCCCCGCCATTGGCCAACCGACCGGTATAATCCCCGACCGTATTGGCGGTCGAGAGTTGCGGATATTTTGCGATCAGATTGGTGGCGCTGCGCGCAATCACCAGGTATCCGGTCGCGGGAATCACCGTGTCGTCAGGAAGGGTGAAATCAATCCCAGCCCGTACGCGCCAGCCACCGACATCAATGTCGCCGCCCCCTTTATTGTACAGCTCGATATACTCATCATTATCATCGTTGCTGATGGGGTGATACATAATTTCATTGATGACAATGTCGTGTATCCGCATTGGCGCATTATTGGAACCGGGCGTGCTATACGCCAGCTCCTGGATGTGGAGGCCGCCATCCGGATAGCGTCCGGAGGATATAGCGTTTTCCTGCCCGTCAAACGTAACGGCATCAATCACAAAACTGTCGGTTGGGTCCTTCAGGATAACCATCTCGCCATACGAACTGAGATTGAACCCGAGTGCATTGGTATCCAGCGCCAGGTAGCCGTCGGCCGCAATAGTCGTTCCCCCGCCCAGCACGCATTTGTTGGTGTCGGTATCGTCGCTCAAGATACATCCGCTCAGGTCAACACTTTCACCGCGCGTGTTATACAATTCAACGAAATCACTAAATGGCGGGTCGGTGTGCGCCAGGAATTCATTGATCACAATCCCCGCGTATCCGTTGGCAAGCACCGGGTCCGCCGCGCCCGGCGTCCCCCACATACGACTGGAAGCCGCCCAGGCGCGCGAGTCGCTTTCCCCATAGGACGGACGCGCCAATACCAGCGAATGGCCCATCCCGTCGGCGGGTACAGGCCAAGACCCTTCGTCATCATAGGAAATCTCCAGAAGTAAAGCGCCGTCATTATTTCGCAACAGGATATCCCCGCCGCCATTGCCCAGCTTTTCGCTACCCCAGTCCAATACATTGGTTAACCCATACACATCCCTCATATCCCCATCTTTTTGCGCAATGACCAGGTAGCCGCCCGCCCCGATAACCGTTCCCTCCGGAAAGACAGAAGAAACATCGCCATCCAAAATATATCCCCCGATATCAACCGGCGCCGGATCGCTGTTGTACAGTTCAATAAACTCCAAATCCTTTCCGTCCGCTCGTTCGGGATGATGATACATGATCTCGGTAATCGCCAACCCGGTCCGACGGGAAGACGGCCCGGCGGGCTCACGACGGTTTACGGTCCGGATACTGCCCGTGGACCCGCCCGTCACGGGTTCCCATCCCGCAAAGTCCGCCGTGGTTGAGGCCTCCGCGTCCTGGCTGGCCACCACCATGCCGAGAAACAGCGTGTTGGACATCACAATGGTTTTTGAACTCAAGGGCGTCCAGTACGAACCATCATAACTCGCGTACCCCGTGAATACATCCCCTTCACGCTTCAACCGAAGCCACGTCTGTGGATAGTTGACCGGGTGGTATCCCTCCATATGTGTTTCGCCGGAATAGCCCGTATCAGGATATACCGCGCCATCGTCCCAGCGTAACACAGAACCCGGGCCACTGATGCCCCACACATCGATCGCCGCGTCCAGATACGCCGCGCCGGCGGGGGCCGTGGCCTGCACGGTATGCTTGACCCAACTCATGTCAAACTCGCCGACAAGGGCGTTGGTGAATGTTCCGATTTCCACATGACTACTGTTCTTGAACCGCAACAACTGGTACACCTCCGTCGCCGTAAAGTCCATGTCCTTCTTTGACCAGATCGAAAAGGTGTAGGTCTCCCCCGGAACAATACTGCTTATGGTCTGGCCGACCCCGCCATTTTGACTCCCCCCCCAGTCATAGACGATGACCATGCCGGTTCCGCTGTGCTGAAACCCCCAGTCGCCCTTCCATTCGGCATCGTTCCATACCCACCACTGGGAGTCAGCGACAGAGTACTCCAAATCCGGATTATCCAACAGGTTGCGCGTGGAACGATATTTGAAGAAGGTCCCGGCCGGACCCGGCGTGGCCAGGGTTGCGGCAAAACGGCTGTTTGTGGTCAAGTGTTCACGCGCCATGATCCCCGCCTGCGCCCAGGGATCGCACAGGTCCAGGTTTTCAACCTGCACCTTGACATCAAAATCTCCGGTCTGCATCTTGTAATAAAGGGAAAAGGCGTCGGCATACCCGCCGATCTCGGAGCCACCCCCGGTTATTTCCACCTCTGTACCGGAACCGCTGATGGTTCCTGCCGCGCCCGGGCTGCCGACATCATGCAGGGCAAAGGCGGAGGCCTCAAACTCCGCGTATGTTTCCATCGTGATGGTATTGGAGGCCGCGGCCCGGTCCTGGACATTGCTGACGGTCAATCGATAGGTGGCGCCAATGCTCAGGGGCGTTGTTTGCAGGAGGATGGCGGACGGGCTCATGCCATAGCTGGCGCCCACAATGGAAATGCCGTTATTCAGGGTATAGTTGGCAATCAAACAGGCCGTGTTACTTTCCACCGACTCTGAAAAAACAACCTGCACCTGAGAACTGCCGACATTCATTACGGAAAGCAGTGTCGGCGCGGTTATATCCGCGTTCACATGCAGGGTCTCCACCTGCGAGGTTACCACGCCAAGCGCGTTGGTCAGCACACAATAGAATTGCACGTTGCTGTCGGTCAAGGCGGCACGCTCCATCTGATAGGCGTTGCCTGTTTCTCCCGAAATGGGCGCGTCGGCGCGATACCATTGGAAGGCCACCGGCCAAAGGTTGCTGACCGTGACATGGAACATAACCTCGTCGCCCTCAGTCACAATGGAATTCGAGGATTGCCCCGTGATAGCCGGCGCGGAAAACGGACCGTAGGGAGGCGCCAGGTGCGCGCAGGAAATGGGTCCCTCCACCGTGCCGTCCGGCCGCTGCCACTGCACGGAAACATGATCGCCCCCCGCGCCCTCCGCCATCAGGATTTCCAGGTAATACATCCGGTCCGTATCCAGATAGACCGGTGACGACTGCTGATTAACCTCTTCCGTCTTGTCCCATTCCCGCGGATTGGTCCAGCCATCCACATGCGCAATCAACACCTTGCCGCCCACACTCTCGTTGGTGCTCAGCCAAAGCTCTGAATGGTCATCACTCGCAATCCAGAACGTATACAACCCGGACTGCGGTGGCCGCACATAGCCACGAATGCGCTGCCCGTAATTATCGCCAACATTAATTGGCGCTTCCAGCAAATCGACGATTTGATTGCTACTGGAGGGATTGTCCGGGTAATTCGGGTCACCAGTCAAGTCCGCGACCGCCCCCCCCGATATGCCGGTCCAGACCTCCCGCAAAACCGCCCCGGCATGCGCCGACCCACCAAGACCAAGAAAAACGGCCACCACAACGCTTCCTGCCAAACTTGCATACCTCATCGTCTCATCCCGTCCTTATACTGATACCTGTATCACTTCGCGCGTCGCACACCACTAAACAACCTCGCACACAAAGAACTTCGCCGCGACTCTACGGTCGCACTACCTGACCTTTCTGCTTCCCACAGTACACATCACACGTTCTCCATAGTACAGTCCCCACCCTATCCTGTATGGCGGTTTATGGATATTTTTCAGCAGCTTCAGGATTGGGAAGACTTTTGGGGTAAAAACGACCAATTTTGGCTATTTGACCTTCACGGTGGCCATCTGGGCCCATCCGCACTCGCCAGTCATTTCTACGCACGAGTACGGAGCCTCGCGTTCCCGGCATGCCCACTTCTCTGTCCCCAAAGGCCCCATCTGTGAAAATCTGTGTAATCTGTGGGGAAAAATGCTCATTCTGGCGATTCCGGATCAAAAGTTGTCCCTTTTTCCGTTTGCCATTTATCTACGGTGGGCTATGCTCGCACGCTTTCATACACGGAGCATAGTAACAGACGGAAGATAGTGATCATGCAGGCGGCTACATATGCAATCTGGACCATCGGTTGCCAGATGAACGAGGCGGATTCCCGTCATCTCGCCGCGCGCCTTGAGGATATCGGGTACCGCCCCGCGCCCTCCCCGGATGACGCGGACCTGGTCGTGCTGAACACCTGTGTGGTTCGTCAACACGCCGAAGACAAGATTTATGGCCGCCTGGGCGCGCTCAGAAAGCGTAAACAGGACCGCCCGCGCCTGCGCATTGTCCTGATGGGCTGCCTGGTCGGCGTTAACAAAAACAACGCGCTGAAGCACCGTTTTCCGTTCGTGGACTTCTTTGCCGCCCCTTCCGAAATTGAACCGTTGATTGCATTTTTGGCCGACGGCGCGGATACCGCCCGAGAGACGAGCGTTTATCATCTTCCTCAAATGGAATCCAATGCCGTGACGGCGTTCATTCCGGCCGTGCTGGGCTGTTCCCACGGCTGCGCGTACTGTGTCATTCCCGGCAAACGCGGACGGGAATACAGCCGCCCCGCCGCCGATATCCTGGAGGAAATATCCCTGCTGGTCAATGAAGGGGTTCGTGAGGTCATGTTGCTGGGACAGATTGTTGACCGATACGGACTGGATATCCCGGATGGACCGGATTTGGCGGACCTCCTGCGGGAAGTGGCCTCCATCGACAATCTCGCGCGCGTGCGCTTCCTCACCAGTCACCCGAAGTGGATTACCGACAAACTGCTGCACACCGTCGCAGAGGTGGACAAAATATGCCCGCAAATGGAGATTGCGGTACAGGCGGGAAACAACGAAGTGCTCCGGCGCATGCGCCGCGGCTACACCGTTGAACAGTTCCGGGAACTTATAGCCAGGGTACGCGCCACTATACCCGATGCGGCCATTCACACGGACATCATCGTGGGCTTTCCAGGCGAAACGAACGAACAATTCAACGATACCGTCCGCTTACTTGAAGATATCCGCTTCGACAAGGTGCACATCGCCAAATATTCGGAACGGCCCGGCACACCGGCGGCGGAATTGTACGAAGATGATGTGACACCGCATGAAAAAGAGCGGCGGCGAAAACGGCTTGACGACCTGCAAAAAGACATTCAGACCGAACAATGCGCCGCGTTGAACAACTCCATAGTGGAAGTGCTGGTCGAAACACGCGACAAGAACCGCTGGCGCGGGCGCTCCCCGCAAAACAAGATTGTTTTTTTTGAGGATGACCGTGAACTGGCGGGGCACCTGGTTCCTGTACGCATTGACTGGGCGGGTCCCTTCTCCCTGATCGGCCACGCCGTGGAGGTTACGGTCTGATGCCCGCCCCCAACACACCGCATCGCCGGAAGCCCATCGGGTCCTTGAGGCTCCAGATATTCCTGTCCGCGTTTATGCTGCCCGGCGCGGGACAATTCCTACAGAAACGCTGGCTGCCCGGCATGTTCTACAGTATCACGTTCCTTGGCTGCTTTATCTTCATTATTCTTCAGGTAGCGCTCCCCGGCCTGCGCAACCTTCGCATTGCGATGGACGCGGGCAGTACGGAATCCTTCGCACAAACACAGTTCGCGGGCATCGCAATGGGACTGCTTACGGGCCTGACTCTTTACCTGGCCAATCTCCTGGATGTGTATCGCGCGGGCAGGAAATGATGCATCATCTCCTCGCTATTTATTCTCCCGGGAAGCCATATACCATGCCGCCAAAGCAACACTTCCGCTGATCACCGCAAATAAAATCGCAATTACGCTGATGAACGTATTGTCCGGCTTTTCCGGCAAGGCCTCCCGACCCGGATAGCGACGCTGGTTCTTGCGTTCCGCCCGCGTGAACGCCTCATTGTCCTGTGGCGGACGACTCAACGCTTCACGTACGCGCTGGTTACGCTCCTGGCGCATTTGCTCAATGCGCTCCTGAAACTCATGTTGTTCTATCCGGCTCCGTTCCCTCGCATCGATAATCTCGTCCCGGGCAATCTCCGCATCCTGCTCGGGCAACAGGGCATGCACACAATGGGCTCCTCCGATCATCAGGAGGAACCCGACTATCATTAAATGCCTTTTTTTTGTAACCATATCAACCAGACGACTCTTCCCAGTACAATCTTGTCGGTTTGGCCAATATACGCGGCAGATACAAACCGATATCAACAGCGTCCTTGCTGCGACTGCCTACACGTATATCCCAATTCATGGTTACACTTCCAGAGAAAATTATCGCCTCATCACGCCCGATCAAACACCCGTTGTTCTTGAATGGCCCCGTATGCCCACCGACCAGATGATTGTTGTACACCACCGCGTCCACGCGGTCCACCTCCTCGCTGTTAGCCACCGCGTGAAAAATATTGGGGCTGAGGCTGGCTTCATAGTACCGGCGATTGACAATATTCCCGGAGTTATCCAACCGCTTGCCGCCATCGTATCCTGTGTAGTCCCCGTTGAAACGATACCCATTATTAGGATTCCAGTCCGAATCATACCCCAGATGGTAATCGCTTGAGTCTGTTGTATAGGATTTGGTGAAATTCGGCTTGATATACGTATTTACCGCGCTACGCCATGAGGATTCGGTATAGTCGCCGAAGAGTACGTTGCCCTTGGCGGCCAGCACCAGCAGGTCCTTGTTGGCATTTACCGCGGCGGTTGTTTCCGGATCGTTGTCCGGCTTATCCCAGGTCGGGTAGTCCATCGCAACCAGGTCCCCGGCAATGTGCACATTCCGCCCGGCATAAATGGTCCCCTTGCCGGTGTAATACCCCTTGATGATCAAATCACCCATCACAACAACCGGCCCGTCAATTTCAATCGGGTCGCTTTGCGTGCCGATTAGAATGATGCATCCGTCATCCGCCCACGCGGTGGGAGCGGGATTGGGGCCGGGACCGTTGTATACATTGGTGATCAGCGTAACCCCTCCCTGGGTAATGCGTCCATCATAATTGGTCGCCAGGTAGGTATACTCCGACAAATCGCCTAAATACGGCATCTCGAGCGGGTCCAGATGCTCCCATGCGACAGGATCGCCATTATATCCCATGTCCCATCCCTCCGTGAAAGAGGCGGAAGGAGGGTCTCCCGGGCGCGCGCGATCCGGCCCGTCATTCCACCACCAGCTCAGGTTGCGCGACCGCCAGGAACCGATTACATTCCCCTGCGCGCCATTATCCGGATTGATGCACGCCTTGACGTCGCCATTGATGTACGGGTCATATTTACAATGGAAATCCCCATTGGCACGCACATCCCCGTTGGCGGTGATGGTGCTGCCATAGAACCATCCAAAGTTATTAATGAAATAAGCGTAGTCGAAAACCTCCGAGGCCTCCAGCTTGTACAGCACATATTCGGTGACGGAACGTTTGACGCCCTCGCGTTCAGCGTCCACCCGCAACTTCAACTTGAACGGGCCGTCCCGGTACCCGGGCCACTTGGTCTCCTTGGTGTTCTCGATGGTCACCGTGATAATGCCATCCTTGTAGGGCTCTTCCACCGGACAGGTGTACGGGTCGTTGGACCCGACCATTCCATCCGAGTTCACATTAAACCACCTGAACTTTTCAGAGGTCCCGGAAAGCGGCGCCGCATCAAAATATTTCCGGAATTTGACATAGATGTCATATTTGGCCTGTTCCATCGCCGACTGCGCCAGCAAAAAACACTCGTCCGACTCTTTCCATTTCTTCATCTGGCGGATGTTCGTCAGGGAGGTGGCGATAAAGGACCCGGCGATAAGGGTCATCAGCGTCAGCGACGTGGTGGTGCTGATGAGAATTATCCCCTCCCGTTTGCCTGTTGTTTTTCTGAACCATTTCATGTCACGTTCCTCCAAATCAATTGACCACACGTGTGCTGATTACCGTAAAATTCGTGTATACCTTGCCGCCAAAATTCAGCACCATTTTCAGCTCGGTATCTATAGTCCGGTTAGGAGCCTTCGTGTAAGATAACTCCCGTTCCATATCGAAATCATAGCGCATCAGGTGATACCCGTAGGCGTCCAGGTAACAGTAGTCCTTCTGCACATCGTCTTCATCCGCCCATTGCTCCTCGCTGCACGTCACGGTGAAATCAATGCCGCCACCTTCCCCCCAAACATTGAGCGATTCCCATTCCGCCTCGCGCAGGCCATGCTCCGTATAGTTATTGATCTTGCGCTGAATGCGCTCGCGGGCCAGACGGGACTGCTGACACATGTAGGTCTCAGCCATCACATCCCGGCACACCAGCAGACTCTGCACAAGAAACATCATCACACCGGCCATGACAACCGTTCCGATCCCCAGCGCCACCACCACTTCCGTCAGGGTGAATCCCTTTTTTGTTCGTACATTCATTGCGTATCCCATCCTTCCCTATTATAAATCCGTTCTGTACCGCTCAATGGTCAGCATTTCATGGGGTGTATTTGTCCCTGTATTGATAGGACCAATACGCGTCCAATCCACCCGCACCACGATCTCGCACCGGTTCGAATACTGCATGACCCCGGTACGTATTGTGCCGCCCGCCTCACTCAGCAACGTGCCTTCCGGTACGGAAAGAACCTGTGGGTTGGGGGCAAAGGATTGTAACTGCTCATAGGGAAGATGATAGGTCTTCCACAACTGATCCATAGCCAGTTGTTCGCCTTCCTGGTGCTGCCGCGCCAGCATGGTCATCATGCGCGACATGATCAGCGCCCCGTACGCGCCCCCCACCGCCATCACAACCACCAATGAAGCAATCAGCACCTCAGCTAACGTGAATCCCAGCTTCCGGGAACTCTTCTGCTGCTCTTTCATTTCAATTCTCCTGCTATACCACCACCATTACACAGCATCATACATGCCAGATCATCAGCCGTCAACCGCTCCCACCCACATATTCCAGCATTCGTGATACCGCTATCACATCCGTTCCCTTTACTCTACACCATTTTGATCCGCGCTGTTTAATCAAATTTTTTAAAAAAAATTATCGCACTCACTACCAGAGGTCCAGCATTTCTCAAATAAGCGAAACTGGTGGACGCGACCGGGATAATCCAGCAAGCTTTCCGTTTCATCAAACAAGCTTCCCGGTCCACCCGGTCATTGAGGACAATGACCCTCCCCAAGGAAGACAATCACCCGGGAGGGTCGCTTCTTGTCCCGCCGTAATATATGAAGGCGGGTCCCCCTTGTTTCTTTTGCTCACGGCACGGTAATGCGCAGCACGTCGGCGTCCCCGCCAACCGGCTCAATGCGGCAACCGGTCATGGCCGCGGGAACCATACAGGTCGTTCCTGCAGGCAATGCTTCCTCGCCGCCGCTCCACTGCATACGCACTGTCCCTTCCGCCACAAAAAATGCCTGAAAAGTTTCGGGCGTTTCCGGCAGGTCCAGCGAGTTGGATAATTCAATACGCGACAATATGAAGTAGGGGTTCCGACAGATAACGCCGCAGGTGTTGCCCCCGCACCCGGCGCCTTTTTTCATCTCCGGGGGCGGCAAGCGGGGCTCGGCGTTATCATCCCATGTAATGACTTCCATGGCCTTGTCCACATGCAGTTCGCGGGGCCGTCCGTCCGCGCCAACCCGCCCCCAGTCATAAATGCGATAGGTGGTGTTCGAGTTCTGCTGCACTTCCAGCAATAAACATCCTGCGTCAATGGCGTGGACCCGCCCCCCGGGAATAAATACCGCGTCCCCTTTACCCACCGGCACAGTCTTCAGTACCTCCGCGAAACTCTGCTCCTCAATGGCGCGCTTGAATTGCTCCGGCCCGACACCCGGTTTGAGCCCCGCATACACCTGCGCCCCGGGCGCGGCGTCCAACGCGTACCACATCTCGGTCTTGGCTTCCCCGCCAAACTCCGCCGCGGTTTCATCGCTCGGATGCACCTGAACACTCAGGCATTGCCGTGAGTCAATCAGCTTAATCAACAAAGGAAAGCCCTCGCCCTTCACATGGCTTCCCAACAAAGCACGGCCCCACATGTCAATGGCCTCCTGCAAGGTGCGCCCGGCCAGGGCCCCGTTTGTAATGGCACTCATCCCTTCCGGGCGGTCCGCCACTTCCCACGACTCGGCATAAACGCCCGGAGGGGCCTGACGGTTGTACTTGCGCACAATCCAGTCCCCACCCCACAGATAATCTTTGTACACCGGCTTAAAACACAATGGATAAACTTCTTCTGCCATATCTCTATCTACCTCTCTGCCTCCATGCCCAATACACACACCTGCACATCCAGTCATTCCCGCCACACCATTACCGTTCGATGACGCTAAAGGGCGAAAATGAACGGGTATCATACTCCTTTGTAACGCGCCCTTCAAGTGTAATACGCCCCATATCCCGAGAAACCAGGATCACATCCGGCAGTGCGCCCCCCGCGGCCAACCGTCCGGACGCGTTCTCCACCCCTACATGCCGCCACGTCATCCCCGGCGCCCCAACGGTCCGCCACAACAAATACTCCGGATCATCCAGCCCCAGGAACAGCCCAACTTCTTCCGGTCCGCGGCGAGCCAGATAGCCACGCAACGCGCCATACGGCGCGCGAAGGGATGGCGCCGCAGCGAAATACTGCGCGGAACGATCCACGCGCCAGACCGCCGCCGGCCCAACCAACGGCCGCAACGCATTGGAAAACAACCACGGCAAGGCGCAAAGCAACAGCAAAATGCCCAACCCATAAGCAAAACGCGGAGGCATAATCCGTTCAACAACCACCCCCAGGCAGGGCATCAGCAATACAAAAAATGGCAGATGCAGACGCGCCCCCCAAGGCTGCCAACGCAATAGCAAACAAAAAAGCGCCAGCCCGCACCAGCCACTGAGATAGAGTGCCCGGATCAACCCGGTTTTATCATTCTTGCGGAAAATACGTGGTATGCACAGAACCAGCCCGCACCCAAAAATCAACAACAGATGTAATGGATTCCCCGCATGCACTTCATGTGCCCATTGATCGGCCAGATGGAACGTCGTCCCCGTCCAGGTGGTCGCCGGATCATCACTATCCAGCCCCAGCGCTTCATGGAAGGTCCGCGTCCATTCTTCAACTTCCATCCGCAGGGCAGACACCGGCTGCACAGCATGCAGCGCCAGGTTGCGTGACAGGTTGGAAAGCAATACGTCCGCCGAAAAGTGGTCATTGCGGTATGAAAACGCGCCGCCGACGCCCTCGCTCCCCGGTCCCAGCGGCCGCCCGTAGAGAGCCTGGTTCCTCAACCAGAACGGACCATTCAATAACAAAGTCAAACACCCCATGACGGCCATGGCCCGCAGCCATGTTTTCCTGTCCGCCCGCCAGGCCGACGCCGTATAGACCAGCAATAAGGGCGCGGCAAATACAAGGGCGGTCCCCTTGGTCAGTACCGCCAACCCCAGTGCGCCGCCAGCAAGAAAGGCATCCCGCGGGGAGGCCTGCCGACACATCCTGACCACATACAGCGCCAACAGCAACAACCAGAAGCTGACCACAAAATCCGTCTGCACATTCGAGGCCTGGAGTATTCCCGCAGGTAACGTCAGGACGAGCACAACCGTCAGCAACTGCCCGCGCCGTCCGGCCCCCAGCTCGTGCGCCATCAGGCTGCCCGCCAACAAACATCCGGTCATGGCGCCCCACTGTACCAGGTTCGCAAAACGATCCCCGCCACTTAGCAGTTGCGCGTGCAGGATAACATACTCCGCCCCCGGAGACAGATGCAATTGCCGCGGGATGCTTGTGGGATAAAACGCCACTGAACGATTCTGTATCCAGTGCATCACCCGGCTCATATGATACGTCAGTCCGTCCCATACATTCGGCGGACACATCCAGGCCAACAGTCCGATAAGTAAAATATAAACAACGCACCACACAAGAAGCGCCCATTGAACCGTTGACAACACGGTAGAAGCCGGACGCCCCCAACCGTGACGGAGGATCGTCAAGACACACCACCCGCCCACACCCATCAGCGCAATACCCCAAAAACCAACCACACCCCAAAAAGTCAGCATACGGCAAAAACCCAGCGCCTCCGTCCCCGTAACTGTAATCACCCCGACAAACACAGCCGCCCGCAAAACGGCATCACGAAACAGGCCCTGCCGACTCCATTCAGCACACGCCAACACGACAAAAACAATTATAGGCAGCACAATCAACATATCCACACTTTCGCACAGAGGAAACCCCATTGAAAAGCCGATATCCTCACATGATCGCACAAAACATCACCTCGGCAGCATTTTTTGACGGATTTTTCTTTCTTTTCCGGCAACTGGCCCTTAATCTGCTCTTTGAAGCGGCAGGTACGATGAGGAAAGTCGAATACACTGCTGATGGCTGTTAATCATCGGGTTAGACAACTAAATAAGGAGTCGAAAAATGAAGACGTGCATCAAACTGGTCCTCCTGCTCACCACAAGTCTTTTTGCTTTCAACCATACCGACGCCTATTATGCGCGCTATTGCGGGAAAAATGACTATGGGGAAGGAGGCCTCGGCGATAAATACAGAACGGAATTCTTCACCCAGATTAACGGCGCCTACTTCAAACAGGTTGCCAGCGGCATGGATCACACATTGTTTCTTACCGCTGGTGGAGAGGTCTACGGCACGGGTGATAACCGCTACGGCCAACTGGGTCTCGGTGCCGTGGACGAGGTTCTTTATCCCACCCTGATTACCATGCCAAATAATCTGAAGGCCAAAGACATTGCCTGCGGCCATCACCATTCGCTTGTGCTTGCCGAAAATGGCGCGGTATACGCCTTCGGATTGAATACTAAGGGACAACTCGGTATCGGTAACAATGTCAACTGCCTGGTACCTACATTGACGCGCTTCGCCTTCATAACGAAGATCGCCTGTGGATCATACTTCTCAGCCGCCTTGACCCACCTTGGACAGGTGTTGGTAACAGGTGATAATGGCTATGGTCAACTTTCGCAAAACAACACCACCGACCGCAACAGTTGGGTCTCCGCCTACTCCGAGCAAGTCGTCGATATTGCCTGCGGGGCCTCTCACCTGATGATGCGCTTTAACGGCGGAAGCCATGCCGTGGCAGGACGCAACGATTATGGACAGCTTGGCCTCGGCGATAACGTACACCGGTTGGACCATGACTGGCTTGCAACCACCGGCATGATTCAAACCGCCTGCGGCGATTACCACACGCTTTTCCTCCACGCAAGCGGACGCATATATTCCACCGGAATAAATAACTATGGTCAATTGGGACACGGCAATACCACCGACCGTAATGTGCCCACCCTGATCAATGACGTCTCCGCGAACAACATTACAAAAATCGCGGCGGGCGGCAATCACAGTATGTTTGTCAGATATGATGGCACCCTGATGGTCTTCGGCCACAACAACCGTGGACAGCTCGGCCTGAATCATACCACCAACCGCCTGTACCCCGAGCGACTCTACGGCATCTCAGGCGTGCTTGACGTCTCCCTTGGATGGCGCGGTTCGGCCATTATCATGCCTGCACTGCGCTCCGCTCCCAACGACTACGACGGAGATGGCATTTCCGATCTTGCGGTCTATTACGGCGTAAGCTCACCCTACTGGTATATCCGCCGTAGCAGCCAACCCTCCCCGCCCGTGGAACTGGACCTCGGGTGGAGCACGTTCATCCCTGTCACCGGCGATTATGACGGGGACGGAGTGGCTGACCCGGCCATCTATAACCCTGACACCGGCAACTGGTTTATCATGAAGTCCACACTCAAGGGCGGTGTCGATGTCGTCAACTGGGGGTGGGATGCAGCCATTGCGGTGCCCGCCGACTACAACGGCGACGGCTTCACGGATATCGCCGTCTACTGGCCCGCCGGCGGCATCTGGTATATCAAGCAACCAGGCGATATCGTAATTGATATTGACTGGGGCTGGGATAATTCCCAACCGGTGGGCGGGTGCTTTTAGCGGTAGTCTCTCCAACCCCAGGGGTTGCGTATGTTCGCCCAGGTTGCGACGCGAAAGCGACGCTACCCTGAGGCAGGTATTTGGTATATTTACTCCCTTGGTTAGGGCCGACAGGTTAATTAAAGCTTTGCGAGGGCATGGTCCCAGCGGCTGTCATGCGCTTTGAGCATCGCGTTGGACCGCAGGCGTTCGTAAAGCGAGCGGTCGCGCACCACCCGGTTCATGGCCGAACACATCTCTGCCGGCGTACGGGCGCTGACGACCAGGCCCGACTCATGGGAGGTGACGATCTCCTGGGGGCCGCCTTCGTCCGAGACAATGGCGGGCAACCCGCTGGCATGCGCTTCAAGAACCACATTGCCAAAGGTGTCGGTCAAACTGGGAAACACCAGCATATCCGCGGATGCATACCCTTTGGCCAGCTCTTCATCATACAGACTGCCCGTAAACACAATGCGTGGATTGCCGTATTTCTTATTCAACTCGTCGGCTTGCGGGCCTTCGCCGACGATGATCAGGTCCGCATCCATCCCATCTTCGCAGGCCCCCTGGAAGGCCTTCAGCATGACCTCGATATTCTTCTCCCGGGAAACGCGACCCACATAGATGAATTTAAAACTTCCGTTGAGCCCGTACGCCTTCCACCGGTCGGGGTCGCGCAACGAAGGACTGAACTTTTCGCAGTCGATCCCGCGGGGCATGATCTCAATGTTGGCGCCGTCGAGTCCGCCATCCATCAGCAGGCTTTTATACTGACGAGTCGGCGCCAGTATCTGGTCGACCTCTCCGTAAAACCACCGCATGTAACGCCAGGCGAGTTCCCCGAGTTTTTCATCTTCGGTGATATCCGTGAAGAAACGCGGGAAGTCCGTGTGGTAAATGCCCTTGATAGGTATCCCCAGCAGCTTGGCCACGCCCAAGGCGCAGGTTCCCAGCAGGCCCGGCGTGGAAATGATGACTTCATCAAACGCCATCTCTTCAAAATAAGCCAGCATCTCCATGAAGGGCGGATAGCTGATAAGCAGCGATTCATACTCAGGCATTCTGAAGGTTCCCACGGGCGTAAAGTTTTTCACCGGGAAATCCGCCCGCGGCTCATGATCAAGACTGGTAATCACCATGATATCCTTGCGCGCATCCCTCGCCATGGCCGCCAGCGTGTGAATGGTCTTGGTCACACCATTGATATCTGTAAAGGTGTCCGTTACCCAGGCCTTGCGCCCGCTCTTCAGACGCAAATGGCTGGCCGCCGGAAAGCGGTCCGTCACCTCACGAAGAAACATTTCGTCCTGGTGCTGCGTCGAAAACGCCGTGAGATAAGGCGCGATGCCCAGGGCCAGGGGGCCGAGGGAGGAAATGGCCTGCAGGGAGCCTACCAATTCACCTTTTTGAATCTTGCGGGCGGCCTTCTGCAGGAATACAAAACTCAGCTCCTGGCTCAGGCGGCAGGCCGATTTGAAATTGACCAGGTCAGCCTCTTCCATACTGAGCTGGGGCTGGGCGGCGTCAAACACCCGCGAAAATTCTTCCACGATCATCTGCTCGACCTCGCTCATCTCCTTCTTGATGTAGGCCTTTTCGATGCGCCGGGTAAAGAGGGCCTTCAGGCCCGCGCGAATGCCGTGCGGGGCGACGGGGCGTTCGTCGGGCTGTTCCGACAGGGTGCGCAGCATCGCGCCGATGACGGAACGGTCCGTGGCGCCCGGCGCGAGGAACCGGTCCTTGTAGTAGCTGTAGGCGATACGGTACAGGCTGTTGGCCAGCCGCACGCTGGTGCCGCCGCACCCGCCGGGTTCGTGCTGCCCTTCGCGCAGATATTCAAGAAAGTCAAAGACCGTGGGCGCGTACGGAGTGATGGTGTGGGAGCTGGCGATGTAGAGTCCGCCATGGTCGTCGGAGCCGCCCGTCAGTGACTTATTCCAAGGGGTCGGCCCGACCGGCGCCATGTTGTGGCGATCGGCCATTTCATCAATTATCTCCGGCGTCAGGTTCAGCAGAATGGCATTGCCAATCTCGCAGGCGCGTTGCACGCGCGAACCATTGATCCCCTCGAAACGGTCGAACATCAGGATGAGCTTCTCGAACAGGTCGATGGTCAGCTTTTCATTGATGCGGAACAACGGATGCGCGATGGTGGGGATGATCCTGTGCTCCCGCATATAGCGGGACAAATCATAGATATTGTCGCGTATCTGCTGCATCTCGTTGAACTGCTTTTCCGTGATTCCGGAGACCAAACAATGAATCTTGCATCCGTTTTCGGGGAAATACGTGGTCAATTCACTCGAAATGAAGGTACCGGGCATCGATGCAATTTCACACGCGCCGCGGATGCAGTTGTGATCGGATATCGTGACAAAGTCCATGCCCGCCGCCTTACAGGCATGATAAACCGCCAGGGGCTCCATAAAGCTCTCGGGCGCGCCAATACGACGCAAAAACCATTCGCTGGGCCGGTTGGAATATTTGCTGTGAATGTGTAAATCCGCCTTGGAATTCACCTGCATGCTTGCACCTCATGTTTTCTTTGCAGCTTGGCGCGACGTTGTTTTGGCGCTGTGAGCGGGTTGTGAGAAGTCGGTTAGGTGGGTAGGTGGGTAGGTTGTAGGTGATTAGCCACATTTTTGGAGGGCGGCTACTCTGTAGAGCCCGGGTTTATCCAATGGCGTGTGGTGCAATTCGACTCGATGGGAATCTCGCCCTCCAAAAACACAAGATCAGAAATCCTTACGTCGTGACAAGTCCGTGATAATCAGCGCCCATCCGTGGCGAAAAAGGGGCGCGTTCATCGTAGTCAGAGGCGTACGATCCGGTTCAGCGGAAGAGCGACTCGACCCCCATCGCCTGACGCGCGGCAAATGCAGGGACGCGCTTTGCTCCAAAGCGGTTCAGCAGCGGATACAGGACGGATAGCAACTTCAAGATGAACAACCGGTCAATCAGCCGATAGCCACGCTGGTCGCGGAGGCAAAAGCGCAGGACCGCCCGGATCAGGCGGCGGGCCACCCGCACCGGTTTGAAGTCCAGCACCACGGTATAGCCCGTCGGATAATGTACACGATAAGAAGCCACCATCGCCGACAACTCCCGGATCAATCCTTCATCATATGGTCGGAAAAAATACTCCCGCGACTTGGCCAGGATTTCAAAGGTGGCGTACTGGAAATCAAAATCATCCTCGGGCAATCCCAGCTTCCGCGCCCGTCGTTTCATACGCTGGATTTTGTCCAGCGCCTGGTACCCTTCCCGGATGCAGGCCTCGCCATCCGAAATGAAACAGCGCAGTATCTTTCGCAGGGAATGCGTAATCAGGATGTTGTCCCAATACACCCACAGAAGGGTCGGCATGCGCAATCGGCGGAAATATATCTTCCGGCGCGAAAACTCGGGCATGTACAGCAGTTGCCGGATAACCTCTTCCGACTGACGCAGCAATTTGACCAGTTGCCTTGCCGTACCGGAGGGCACCCGTTCATTCATGAACTGCTCCAGGGCCTCCTCGACCGATATCCCCTCCTTAAACACCTTGAGGGCCACCACCGTGTTGATTTCATTCCAGATGCCGCGCTCTTCCAAAAACGTCAGCCGGTTGAAGCGGGTCCATCCGCCTGTCTGACACCAAATCCAGGCGCCGATCACGTCCGGACAATCCGCCAGTTGTTTGGCGTAGACCTCGTAGTCCCACCCCACAAACGATGGATATTCACCAAACCCCTCGTACTCGCGTCGCGCCTGCAACTCGATTATTTTGCGTGGACCGGAACGAAAGAAATGCTTGTTCAAAGGGAGGTAGCGAAAAAAATCAGACTCGCCGAATTTCAGTGACAGGACGAAGTTGTCGCTGGCAATATCCTGGAACGTTTTTCGAAAGGTCCGCCGGTTCCACATTAAATCCCCAATGGGATAGGCCCCCACGCTCCAGGTCCGAAATATCAGCATGCGGCCTTTTTCTTCGAAGACTGGGAGCAAGGCATTGATATAGCGTCGGGCGGTGCGCGGATGTTTTATGATCAGCCTGCTTTTGAACTCCCCGTCAACATCCAACCCATCCGATTCGCCCATACGGAAGATGATGCCTTTGACGTGAGGGAAATCGTCGAATATGCCGGCCAGCGCCGCTTTCAGGAATCGCACAATCCCTGCATGCCCCCGTCCGATGTGCGCCTCGATATGATTGTTGAAGAACATGATATCGGATGTCACATACACGGCCAGTTCCCGTTGGGCCGCCAGCTCAAAGAGACGGGCGTATTCACGGCGGTAGGCCCTTATTTTTTCACGCAGGGGCGCGGGGTAGAATGGCGCATCAATCAGGTGCGCCACATCATCAATCGAGAGGGCATTGAATCCGGTTTCGGACGCGCGTCGGCACAGCAAATCGAAATCCTCCCGAATCCCCGCAAACCGGGCCGCATCCAGTCCTCCCTGCCCGTCCTCCAGATGATCAAACGGAATCTTTGACCAGTTGATATGCGGCCGCTCATAGCCCCGGAAAAAGGGACCTATCGCATCCAGGATGTACAACCGCGCGTCGCCGCTCACAGCCCATGCCATCCCACGCTGTTTTCTTTTTGCACTGCCATATCGCTACACTTCCTGTCCATGGCGTTCGTCAAACCGTGCGACACAGGAACAAACCACTGTTAGCGCCGTGTTAGCAGGAGACAGGTAATCCAAACTATTTATCTCCGATCCCGCCGGAGACGATTCGTCGGGAGGGTCATTGTCCTCAATGACTCAGGATGCTTAGGATGCTTAG
>RZZM01000645.1 GCA_009929845.1 Spartobacteria bacterium
GAGCTTACAGGTTCCCTTGCCGATTTATAGTATTTTTTGGGTTGAATTCCACGCAAAATTCCCGCAAGGATAGGACGTGAGGTTATTATGACAGATTGGAAAAACTGGATACACTACGAGATTGCCGGAAATGAGTTGTGGCGGATTGCCGCGCTCTTTTTGCTGATATTGGGTTCATTTGTCGCCGGGAAGATCACCCGGGTGGTGCTCCTTAAAATCGGGGATACACAAAAAAATCGGGGACGCGCCGTCCTTGCCTCGTTTTATGTTGCGTTGTCCAGAGTCTGCGTGGTCCTGCTGGTCCTTCTGGCCGTCTACCTGGGCGCCGCGCTGCTGGTGATGAATGAACAGCTTTTCGCCATGGTCCAAACGGCCCTGCGCGTGATGGTGACCATCTCTGTCGTTTATGTGGCGTATTGCATGGTGGATGTCGCCGCCGCGTCCATGACCCATCTGGCGTCCAAAACGTCCAATACCTTTGACGATATGCTGGTCCCGCTGGTGCGAAAGAGCTTGCGTGTGACCATCGTCATCCTGGGCATGGTCCAGATCGCCCAGATACTCAGTGGAAAATCCATTTCATCCATTGTCGCCGCCCTGGGCGTCGGCAGTCTGGCCATCGCCCTGGCCGCGAAAGATACGGTGTCCAACTTTTTCGGATCGCTGGTCATTTTCACCGACCGGCCGTTCAAAATCGGCGATCGTATTGTCGTGGATGGCAAGGACGGGATTATTGAGGAAGTGGGCTTGCGCTCCACCCGTTTCAGGACATTGGATGGGCATCTGGTGATCATTCCCAACGGCGAACTGGCCAACAAGACCATCACCAATATCAGTGACCGCCCCTACATCAAACACGTCGCCAATATCACCATTACCTATGACACTTCCCCCGAGAAAGTCACCGCGGCCAAGACTATACTCGAAGAAATACTTAAAAACCATGAGGGGATGCGCGAAGATTTCCCGCCAAGGATATATTTTAACCAGTTCAACGACTGGGCCCTGAACCTTCTGGTTATTTACTGGTACCACCCGGCGGATTATTGGGCCTACTGCGCCTGTGCCGAGAAGGTGAATCTGGAGATTCTCAAGCGCTTTAACGACGCCGGCATCGACTTCGCCTTTCCCAGTCAGACCGCCTATCTGGCCGGGGACCCCGAGCGCCCCCTGAATGTCGGCCTCCTCAAAAATGTTATAAGTCGGGAAAACGCGTAACTTCTCAAAAAGCCTTGTGGCCGCAGTTGACCAACCCCCCGGGAGGGTCATTGTCCTCAATGACCAGCGTACGCAGGGCGCGGCGCAAGGCATCCCCGCCCGCCGACCAGTCGCTGAGGACCCGCCTTCATATATTACGGCGGGACAAGCAGAGACCCTCCCGCGAATATGGCCGAATCCGCGTTCATCCGTGGCTAACAAAATAGTAAGTATAACGTTCGGGGGTAAGGAATGCTAAACTTGCAGGTAAAATTTTTTGCAAAAAAAGACCAACCACGCTTGCATTCTGAAAAAACAGTGTTACATTACGGCCCATTGCTGCGTACCCGTAGCTCAATTGGATAGAGCATCTGACTACGGATCAGAAGGTTTGGGGTTCGACTCCCTACGGGTACGCCATTTTTTTGCCCTGTGTGATAAGCGTTCGCTGAATTCCGTCCAGTGCTTCC
>RZZM01000646.1 GCA_009929845.1 Spartobacteria bacterium
ATACAAGCGGGTGCTGTTTTTCACGGACAACGGCACCGGAACGCTCAAGGAAACGCAACCCGCGGCGTTCAAGACCACCTCCACCTGGTCGCTGGAAGGCCTGGGCAACTTCAATACCACAAATGCCATCTGCGCGGACAATGCAAGCCAGTTGCTGCTCCAGCATACGACGGATGGCGGCTACTATCTGCTCTATTTCGAGCCGGACGGGAGTATGTACTGGAACGCCGGTGATACCAACGACTTGTGCTGGACATCATGGACGCCGGGTTCGTCCATGGCCACAAATGCCGCGGCGTGGTCCTTGCAGGCCATCGGAAATATCAGCGGATTTTAAGGAAGATACCGGGGAAACAGGCAAATTTTGCCTTTTCCCGGGTTTTCCCCGGTTTATTTGTTCTTTTTGAGTAAGAGGCTGAAATTCAGCCGGTTGGCTGTCGATAACGGCTATCGTGGGATTCGGTCAAATGAAACCCATACGTGGCATGTTAAGTGCTATGAAAACCAGGATGTGTCCTGAATGGGCAATAGCCTGAAAGAGGAATGGAAGTGAGAAAGAAGAAAGAAGGAGCGTGCATTATGACGACATTAGTTAAATGTCTGAGTGTTGTGTTGATCTTCACGATCACCGCAACCTTTGCGACGGCCAATGACCGGCCGCGCGATGACAGAATCAGTGATATCGGATGGGGTGATTATACCGGCGAGTATGGCGCCGCCCCGGTGGATGGCGAGCAGATTCTTCTGCGCCAGGCCAATGACGGCGGGTTTTACCTGCTGTACCTTAATGACAACGGCACCCTGTACTGGAACGCCGATACCAATAATATCTGCTGGACCTCCTGGAGCCCCGGCAGCATGATCGCCACCAACGCCACCGCGTGGGATATTGATGCCATCGGCGATGTGGACGGCGACGGCCAAAACGAGCTGATCATGCGCAGCAGCACCACCTTCCAGCAGGGCGGCAAGACCAAATCAGAGGTGAAAACCCTTTTCTTCACGGATAACGGCACCGGCAAACTCAAGGCAACTCAGCCGGCGGCCTTTAACCTGGCCACCCTGTGGACTATCGAAGGCATGGGCAATTTCAATACGGACGCGGTTGGCGCGACCAGCACCAATGCCCAACAGATATTGATCCGCCATGCCAATGACGGCGGCTTCTACCTGCTGTACATGAATGACAACGGCTCCCTCTACTGGAATGCCGATACCAATAACGTCTGCTGGACCTCCTACAGCGCCGGCAGCATGATCGCCACCAATCCCACCGCGTGGGTGGTCGACAGCATTGCCGATGTGAACGGTGACGGCCAGCATGAAGTGATCGTACGCAGCAGCGCCACTTTTGAACAGGGCGGCAAAACCAAGTCCTACGCCAAAGTGCTCTTCTTCACGGATAACGGCACCGGCAAACTCAAAGGCACACAGCCCGCCGCGTTCTCTCTGGCCACGTTGTGGACCCTCGAAGGCGCAGGCCGGTTCAATCCAGGCGTCGTAGGCGCGGCAAGCGCTGATGCCGAACAGGCGCTCCTGCGGCACTCAACGGATGGCGGCTACTACCTCCTGTACTTCAACGATAATGGCTCGTTGTACTGGAACGCCGATACCAATAACGTCTGCTGGACCTCCTACAGCGCCGGCAGCATGATCGCCACCAAT
>RZZM01000647.1 GCA_009929845.1 Spartobacteria bacterium
ACATAACCTCCTTTATGTCCCATTGATAGCACAAGCGGAGGGTCGCCTCAAGATTCGCGCAAGCTGTTCACAAACGAGCAATCGCGGCTAGCCTGTAGCCCGTCAGTCCTACTCGTCCGCCGGGCCGACCATGACAATATCCCGCCGGTTGACGAGCCCGATGCGGCTGCTGTCGATTGTCCCTGCCGGGTCGTCGCCGAGCACCAGATAGGCGTCTGCCGGGACGATGCCGCCATAGGACGCGGCGTAAGACGCGATCATCCGCGCCCGTCCCTCGCCGAGCTGATACGGGGTTCCTGCGCTGTTGGCCAGGACCGCGCCGTTGACCGTGACGCGCCCGCCGGCGATGCCGAACCGGTCGCCGGGCACGGCCTTGACGATTTTAATGAGCGGCTGCTCATGCGCCCCGCTGCGGAAAATCACCAGAGCGCCCCGCGCGATGGTGGCGGCGCAGGCGGCGGGGATCATGGGAAGGGAGGATTCCGGCGCAACCAGCGGGGCGAGCGAGCCGCCGCTGATCCTGACGGGACGCGCCGGACAATCCGGATCGGCGGCACGTGCTGTTGTCAGGGAGCCGCAGAGTATCAGGGCGAGAAGAACCGCTATTATTTTCTGCGTTCTCATCCGTTGCGGCCAGTTCCAGGCTTGAAAATCTCACTTTGTGGTCAGGACTCCCCTGTCCGGTTCGTCATGGTACTTCAGTTACTTGCAGCATACGCGGCATGTGGCGTTTCTGTAATCAGGATCAGATGTTCCCTCCGAATAATGAATAAGGCAGGTATAAGTCGTAGCTTCAGTGAACCCTGAGGCGCAATTCATAGTACCTAGAGTAGCAGTATCGGTATAACCGCAACCGGAAACGCAATAAGGGTGAACCACATAACACCCGCCTCCACCCGCCATGGCGCTATCGACATATTCCTTGGTCGCCAGATGGTTGTTGGCTGTGGGGGCATCGGCCGTGACCGTCCCGGCCACCGTGATGTCCCCGGTGGTCAAGTTCCCCGTGATTGCATTCCCGATATTGAGATGATTGCTGGTCGTCGCCGTCGGCGGATCGATATTGTAGCCTATGAGAATATTCTTATCGCCGGTCGTGAGGCCAGACCCAGTATAAGTGCCCACCAGAATATTGCCCTCCGGGCCTGCTGAAATCGTCGCCCCGCCCGTTAGTGAATCTCCGGCAGAATACCCGATCACAACGTTCCCGCTTATAAAACCATCTGCATAACCAATGTTTCCGCTGGCGAAAGCCCCTATCACCACATTCATCTGACCAGCCGTATTGTTTCGCAGGGCACTGGCCCCTACTACCGTGTTGTTATTTCCTGTTGTATTGTCAGCAAGCGCATGGGATCCAATGGCAACGTTATATTGCCCCGTTGTACCCTTTTCTATCGCCCTGTTTCCCACCGCTGTGTTAGACAATCCTGTATTTAAAAAAAGTGCATGAGATCCAATAGCTGTATTTGATCCATTTGTATTGTTGCTGCCTAATGCGTTAACGCCGACTGCGGTGTTATTCGAACTGGTGGTATTGGCTTGCAACGCCGCGTTTCCGACGGCTGTATTCTTCCAGGCGCCGTTCTCGTAAGATTCGATCCTGTTGTTGGTGGCGTTGTAGCGAATCATGCCGTTGACCGGCGTTCCCGGCCGCTGCGCCG
>RZZM01000648.1 GCA_009929845.1 Spartobacteria bacterium
AACACAAATCTTCTATCTCCGTGCACTCCGTGTACTCCAGCGAAGCGGGTGGTAAAGAAATCGCAGTGCTTAATCTTGTTGAGAATTTCGGTTGCGGCTATGCTGCTCCAGGTGATTCGAGCGATTCGTGATCACATTTTTTCGCATTTTTCGCCCATTTTCGATGGAAAAAGCCTTCCGGCGCGACAAAAGCCCGCGAAACCGCCTCTATGAGAAAAAATCTGTGGAAATCCGCAAATTTCGGGCTAATCTTTTTGCTTGTCCTTTGAAATGAAATGGGGCATCAGTCGCCTTCGCAAAAGCAAGGAAACGGCAACGAGCAGACAGGACAGGATGAAAGAGCACCGGTTACGACACAGGATAGCGCGCGGATTCAGGGAAAACCTGGCGCCGGGCATCGTGCTGTGGTGCGTGGCGCTGGGGTTGGTGCTGGTGTATTTTTTTGTTCCGGCCACACGCGCGTTTTTTGAGCGGATTGCGGCGTTGAAAACCCGCGGGGGATATGCCTTTGCGGCCGTTTCTACGGCGATTTGCGGCGGGTTGCTGCCGTTTCTTTACCTGCTGGGCGCCCACAGGATTCCCCGGAATGAATGCTGGAAACAAGGGCTGTTCTATATCCTGTTCTGGGCCTACAAGGGCATGGAAGTGGATGCGTTTTACCGGCTGCAAGGCCTTGTTTTCGGCGATACGGGCACCGCGCCCGTTATTATCAAAAAGGTGCTGGTGGACCAGTTTATCTATAATCCCTTCTGGGCGGCCCCCAGCCTGGCCGTCATCTATGCCTGGAAAGACGGCGGGTTCAGCGCCGCCGCGCTGCGCCAGGCCTTCTCGCGCGACCTGTTCACCTTTACCATCCCGGCCGTCCTCTTCTCCACCTGGTTCGTCTGGGCCCCGACCGTGGCCATCATCTACAGCCTGCCCGTCCCCCTCCAGGTGCCGCTCTTCAATGTGGTCCTCTGCTTCTGGGTCCTGGCGCTCAATATCCTCGCGCGCCACCAACAAACAACGGCATAGCCTTTTTCTTCTGGCTTTTGTTTAACTTTTGGGCGTTTTTCCGGTAACATGCAGGAAGATGTGTGTGCTTTTTCCCAGATTAGGCGGTGTTCTTTTATGAGACAGTATTATCTCGCGGTGGCCTGCCTGGGGTATCTGCTGGTATCCAGCTCGCTCCATGCGCAGGAACATTGGATATACCAGGACGGACTGAGCAACGGATGGCAGGACTGGTCTTACAGTTCCACACGGGACCCGGCCTGCACCGACCCCGTTTACAGCGGGGCTTATTCCATGTCGGTGGCCGTCACCGGCGACTGGGGCGCCCTTTCACTGCACAACGACGGCCTGGACATCAGCGACTATGACACGATGCAATTCCATATCTACGGGCAGTCCACCTCCATCAGCCTGAAGGTCTTCTGCCACAACGACGATACCCGTTTTGATGATGTGGCGCTGAACAGTTACGTGGAAGGCGGCACGATCGGGACGGGCGCGTGGAAACTGGTTTCCATACCGTTGAGCGCTTTCGGGATCGTCGGGGAGACCATCACGCGGATCGACTGGCAGGGCGACGCTTCCGGCCCGTGTATATCCAGAGCACGTCCGCCCAGCCCGACCTTTTGGGCGCCTACGCCTCCCGCGGCAGGGCCGGGGATTCGGTCAC
>RZZM01000216.1 GCA_009929845.1 Spartobacteria bacterium
TTTGCACCATTGAGTGCGTTTAGTTTGTGATGCTATCACATCTCGTAAGGGAGACTGGACTTTTTTCTTATTTGCCTTCTCATGTTATCTGTACAACAAACCAATTTCACCGCTTGCAACCGTCAGCCTTGGCTCCAGTAGCCGTAATAATCGTTGATCCAGAATTGCAGCCAGACGGGCCAGGCGGCGACCCAGCCCCAGGTGGCGGTGGTGTAGGCTGGCCAGACGCTCCATGTGCCGTCCAAGGGGCTATAGGTGGTTATGTTTTCGAAGGTCGAGGCGTTATACAGGCCGCACGCCGGCAGACTGGTGGGGCCGCCCCAATCGTACTCCTGTGACTGGCCGTTGAAATAGCTGATGTACCATTTTCCCGCCGCCGCATGATATACGGCGATGTCGGCTTTGCCATCCCGGTCATAGTCCCAGGGCACAGGCTGCGCGGCGGCCCACCCCCAGTTTCTGACATCAATGTATCCGCCGCTACCCCGGATATACCAGGTGCCAGTGGTCGGATAATACACGGCGATATCGGTCTTCCCGTCGCCGTCGTAATCTTCAGGGACCGGCATGGCGCCCGCCCAGCCCCAGTTGATGACTTCCACGGTATCCTGCATAATATTCTTGATATACCAGTTGCCGGCATTGCGGTCATACACCGCCAGATCCATGACCCGGTCCCCGTCGTAATCGCCAACCACCGGGATGGCGCCGCTCCATCCGAAGTTGGTGGCCACAATCTGAGGGCTCATGCTTGGACGGATATACCAGGTGCCGGTGCTGCGGTCGTACACGCCCAAATCTGTTTTCCCGTCCGTATCGAAATCGCCGGTCACCGGGACCGCGCCGCCCCATCCCCAGTTGATAGCCGCGCCGTCCATCAACTGTCCATCGGAACTGGCGCGAATATACCAATCGCCGACATTGCCATAATAGACCGCGATATCGGTGTACCCGTCGCCGTCAAAATCGTTCATTACGGTACGGTCGCCCATGAGACGGCAGTATCCGTTGGCGGCAAAAAATCCCACATTCGTCATGTGCCCGCCGAGGAGGACCGCGCCGCCGGGCAGGACGCGCACGGCTTCGATTGTATTGCCGATATTTCCGGTGAAGTTGTAGAAGTTTGTATCGCGCGTGCCCGAGGAGTCGATCCGCGCGCAATAGCTGGGCCCCGCGCCGTTGTAGGCGGTGAAATCTCCGGCAATGATAATTTTGCCATCGGTCTGCAAGGCGATATCCTGCACCGTGGCGTTGGGGCCGGTACCGACAACAAAAGAGTTATCCAGGCTTCCGTACGTATTGAGGCGGGCCAGGCGATTGATGGGGGTCGAGTTTACCGTGGTAAAATCGCCGCCGATATATATGCCTCCGTAAGGGGAGACCGCAATAGCTTCAGGCGGCATATTAATGCCGAAAGGATTGAAGAAGGAATCAATGGCGCCATCGGCCTGCAAGCGCGCAAATCCCTGACGGGGGACGATCCCGATGGTTGTGAACTGGCCAGCGATGTATAGGGTTCCGTCCGGGGCGGCGCAAACCTCCCAGATAAAACTGTCAGGCGCGTCGACCGGGAACGTCATATCGACATTGCCGAACATATCGAGGCGGGCGATATAGGGTCGCGCCACCCCGGCCACGGTTGAGAAGGCCCCCACGGCGATGATGTGATTATCCGGCGTAACAGCTATATCGAAGACGTTAAGATTGAAGCCGGATCCAATATTGAAGGTCGAATCATACTGTCCTGTCGGAAGAATACGGGCCAGCCGGTTGACCGCGACACCGCCCGCGCTGGTGAAATCACCGGCGATAAGTACCGAATCATCGTTCAGCACAATAAGATCGAAAACCGAGCCATCGATATTGCAATTAAACGAAGTATCCAGCTCGCCATTGGAATGCAACCGCGCCAGGCGGGTTTTGACAATACCATCCACATGGGTAAAGGTACCCGCGATATAGATTTTCCCCTCCGACGTATAATCGACGCCAAAAACCACGCTGTCCGCCCCGGGGTCTGTTTTGAATTTCTGATCCAGCCACCCGGGATGCTGCGCCTGCGCGCTGAACGTCCCCACACACACTCCCATAACAAGCCACAAACAAACTGTCTTCATATCGAACTCCTGCCTTTGGATTTTCCATGTCAGCGTATCTGCCGGTTCTGTCTCCTACCAATGTTGTGGGACATTATAGCAAGTATCGTTCCAGAATGCATCCTTAAATTGTTGAAGGACACACCTTTTTTTAGCCACGGCTATCCCTGCCAGTCAGTATTGTCCACGGTGGTTTTGAAGTCCGCGACGATCAGCGCGGGAACCTCGACATCCGCAAGCGACTCCATGTCTTTGGTCGTGGGTTTACCGACGGAAATAATGCGTTTCATGGGGCACTTCTGCACGGCGATGGCCGCCGCATCCATGTTGGCTGGATCATAGTTTTCGTAATTAATCCGGGGGAGGTTGTCCTCGACCGTGAAGAGGCCTTCGTCATTGCGCTGGCAGGCCTTGCACCCGATGCAGCCCACTTTGCATACGGCTTTCACTTCCTTGCCCATGTCTTTGTTGGAGCAGGCGATAGCCAGCATCTGCCGGTTTTTGAAGGGGACCATCGAGATGATGTTTCGAGGACAAACCTTGGCGCAGGCCCCGCAGCCGACGCATTTCTCGTAATCCACCGTGGCCAGTCCGGCGACGATATGGATGGCGTCAAAATCGCAGGCCCGGGTACAGTCGCCGAATCCGAGGCAGCCGTAGGTGCAGGCCTGAACGCCGTTGATGAGATTGGCGGCCGCGCAGGTCTGCTCGCCGGTATACTCATGGCGTCCGAGACGCTCCTCGTAGCCCGCGCCGCAGTGGACCACCGGGCGATAGGGCCAGCTTTGCTCAAGCGAAAGACCAAGGATTTCGGCCACAGTGGCGGCGACGCTGTCGCCCCCCACCGGACATTTGTCGGGACCGACCCTTCCCGCGACAACCGCCTCGGCATATTCGCCACACCCGACGAATCCGCACCCGCCGCAATTTGCGCCGGGCAGGGCCGCCGTCACGGCTTCCACGCGCGGATCAACATCCACGTGAAAGGTCTTGTTGGCCCAGCCCAGGATAAACCCCATGATAATGGCCAGCGCCAGCATGATCGCTGCTGAAAGTATAATTACTATAGTGCCCATGATATAACCGTATATGAATTAATATTAGCGTTGTTACTTGCTCTGCCCGTCCTGTGGCGCGGGCGCCGTTGTGGCTGCCTGTTTGTCGGCGGTGTCCTCCACCGGTTGTTTTTTCAATACATTCTCCAGGCCGCGGTCGACCCCGGTAAAGCCCATGAAGGCCAGCGCCATGATGCCGGCCACGATGAGGGTGATGCCGGCCCCGCGCAGGGATTTGGGGACGTCGCAGTGGTCCAGTTCTTCCCGGATGCCGGCCATAATCACAATGGCCAGGGTAAACCCGAGCCCCGCGAAAAAGGAAAGCGTCAGGGCCTGGCCGACACCCCACATCTGCGCGGGATTTTCCACGCCGGAGACATGTGAAGAAATCTTCAGACAGGCGAACAGAATAGCGCAGTTGGTGGTGATCAGCGGCAGGTACACGCCAAAGGCCTTGTACAACGGCGGGAAAAATTTCCGGACGTACATTTCGACGAACTGCACGGAAGAGGCGATGACAAAGATGTACACAATATAATTGAGCACACTCAAGTCGATCGGTTTGCCCCCGGTAAGCCACATCGTCAGGGGGGCGCCCTGCCGCAGGACGAAATAGGTGAGGGTCCAGCTCAACAGCGACGCAATCGTGATCACGAAGGTCACCGCGCACCCCATGCCGAAAGCCATATCCACCCGCCGCGAAACCCCGATGAACGGGCAAATTCCGACAAAGTAGTGCAAGACATAGTTGTTGATGATCGCGGCGCTCAGCGCGATAACAATAAGATTTGCGATATAATCCATATTCGTTTACCTCACGCTTTCCGGCCGTGTTGTGCCCATTTAACGCTGATCCAGTTGGCGCAGCCCAGCAGGAGCCCCAGGGTCAGGAACGCGCCGGGCGGCAGGACCATAACCACCCAGTCGGGCCAGGCGGCCGGCAGGACCCGCCATCCGAACCACATGCCCGTGCCCAGGATTTCACGAACCGTGGCAATGCTGGCCAACGCCAGCATATTGCCCAGCGCCTGCCCGAGGGCGTCGGACGTGGCGGTGAAGACCGATTGCTTGGACGCGCACACCTCGCACCGGCAGATGATGATGCAGTTGACAATGATCAGCGGGATGTAGGGCCCGAGTTGCTTGCTCATGTCATACATAAACGCGGCGATCAGGCGGTCGGCGATGGTCACAAACGTCGCGATAGTGAGGGTGAAGACCAGAATACGAAGGTGGGGTTTAAGCAGGCCCCGAATCAGGCTGGTCACGATGTTTGCGCATATTAAAACAAACGCCACGGCGCCGGCCATGGTCATGGCCGCGCGCATGCTGTTGGTGACCGCGAGTGTCGGGCACATGCCCAGCAACTGCCGGTACACCGGGTTCTCGGGGAGGATGCCCCGTATAAACCGTTCTAAAGGAGTGGGTCCATCATTTGTCATGGTATCGTCCCTACTTGTTGAGTGCCGCCCTGAATTGGCCTACAGCCTTGTTCACGATCGCCACCACGCTGTCCGAGGATATCGTAGCGCCCGTGACCGCCTGTATTTCGTCATTCTTTTCCGTAACTTTGTTTTTCACCACGGTGAGGGGCGCGCCCGCGGGTTGGCCATTGAACTGATCGCGCCAGTCGTCATCGACGATTTTATTGCCCAGCCCCGGGGTTTCCTTCTGGTCGAGTACGTACAGGCCGGTGATGGTGGCGCCGTCGAGGGACATCCCCACAAGCAGTTCGATCACGTCGGCAAAGCCCTGCCCACTGGCCTGGATGACCCATCCGACCTGCTGGTTGCCTTTATCCATGGCCTTGAACACCGTCACCCCGCCGATGACATCCTGTACCCCGGTTTCCGCATCGGGAACCAGGTTGGGTATTTGCGTCATGGTGTCTTTCAGTTTATTTTCATTGATGCGGCCCTGCAGCGTGGTTTGTACGCCGGCCAGCGCCGACCCGAAAACAATGGCCAGCACAAGAACCAGCCATGCCTGTCCAATGTAGTTATTTTTCATATCAGCCTTTTCTCGTTAATATGCGCGCTACTTCCGAACCGGCACGGGACCGCCGACCGGGGTCGGAATGGTCCACCGGTTAATCAACGGCACCACGGCATTCATGAGCAACACCGCAAACATCACCCCTTCGGGATAGCCGCTGAGGGTACGGAGGATCATGATGAATATGCCGATGCCGACGCCAAAAATCCATTTGCCTTTGGGGGTGACCGGGCTGGAAACCGGGTCGGTGGCAATAAAGAACGCGCCGAAAAGCAAGGCCCCGCCGGTGAGACTGTGGAGGACGCCCCAGGAAGAATCCGGGTGCAGGACACTGATGGCCCCGCTGATCACGGCGACGGCGAGCAGCACGCCGGCCGGTATTTCCCAGGAGGCCGTGCGACGCCAGAGCAGGTACACGCCACCGAGGATACAGGCGATGGCGCTGGTCTCGCCAAGAGATCCATTGGTATTACCGATGAGCAAGGCCGACAGGGGGGTGGTCTCGTGCATCATCTTGATGGCCGTCATGGGGGTCGCCCGTGTGAGGGCCTGGATGCTACTGTCGGGATCCACATATGCCGAAGCGCCCATCAGTGTAGCGAAAGCAATCATGACGAAGGCGCGTCCAACCATGGCCGGATTGAAAATGTTGTTGCCCAACCCCCCGAAGATAACCTTGCCCAGACCGATTGCCGCAAAGCCGGCAATCACGCCGACATACCAGGGGGCCGTCGCCGGCATGGAGAGCGCAAGGATAACGCCCGTCACCGCCGCGGAACCATCCATCAAACTGAACGGTTTCTTGCGCATGGCCGTAAAGAGGGCCTCGGCCCCGAGGCAACCCGCCAGGGCATAGACGATCTGCGCCAGCGCGTATCCCCCGAAGACCCAGAAGGCCACCAACACGGCCGGGAGCAGCGCCAGCAGCACATCGAGCATCATGCGCCGGGTGGTCAACGCGGCGCTGTGGATATGCGGTCCCGGCGAAACGTGTATGACGGGTCCCGCCGCTTCCGGTATCTTGTTCTCTTCGGTCATAAATTTTTCCTTACCTACTGACTCTATTGTCCGTTATTCCTTGGGTAGTTGGGCTTTTCCTACACGAATCAACTGCACCAGCGGGATCGAAGCGGGGCACGCGTACGCGCAGCATCCGCATTCCATGCAGGCCATAATGTGATAGCGCCGGGCCAGGTCATGGTCCTGGTGGCGCGCGGCCAGGGCCATCTTGGTGGGCGCCAGGTTCAGGGGGCACACATCCACGCAACGCCCGCAACGCACACAGGCCGTTTCTTCGCTCTTGCGTACATCGGCGTCGGTCAGTACGACCACGCCGCTGGTTCCCTTGGTCACCGGTACGCGCAAATCACCCAGCGTGAATCCCATCATGGGCCCGCCGGCCACTATGCGCGCGGCTTCGGAGGTGAGGCCGCCACAGCAGTCAATCAATTCACCGTAGGTAATGCCGACCGGGACCAGAAGATTCTTGGGCTGCGTGATGCCCGCGCCCGTCACGCTCACAACCCGGTGCGTCAGGGGCTTGCCGCGAAGGACCGCGCGCGCGACCGCCGCGGCCGTGGCCACATTGATCACAACCACACCGACGTCCAGCGGAAGACCGCCGGTGGGGATGATACGCCCCAGTACCGCCTTGACCGTCTGTTTTTCTCCCCCCATGGGATAGCGCGTTGAAACCACGGCAATTTTCACCCCGGTGCCTTCCGCCGCCTTGCGCATGGCCGCGATGGCCCCCGGTTTATTGTCCTCGATGGCCACAATCACCTGGCCGGCGCCGCAGGCCTGGCCGGCCAACAGGGCCCCGGTGATGATCGGCGCGGGAAACTCCTGCATGAGGCGCTGGTCCGCGGTAAGATAGGGTTCGCACTCACATCCGTTTACCAGGACCACATCCACCGGTTTCTTTTCGTTGGGTGTAACCTTCACGCTGGTGGGAAATGCCGCGCCGCCCTGACCTACAATGCCCGCCTCACGAATGGTCTTAACGATGTGATCCGGCTCAAACCGGTCAAGGGCCTGCGTGGACCATTCGCCGCCGTAAATGTCATTCAACAGGGCCTGGCCCTGGAGCGGTTGTTCCGCCGCCGCCGTGATGGGCAGCGCGCGAACATGCCGTCCATTCGGAAGGGTCGCCACCGTTTCCTTGCCGACCGTTCCGGACACAGAGGCATGGATCGGCGCGGAGATAAAGGCATCGGACGTGCCGATAACATCCCCAACCTTCACTTCGTCGCGTATCTTGACCGCCGCCACACAGGGCGCGCCGGTATGCTGCAAAAGCGGAATCAGCACTTCTGAGGGGGACGGAACCACCTCAATGGACGCCTCCGCCGCCAACTGCTTATGCCCGTGCGGATGCACGCCCCGTTCGAACGTGCCTTTTCCCGGTAAATCAACTAACTTCGCGCTCATTGGCCTTGTCCACCTTTACGCATCAAAAAACCCGTTATTCCTGCGATAAGCAGGCCGACCATCAACCCGCCGAACGCCCCGACCGTCTGTCGCCCGGGGCTCCCGCGAAAAAGAACAGCGCCTGTGAGCGCCAGCGCCAGCGGAACCAGAAAAACCCCCACCGCCGGCAGCACCAGCCGCCACCCTTTGGAAATGGTTTCATCCTGTCCAATCGCATCGCCCAGCGCACAGTGCGCGCACTGTCCGCCACATCCAGATTTAGACTCGACCACGCGATCAACCGTCATTCTTTCGCCTCTTATTTCGGTGTTCAAAATTAAGGCGCGGTATGCTACCGCCCCCTTTCACAGATGTAAAGTGTGAATATTCAAAAGATAATGGGCAGGGCGCATTTCACTTCTGGCGGTGCAATTTGCGGAAGGCCACTGAAGGTTGCACCACTGACGGCGGGATGAGGACCGGCAGGGATTTCCAGAGCCGT
>RZZM01000649.1 GCA_009929845.1 Spartobacteria bacterium
GCGACAGACCCGCGTAGATCGTTCCGTCCGCGCAGGTGTCACCCGGTGACGGCGAGCCCGCGCATACATCGCAGCTATCACCAGTAGGGCACACGGGCTTATGAAAGGATTGCCATCCGGTCGGGGTACAGCCCTGAAAGACTGCGTAATCATTGTTATAAATCATATCGCCCACGGTCCCGGATGGGTTGTTACACGCGGCATGAGCGGGATTTACAAAAGCCGCCAGACCAAGAAAAAATGCCGCAAGAACCCTAACTTTTGCCTCTTTCCTGTTTCTGCTCTTTGTCATTCCTCGCCGTCCTTGCTTTCATCTGTTTTTCCATCGTCTGCTCCGTCCGATGCATAAACCGGCGGCGGCAGCCCGTCGACCCGTTCCAGAGTCAATCCCTCGGCAGGAACGACGATACCTTCCGGCGGGATACTATCCAGAATGACGGGAGGCTGAGCGCGTTCCGCGTTTTCCTGCTCGTGGGGTGATGATTGCTCAGAGTGCGCAGCGTCTGCGCCCTGCGCCGCCTGGCTCACGGCCAGCGCCGGGCCGGACACCGCGCACAACAAAAGCGCAGCAGGCAGCAGAAACAAACAGTTCATGGTCATCATCCCTGATAAAAGAAAACCTATCCGTTCATTATTAACACGGATAGGTCCATAAATCGTTAACGTCTTTCGGACGGCATCAGCTTTTCCTGCAATACAGATACGAGACATAAGGCGGAATGTTTTCAATCGGCGCGCCCGCGCCGCCGGTGCTTTCCACCAGAATGCTCGCCCCCGGCGGCAAGGCCGCCGGGTTGACCGGCGTTGGGATCGCCAAAAGCGGTAAATCAGCCACTGTCAAACTGTTGCTCTCGACGCCGCCCGTCAGGCCGGGGTCTGTGTTATCGGAACCGACGCCGATAATGAAGCGGTTTTCCGCTGCGGCGAGAGGTACCCAGCCATCCGGGCAAGCAAAGAGATCGAACGCCATCACCGCCCCCGCGGGAACGGTATTTCCCAGCGCCGTCACCGCCCTGATCTTGACCAGATCGTCATACAGATTGGCATTGTTGGCCGTTCCGGCGAGCAGGGAACTGCGGAAAGTCGCGTCGTTGTCGCAATTTTCTTCCTCCCGCGTGCCGGCGGTGCAGGGCAGCGGACCGCCGCCCAGAGAAGGAACCGCGCCCGCGCCGTTCGCGCCGTGGCTGACCAATGTGTAATGGACGCTGTCCGCCGGCGTGACGAGCGAATTGCCCGCGCTGTCAATGGCGGAAATGGCCCCGCCCGTGCGGGTATAGGTATTACGCGTCGCAAGGCGCGCCGTGACCGCATATGTAAACCGTCCGCCCCATCTATCGGCGATGAAATCATCCGGGATGTTGAGCGTTCTGACCGGCACCGCGCCTATCCTGACCGTCACGCCGCCCGCGCCCGGCGCCGTCAGCGTGTCGCCCGGTGCGGCAGGGGCCACGCAATCGGTGTCATCGACTTCCACCCCGAATTCCGGGGTATCCGCCGCCGCGCCCCTGTCCGCCGGGCAGGGATAACGTCCGTTCAGGCTCAGGAAGAGCTGCATCGCCTCGTCAACGGTCTCCAGTTTTTTCTGCGTTACTTTCAACTGGCTCTGCTTGAGATGGACGGACAGCAGAAAGGCCGCGGACGACAGAA
>RZZM01000650.1 GCA_009929845.1 Spartobacteria bacterium
GAAGGAGGAAATGCCCAGGAGGAATAAACCCGGGAGGGTCGCTGTCCTCAGCGACCGGGATTATCCAGCCAGCTATCAGCTTCATCCGAAAGCATCCCGGTGCACCCGGTCATTGAGGACAATGACCCTCCCCTTCGCCCATCCCCGCAGAGCAGCCTCCGGCAAGATCGGCGATGGTAGGAGTGCGATTAGGAACGGCGAGTTTCGCTGACTGTAAAGGTAAAACTACTTGTGACAAAGGATTGCCTTTTTCGGAAATATTGGTAGTATCCCCTGCTTGAAAGCTTGAAGAAGCGAGAGGCGCCGTGCACCGGTTCCGGCCCTGGGTCGAGCCGCTCACGGATAGAGTAATGATAATTGCGTCAACCAGAACCAGGATGGAGAGTAACATGGGCAGAGTATATAATTTTTCCGCAGGTCCGGCAATATTACCCGAAGAAGTACTGAAAGAAGCGCAGGCAGAGCTACTCGACTACAAAGGTTCCGGCATGTCCATCATGGAATCCAGCCATCGCGGCAAAGAGTATGATGCCATCCATACGGAGGCGATTGCCAATGTGACCAAATTGCTGAATCTTTCAGACGACTACGCCGTGCTGTTCCTGCAGGGCGGGGCCAGCATGCAGTTTGCCATGATCCCCATGAACCTGGTGCAGGACGGCCAGGTGGGCGACTACACCAACAGCGGCGCGTGGGCCTCCAAAGCGATTAAAGAAGCCAAAATCCAGGGATGCTGCAATGTCGTCGCCGACACCTCAAAGGAAACACCCGCGCGCATGCCCCTGCCCGGTGAGATCAAGGTCAGCGACAACAGCGCCTACCTGCACATCACATCCAATGAGACCATCGGCGGGATTCAGTGGAAGACCTTTCCGGAGGTCAGCGTGCCCCTGGTCGCGGATATGTCCTCGGACATCCTCTCCCGCCCGATGAATGTGGCGCAGTTTGGCCTGATCTATGCCGGGGCCCAGAAGAACCTGGGGCCGTCCGGCGTCACCCTGGTCATCATGCGCAAAGACCTGGCGGAGCGAGTCAAGGACACCGTCCCCACCATGCTGCGCTACAGCACCCATATTGACAATAATTCCTTGTACAACACCCCGCCCTGTTTCTCCATCTATATCCTGGCGCTGGCCACCCGCTGGCTGCTGGCCAAAGGCGGATTGGAAGCCATGGAGGCCCAGAACAGGGCCAAAGCCGCGAAGATCTATGATTTAATTGATTCTTCCGACTTCTTCAAAGGAACGGCAGCGCCCGAATTCCGCTCGGACATGAATGTCACCTTCCGCCTGCCGACAGAAGAACTTGAAGCGCAATTCATCGCGGAAGCGGGCAAACAGAGCATGAAGGGACTGAAAGGTCACCGTTCTGTCGGTGGAGTTCGCGCCTCTATCTACAACGCCTTCCCGCCCGCCGGCGTGGATGTCCTGGTGGATTTCATGAAAGACTTCGCCGCAAAAAACGGATGAGCGGAAAAGGTTTCTCTGCTGCGAACTTGACAATCGGCAGAAAGTGATTACTCATTAGCATGTACGTTGCGTAAAGACATAGTGGCGCAACGCATCGGTACGCGCCCGTAGTTCAATGGATAGAGCGTTAGCCTCCGGAGCTAAAAATATGGGTTCGAATCCCGTCGGGCGTACCAG
>RZZM01000651.1 GCA_009929845.1 Spartobacteria bacterium
CGGGAGGTCATCGCCCTGATGAAGCGGGTGGGGATTCCGGACCCGGATAAGCGCTATCGCTCGTATCCGCATCAGCTCAGCGGCGGGCAGCAGCAACGCATCATGATGGCCATGGCCCTGGCATGTCAGCCGCAACTGCTCGTGGCCGATGAGCCGACCACCGCGCTGGATGTGACCATCCAGGCGCAGGTGCTGGACCTGCTGGCGACCTTGCGCCGCGATTTAAATATGGCGATTCTGCTCATCACTCACAACCTGGGCCTCCTGCCGCGGCGTGTGGACCGGGTTTATGTCATGTACGCCGGCAAAATCGTCGAGTCGGGGCCGGTACAACGGGTGCTCCATCAACCCTTGCACCCCTACACTCGTGCCCTCTTGCAGGCAGTTCCACGCCTGAACGCCACCGGGAAACTCAACGGCATTCCCGGCATGGTCCCTTCGCCCCGGAACTGGCCGCAAGGATGCCGGTTCCATCCGCGCTGTCCGCATGCGACGGAGCGTTGCCGCACGGAGGCGCCCCCCCTGGAAACCACCGATGCCAATCAATCTTCTGTCGCCTGTCACCATTGGAAAACACTACATGGATAACGCCCTGCTCAGCATTAACGAATTACATGTGCATTTCGGCCCCCAAAAACGGCCCGTCCGGGCCTTGCGGGATGTCTCCCTTGCAATCAACCGCGGCGAATGCGTCGGTCTGGTCGGCGAAAGCGGCTGCGGCAAATCAACACTGGCCCGCACCGTGTTGGGCCTCGAGAGCGCACAGTCCGGGACGATCACCTTTGATGGCCATACGGCCACCCGATGGTCCGGGCGTAACCTCAGAAAATTGCGCGCACGCATCCAAATGGTGTTTCAGGATCCATTCAGTTCACTGAATCCGCGCATGAAGGTGGGGCGTATGCTTGACGAGGTGTTGCGTGTTCACACCGCCCTGCGCTCCGCGGAACGCAAACATGAAATAGCCCGCCTCCTGCAGGCGGTCGGACTGGACCCCGCGTTTACCTCGCGCTTCCCGCATGAATTCAGTGGCGGACAGCGCCAGCGCGTGGGCATCGCCCGCGCCCTGGCAGTCGGCCCCGATTTGATTATCGCGGACGAACCGGTATCCGCGCTTGATGTTTCCGTCCAGGTGCAGATATTGAACCTGCTCAAGGAGTTGCAGCAAAACACCGACCTGGCCTGGCTGTTCATCGCCCACGACCTGGCGGTGGTCCGGTACATCTGCTCGCGCGTCTGTGTCATGTATATGGGGCGGATTGTCGAGAGCGCCCCGGTCGATGAACTCTTTCAACATCCTTTGCATCCCTATACACAGGCCCTGATTGCCGCGGCGCCCGATATTGACGGCGCCTTCGACGACCGATCATCCCGCCGCCGTAAAGCGGAAAAGACCCGGCTCAAAGGCGAGGTTCCGTCGCCGACCGATGTCATCCCGGGCTGTCCCTTCCATCCCCGCTGTCCGAAGGCCAAAGCCCTTTGCCGCAAAAAAGAACCCTTGATCATGACCTTTGACGAATACCGCTGGTGCCGCTGCCATTTTGCCGAATAACCAATTAACAAAAGTCGTCGGCAAGCAACATCCCGGATTCTCAATACTTTGTCGCGAGCTTTGTCGATTCTTCTCTCCGCGACCCCGCG
>RZZM01000217.1 GCA_009929845.1 Spartobacteria bacterium
CCCTCCCGGTGAGGGCGAAACGTAGATGTAAATAGATTGCTACTGCTGGAGGTAGATGAATGAAAGCGCTCTCAGGCGGAATGATGGTTGGTGTGTTGGTGGTGTGTGCGTGCGTGGGGTACGGGGCTGTTCTGGAGAACCACGATTTTGAGACGGGTGATTTGTCGGGTTGGGATGCGGTCACCGACCAGTTGGTGGTCGAGTCGTCAACCAACACGACGTTTAACCGGAATTTCTCCATGCGAATGCACGGAAGCTACTCCGGCGATAGTTGGATCACCAACACTATTTCACAAACAATACCCATTGAGGAAGGCGACGGGATGAGCCTGTTGGGTTTTGTGTACTGGGAGGCGCAGGAACATGACGCGGGCGCGACGGGCGCCGACAGCACGCTGGAAGCTCGATTGACTACCCCGGGTGGGGAAGAGACGGTAGTATGGACCAATGTCCAGACCGGATGGCAGTTTTTTGACCTGATCGCGGGCGGCGCCGGTATCGAGAACGGAAATTTTGATGATGGCGGTACGGCGCCCTGGACGGTTAACGCGGATCAACTGACGGTCGAAACGTCCACGAACATGGTGCATGAGGGAACGCATTCCATGCATGTGTACGGGGCCTGGACCAACTGGAATTTTACCCAGATGTTTCAGACCATTCCCCTGGCGTCCGGCCAGGTGGTCGAGATATCCGGATGGATGTACATCGCCGAGGTGGATGTGGGAACGGCGGATTGGACGGCGTGCGGATATAAACTCGAATCAAGCGACTACCTTTCCTCCTTTGAAACCTCCAAAGGCATCACCGCGGGATTTGAGTCCTACTACACCGGGCGCTGGTATCATCTGACCAAGCATTTCACCATCACCAATGCGACAACCTATGCCCTGTATCCGATGGTGTGCGGCGGGACGGAAGGGACCTGGTCCGAGGCGGATGTGTATTTCGATGACCTGAAAATCTATGTGAAAGACCCCCCGTACAGCGTTAAGGACGGCGGGTTTGAAGAGGGGGGCGAGGATATGGATTATTGGATTTTCTATGCCTATCCTTCGGTTTCCCATGATTTCACTCGCATCACGAACGAGGTCTACAGCGGTGAATACGCGATGCGGCTGCATCAGGGTCAGACCAATTACCAGTATTGCCATGCCTACCAATACGCCAATGTCGAGTCGGGGGATGTACTCGAGGTCAGTGCCAAGGTGTACCTGGATGAAATGACGATCACCAGCACCAATACCAACAGCGTCATAGAAGTCGGCATCCGATTCTCATGCGACGGCGAGGATATGGATATGTTTTACGACGAGAGCGCACCGACCGGCGAATGGCTTGATCTGTCGCTCATCCATACCGCAAAGCAAAGTCAGCTTGTGATGGTGTCTTGCAGGGGCCAGGCGGACTACGGGGGGACTTACACGGCCTATTTTGACGGGATACAACTGTGGAAACAGGGACAGGACACCAATCCGGCGCCGCAAGAGGCCACCTTCAGCCTGACCTATAAAGGCCATTCGGGCGGGTCCTCCTACAGCAGCTCGGCGGATATTTACCTGGATACCCTGATTCTTGAAGGATCGACCGCGGACCTGGAGCCGGCCACCAATATCTTCACCTTGCTTGATGCGGACGCGGCGACGATCGCCGGCAATCCTGATGAGAACGACATTCCGGAAGTGCCCTATCCTCCGATCTTCAGCTATGGCTACATCAACAATGACACCAATACGGTACAGTATCCCGCCCATGTCGAACTGGGCATGGCCGGATGGCGCTTCCGCTACCTGACCAACGATTACGTATTGACGATTACCAACACCTATGAGGTCTATGGACTGGGCGGGGCGGGATTTGCATATCTCGAAATAGACCAGTTCCGCTACTGCGGTAAATTCTGGCACACGTCGCGCGGGGCGCCGCTGGAGATTCATACAAACGCGCCTTACTTTGTGCTGGGAGATGATGATGAGAGCAGCGTGGACTTTGGCGACGGACCCTTCCCCGCTGAACATACCTATACCGTGGGCGAACCGCTGTCCAATTTTCCGCGCTTCATGGATACCTCCGGCGAAAACGGATGGCCGAAGATTCTTCATATTGTCTTTGAAGAAAATGTTTCGGAATTCGACCAGTCGACCGATAAACAATTTGTGTTTGATACGATAACGACAAATGGCCCGGATTGTAATGTCAAAGCGATGAAAATGCATCTGCGCTGCACGGACGCGGGCAACACCAACCTGGACTACAGCAGCCAGGAACTGCACCTGGGGTGGGCCACGCAGGCCGAGAGCGCCGGGATGGTGGATTATCCCAACTGTACCTACCAGGACCATAACCAGGTGAGCCTGCGAGAGGGCTGGGTAAACGGCGTTCTGGACACGCAGGGCTGGTTCATACAGCAGGTTCCCCGCGGCAGCGCTACCATTGAGCCGATGGATCTGTATACCTGGAAGGACGGCAACTGGATTCCCAAGGCCTACGAGGAATATCTCTTCTCGTGGTGCAACGCGGGCTCGGGTGTGCGCTCGCTGTTTTATGATGACTATGTTGACTGTCTGCCCGGCCCCGTCTCCTACAATGTCGGCCTGAAGATCGGCCACCAGAACGGCACCAACGAACTGGGCGAACTCAAGTACCCGCAGGTCATCGAAATTCGCGGCAACGGCTATCTGCGCATGACCGACTATGAGGGCGTGATGGGAGGCAGCTTCCGCCCGGTTTCCATGGATATTTTCGGGTTGTACCAATACAGGGAAGACGCCCCCCTGATGCCGGCCGCCTACAGTCGCCTGGTGCCCGACAATGAAGCCACCCCCATAGACGACAGTTTTGTGCAGATTTTTATGCCGGTCCGCTCGAAAACCAATCAATGGCTTACCGGCGCCTGCATGGTGGATGCCCATTTTTCCCCCGACGAAGTGAACGACGAGGGCGCCTACTTTGAAATGGAAACCGATATCTATGCCAATCGCGCCATCGCCCGCGATGCACATGGTCCCCTCAACGCATTTGCGCAGGTGGATATGTACTGGCGCGGCGGGGATGCCGTGAACGATGGCTCTGAAGGACACGATTTCGACGCGGTGGTGGTGAAGAAGACCGATGGGGAATGGGTCACACATCGTCCGATCAATCCGCCCTCGAATATTTATCACCGGACATTAAGTTCTTTCAAGAGTGGTGACGCGGTATACATCATGCAGCAGGATCGCGGCCCCAATACGTACGGATTCTCTACGGAGGCGCCATATCGCAAGGTGAGCACCTTCGAAATTACCATGCTCGACGACGGCGGCGCGGACATGAGCCTGGATGTGTATGAACAGAACACGATATCAGAAATCAACGACAATATCGACATCGCGTGCACCATCAACCAGGATTTTGAAAAAGGCGAACATGCCCGTTTCCGTTATCGCTACCGCGGCATCTATTCGCCGGGGGTGACCCTGCTTTCGCCCAATACGCCCGACGGCGGCGAATACTGGAGCAACAATGCATATCGCATCGAGTTTGTCGCCACGGATGGCGATGATGAGCCCCTGGAAGCTAACCTGTATTACGGAAACGGCCTGGACAGTGACTGGACGCTGATCAATACCGGCGGCGCCCTGAGTGTGCCGGAAATTTCCCATAAAGTGACCTACGATTGGGACGTCAGCGCGGTACCGCCCGGCGCCTACTATGTGAAGGCGACCGCAATGCGGACCACCGGCGGCAAGGTCGGATTTGATGTGTCCGACAGCCGGTTGCAGGTGGGAAATATTGTTGGCTTCCCGAACAACGGATCGACCAACATCACCGTGGTCACCAACGCGGTGGGGTACCTGGGCACCAACATGAGTTTCGAGACCGGGGATATTCTCGGCTGGGCCTCCGGCGCCGACCACCTGGATATTTATGCATCCGACCTGCACAGTTATGATGGCGACTATGCCGTGCGCATGACCGGTACGTTCAGCGGATGGAGCTGGAATAATGCACAGCAGGAAATTCCGTGTATCTCCGGCGAGGTCCTGCAGGTGAGCGGGCGTGTGTATATCAATGCCTTCACGCGCGGCGGCGCCAACCCCCTGGTCTGCGGCGTGAAGATGGAAAGCACCAACGACGTCGGCCGCACGTTCTCGTATCGCGAGTTTGATGACACCTCAACAACAGGAACCTGGCTGAGTTTCAGCTTCGAACGCCTGGCCCCGGTGGACGGAACAGACCGCCTGATCCTGTACGTGGCGGGCGAGGATGCGTCCGCCATGGATGTGTTCTTCGACGACATCAAGGTGGGCAGCACCAACCTGGGCATCGTGGTGACCAACGAGGCCCGCGCGGGATACTGGGAGGGGGACGCCCCGGTGAATGTCACTACACACGACACCCTGAGCCTTGAAGTGGGCGCGTCGACGACGCCCGTCGCTGCGCGGATTTGGGTCAGCGACTCGTCCGGCACAACCAATATGGTCTATATTACCAATTACCTGGATCATGTCAGCACCATGGCCCAACGAATCGATATCCCATGGAGCGACTTCCCGGGCCTGGACCGTACCGCCGTGACCTCTCTCGGGATGGAGCCGTTGGAGGAGCTGGCGGTCAGTAAGGTCCGCTCCTGGATCGCGCCCGTGCGCGTCTCGACCCGTATTGTTTCGCCACCGGCATACAACCAGGAAGGCATGCCTCATTTCAATCCGGGCGATACCGTCCAGCAGGTGGTCACGATCACCAACAATACGGCCTCGGCCATGAATAACGTGAACATCCAATTGTTGCAGGAATATGGCGAGACGTTGTACTGGTACGACTGCTCCCCGCATGTCGAACCGCAATGGAGTGAATGGATGTATCGCGGCGACCGGCTGTGTGGCGATTTTGAGTCCATCTATACGAATATCAGCATACCGGCCGGCGGCGCGGTAACCCTCACCAACACCTATGCTTTGCCAGTCGGTCGTATCATTGACCACACGGAATTCGCCATCCCGTCCGATGAAGACTGGTACATCTTCCGCAACATCAAGGCCCGCGCCCAGGTACACCTGGTCATCCGCGAGTCGGATGGCGATAACCTGTATGACAATAACATGCTGGCGGTCTTCTCCATGGATGACGACTACGATATGGATGATGACGGCCTGCCGGATGACTGGGAACTTCTCCATGGCGGCGATGAGACCTCCATGTCCCCTACCGGCGATCCGGACGAGGACGGCTACGACAACCTCAGCGAGTATGAGGCCGGTTCCGATCCGAACGACCCGGACTCCTATCCCGGTCACATCAGTGAGTACACCCTGCACCTCGCCTACACCAACGGCTTGGATTTGTTCCCGCAGGCCATTGCCGAGCAATCCAACTACACCGGCGCGGCCTCCTGCTGGATGATTGCCCGCTATCTCAATGGCGAGTCCTTTGACTCCTCGCAGTACGAAATCTATACCAACAACACCGCGGACCCGGCGCACAATGACGAGATCACTCCGCAAAGCTGCGCGGCCTGGATGAATGCGCATGTGGGCGCCGGCTACTATTTCTCGGCACGCTACAGGACCAACCTGGTGGACGCGCTCAAGGAGTCCGTGTACTGGATCGATTACCTGCCGCCCGGCGGCAAGAAATCGCCGGTTTATATCCTGTGCGGAACCAACTGGTCATATAAGGTGGTCCGTGGATTCCAGACCGATGTCGCGCCCTACGACGGTGGCAGCGGCGTAACGACCTCCTGTAATTTCACCGTGTATGGCGTTTGGCTGAACGACCCGCGAATGAACGGCCTGGGCTATGATGTCTACGCCACAGCGGAAGAGATGGACGCCGTCTATGCGCCCTCGACGGCAAGCGGGGAATACTGGATGGTGGCCGAACCGCCGGAAGATGCCGGGGAGCGGGCCGCGGCGGAAGCCATCATTGAGGACTCGAGCGTTTCGTTGGCGGTGGCCGCGCATAAAGCGGAGATGGCCTCGTATGTAAATGAATTGTTCAGCGGCGCGGCGGGTGAAAATGAAGCGCCGGCCCTGCTCGATATCCTGCCTACGGCGCTGGAAGATGACCAAGGCTTCATGGGCCGCTTCAATGCCGTGACGGCAACCAACTGTTATGCGGTCAATCCCGACGACCCGACCGCTCGCTACATACTGGCGGCGGGTGGTGTGCGTGGTCCCGGCAGCACGGCCTACCTGTTGAAGGTTGGAACCAACGGGGCCATGCAGCAGGCCACCTGGACCGCGCAGACGACGCTGTTTCCGCCGGTGCCGCTGGCGGCCGCGGAATGGGCCGCCCGCCAGACCCTGCCTGCCGCCGCAGGTGGTGGTGGTGGGTTCGCGCCGTCCATCGACAAGGGCGAAAACCTGTTGTTGAGCGCCGGATTTGAGAACAGCACCGGGGGCGGGGGCGTCTCCGAGCCGTGGATACACAGTGTCGGCAGCGCCGGTCCGGAAACCTGGGCCGCGCATGACGGCTCCTGGGGTATGGCCTTCTACTCCTGGGGCGGCAGCACGGCCTGTGTGATGCAGGTCGTCAGCAACGGATGGATGGATGATTATGAGTTCTCCGTCTGGGGCTGCAAGGAAGCTTCCATGACCGTGGGCAGTGTCTTCATGCGCGTTGAGTACTATAACCAGTACGGAACCATGCAGGGCTATGCGCAGAAGGAGATTACCGCGGACCTGACCGCCGACTGGCAGGAATTCTCCATGCGCTTCGACCTGTACAGCCCCGCGACCACCATGAAATGCATGATCGTTTCCTCCGGGATCGGCGGCAGCGGCGCCATGAAGTTTGATGATCTTAACCTGGCACGCAATATGGACCTGCTGCGCAATGGCGATTTCGAGGACGATAACTCGAACTGGAGCATGGGGGTCGGCTCGACGGCCAATGCGGAATCCTGGGCCGCCCGCTCCGGCAATGGCGGCATGGCGATGGCCTCCTGGCTGGACAGTCATGGCTTCTTCTACCAGGACCTGTACCACATGGACGAGGCCACCTATACCTACTCCATCTGGATGAGCAAGGACCCCGACTTCAATGCCACCAATGTCTCGCTGATCATTGAATGGCGGGACTGGAGCGATGTCGTGTACGGTGCGGTTACCTCCACCATTACCGGAAGTATCGACGGTACCTGGCGGCAGTTCCAGGTGAGCGGCGTCTCCCCCTCCAGCTTCACTACGTTGCGCTGCAAGGTGGACGCCACTGGCATCGTCTCTGGAACCGGCGCTTTGAAGTGCGATGACGCGCTGTTGACCTGTGTCACCAATACGCCCGGCGAAGGATATACCCTGGCCGAGGCCCAATTGGTCTATGACCCGCAGATCGACGCATCGCCCTTCCTGCCCCGTTGGCAGCTTACCTTCAGTCACGCGGAAGAACCCGATGAGGTCTGTACCATCGCGCAGGGATACGATCTGAGCGGCGACGCCGACAGCGACGGCATGAATGACCGGGACGAACTGTATGCAGGAACCGATCCGGACGACGCCGGGTCCGCACTCGGACTGGTCGGCATATTCAATGCCGCGGCCGGAGAAGACGCCGTGGAAATCAACTGGCCGAGTGTCGCCGGAAAGCGCTACAGCCTGTACCGCACAGTCACTCTGGATGAAGACTTCAACGTACTGCAGTCCGGGATATCGGCCACCCCGCCGGAAAACACCTATACCGACCAACTGCCGAACGTGATTAGCTTCTACCGGATCGAGGTTGAATAAACCAAATAGCGACAGTTGAAATCGCAGAACATCACGTCGTGATATTTTTAGCGCCTTCCAGGGGCACTATTTTGCTAAAAATTGGCCATTTTCGAGCTAAAAAACCGCAAAATCAGAACTCCTTACCTCGTGGAAGTTAAAGTGACACCAAGGTGTCGGCGGGCGGTGGTTGCAGGTTGCACGTTTCAGGTTTCACTGTTCGTTGTCCAGGCTTTAGCCTGCCCGTTCGTTGTTCAGGCTTTAGCCTGCCGCGCACGATGAGCCGCGCATGTGTCGCGCCGAAAATGCCGAAAAAA
>RZZM01000652.1 GCA_009929845.1 Spartobacteria bacterium
GCTTAGCATGCGCGCTCAATAAAAATTTTATTAACGATGAGGATTTTCGGCTATGAGTAAGAAGAATAAACCTGAAAAGGTGAAAGAAGAGTTTAAGGGAACGTTTTTTGCGACCCCGTGGGTGGGGACGCTGTTTACGGTGCTCTCAGGGCTTTCGTTTATGTTCCTGATGATGATCCTGCCGATCGTCGGTAAGGCGGCCCGGCATGGGTCGGGCTCGCCGGGCGCCTATCGCGCACCCTGGTACAATGCCAATGTCGCCGGCTTTCTGACCGTGCTGTTCCTTTCCTTCCTGCTCTCGGTGCTGGCGATCATTTCCAAGCGCGAACGCAGCAAAATCGATAACAGCCCGAAGCCTTACGTTTCGTACGGCTTGTGCGTTGTCTGTATCCTGCTGCTGGTGGCCCTGATGACCGGCGCCCTGGGCGCTTGATTCATTTTTCCAATCATTGGAAAAAGTTTCCAATGATTGGAAAAAACACATAAAAAGTTTCCAATGATTGGAAAAAACGGCGAAAAAGTTTCCAATGATTGGAAAAATCATAAAAAAAGTTTCCAATGATTGGAAAAATCGCGAAATTTTTTTCCAATGATTGGAAAAGTGGGTGTTGTGAGTTTTTCGATTGCCAAAGTTGCTGTTGATGTTTCGTTGGACCGGACGTTTGATTATTTGATCCCTCCGGCGTTGATGGGGCAGGTGGCGGTGGGGAGTCGGGTGTGTGTGCCGTTCGGGGCTCGCAGGACGGAGGGGTTTGTGGTGAGCCTGGCGCAGGAGTCGGCGTTCGAGAAGTTGAAGAGTATCCAGCGGGTGATCGGGGAGCGTCCGTTGATCAGCGACAAGGTGATGGAGCTGGCGCGCTGGATGGCGGCGTACTACGCGGCGCCGATCGAGCCGTCGATCCGCACGGTCTTGCCCAGCGCGGTGCGCAAAAAGGATGCGCAATTCATTCGGCGATTGTTCGTATATCCCCTGGAGAAGGCGTCGGACGACGCGGCCCTGGAGGCGTTGCGCAAGCGCGCGCCGAAGCAGGCGCGGGTGATCGAGTTGTTGCGTTCGGAAGAGCTGATGCAGATGAGCGAACTGGCGTCCGCCGCGGAAACCACCAGCACCACGATCCGCGCGCTGGAGAAGAACGGGTTTGTGCGGATCGACGAGAAGGATGTGGGGCGGGACCCGTGCGCGAAGTACACGCTCTTGCGGACGCAGCCGATGGAGCTGATGGCCTCGCAAAAGGCGGCGTTCGATGTTGTTTGTCGTTCGATCGACGCGGAAAAACCGGGGGTTACCCTGCTTTACGGAGTGACCGGCAGCGGGAAAACCGAGGTGTATCTTCAGGCGCTGGATTATGCGCTCAAGCAGGACAAGGGCGGGATTATCCTGGTGCCGGAGATATCCCTGACCCCGCAGACGGTCGAACGTTTCCGCGCGCGATTTGGCGAGGGGATCGCGGTGTTGCACAGTCATTTGTCGGACGGCGAGCGTCACGATGAATGGCACCGCATTTACGAGGGCAAGGCGCGCGTGGTGATCGGGGCCCGTTCGGCGCTCTTCGCGCCGGTGCGGAATGTGGGGTTGATTGTGGTGGATGAAGAACACGAGACCTCCTACAAGCAGAGTGAGGCGCCGCGCTACAAT
>RZZM01000018.1 GCA_009929845.1 Spartobacteria bacterium
AATTCCGTTCTTGGGACGCCTGATTGCCCAAAATTTGCCATTTTCCCTTCAAAAAACGATCATTTTCCGTCTTCATACTCCGCGTCACTACGCCTTCGCCTGTTTTTTCACCGCGCGGCGCGCAGGCGGAATGAGCGGAAGGGTGTTTGATTGGTGTCGGTTAATGTGTTGATCCCGACCGTTCCGGCTTGATTCGTCTGGTCTTCGACTCCGGTCCAGATGCCGGAAGTCATGTCCTCGCAGTATTCCAGGGAATAGACACAACTGGTTGATCCGAGGAAATAGAGGTTGCGATTGAGACCGTTTGAGAACGCGGCGACGCTGAAAAAAGAGTTGCTGTCGGTCGGGTTGGTGTCGGCGATGTATTCTTCCACATTCACGGATTCGTCCTGGTCCGGATCCTCTTCCGCATCGGAAGGGATGGCGGGATTCAGGTAATAGAGGCCTTCCCAGGTGTCTTCCATGCCGTCGCCGTCGAAATCGGAGCGGCCCGGATAGATTTCGATCGGACGACCGGCGGCGAAGGTGAGGCCCTCCAGTTCGGGGCTCTCCGGCGCATGGCGTGACGCTCGAAAGACCCGGTTGCCGGCCACCGGCATCCCCTGCGTGGTTGTGGCGCCGTCGGCGCCGACCGGGCATTTGTAGGCCCATACCTCGCGTCCGTCAACGGTCACCTCGAAGAATCGACCGCCTTCTCCGTCGCAGACGATGGTATTCCCGTTGGTCAGGCGCTGCGCGCCGGAAATATGGTGGGAGAAGAAGTCGCTTCGGACAGGGGCCTGCCAGGACCAGCAGGCGCCGGTCGGTCCCCAGGCGCCATCCGGTTGTTGTGTATAGCTTCCGTCGGTGGCCACGGGCGGCGCCCATTCGTCGACACTCGAGTAATTCTCGCCGGGGCGTCCGTTGCCGTTATTGAAGACCAGCAGGTGGCCCGCGCCGGGGCAGTTGGTGGCAATCCATTGCGCGTTGTGCTGCACAAACAGGCGCTGGTCGTTGGTTGTGCCGGTGTTGTAGGCCAGCGGATTGCCCCAACGGTAGAGGAGGTCGCCACCTTGTCCATACCGTCCACCGGTGGAGCCTGCCGCCTCGGCGGGTGTGGTGGAATGATCAATGACCCACACTTCACTGAACTGGCGGACGCTGATGATGATCTGGTCAAGGTCCGGATGGTAATCAATGCCGTTGCAGTGGTTCCAGTCCGCTTTGCGGTCGGCGTAACAATTGATGTTGATGCGTTCGGGATGATTGCTGACGATGCCGTAGTTGGGTTTGCCCGCGTCAAGGTCCTGGATCAGGTGATCCCATACGTGCCAGGACCAGACGATGTCGCCGCCATAGGTTCCGGTGGGGGCGACCTCGATGACATGGTCGGGCCACAGCTCACTGTCGGCCATGCTGCCCGGCGCCCGTCCGGCGGCGAGGGCCTCGCCGCCGCCGCGGTACTCCCAGGCCAGCATAAGGATATTCCCGTTGGGGAGCATTTCGATGTCATGATGCTGGCGCGCCTGGGGGGTGGAATAATCAAATGCCCAGATCAATTGGCCTTCCCAGTTAATCATTTCAACCCGACCGCCTTCACCGCCGCTGGAGAAAACACTGTTGCTGAGTACGGCGGTACGCAGCAGGACGCCGGTCGGGATCATGTAGACCGACTGTCCGGGCGGATTGGAAGAGGGCCATTGATGTACACACAAGCCTTCGTTGTTGATCAGGTAGGTGTTGGTGGACGGGATGGGGGCGAAGAGGACATAGTCGGGGGCGACATCGGGTTCAAGCTGCGACAGGCCGACCGTGCGGGGGGAGGTGTCGTACTCGATCACATAGGCGCACACGTTGGTATCGACAGGGCGGGTGTCGCTCCATGCGTTCAGGCGGGTTCCCGCGGTCTCGCCGAAGTACATGGCGGCCTCGTTGGGAATCGCGTCATCCGGTTGACCGGGCGCCCAGTTGGTGAATACCATCGGTTCCCCGGATATCCATTCCCACCCTTCATCCGGTTCCGCGGCACTGATGGCCTGCGCTCCTCCCAGCCAGGGGCCTGCGAGTCCACTGTCCCCTGGCCGTGTATGCCAATAGGCGGGATCGTCACACAGATGGAATACAAAATCATTTTCCTGGGTGCTGGTGAGGCAGGCGAGGTAGCCGCCGCTGTCGATGGCGGCATTACGCGCAGCCAGCCAGGTGATGCCCGCCGGCGCGCTAACCACGCGGTACCAGTGCTGTGTACCGTCCGGTTTTGTGAAGGCCCATGGCCCGGTGTCCGCGGTCGCGCCGATGGCGCGCGCCAGGCAGAGCATAGCCGCCAGGATGAGCACATCCATGGCGCTGTGGTTCCTTCGCGTCCTGCTCATAACGTCCCTGCTTTCCCTTTTTTAAAGAGAGTATACAGACGACGGTTCGATGTGTAAAGTGATTGGTCAGCAGGAGGTACCGAGGGCACTGATGGCTTTCTGAATGATGGAAGGATTGTGAGATGAAGATGATAGTCTGCGTTACTCTGATGATTGTAGTACTCGCCGCGTCGCCCTTTGGGCAGGTATTCGCGCAGGATGCGACCAACACGTTCTGGCCGGCTCCGTATGCCCCGTATGGATGGCCCGCGCAGCATCATGACGCGCATAATTCAGACTGGATGCCGATGGACATCCGGCCTCTGAACCCGGCGGGCCGGTTGGAGGTAGTTCAACTAATGTTACGCGAAGAAGGGGATCCGGTAGTGTGCGTAGGCGGCGGCACCATCGGCAAGATCGGTACTAACGAATACTTTATTGTCACCACCGGGAAGCTGAATTATCCCAACCTGTATGCGCTTGATTTAAATGATGGTTCGGTCTATTGGCATGCGGCGGCGCCGACCAATGCCATCGATCCCGGTCCCGAGGCCTGCGCGTTGACCATTGCGCCGATCATCGACGCGTACGGCAATATATTTATGGCCGACTGTCATTATGTGTATTGTTACCGCATTGAGGCCATGCCCGACATCAACGGGAACCAGCCCTGGGAATGGCGCGCGCCCATGCCCAACCTCAAGTGGTATAACGAGCTTGACGGGCACTGGTACCCGACCAACGATCCGACGGGTGTGGGGGTGAAGGGATTTCCTTTCATGTCTTTTGTTCTCTCGCCGGAAGTGGCCAACCATTACTACGTGGGCGGGTTTACCGTGGAGGGGGAAACCTTCATGCTTGATGTGACCAATGGCAGCCTGTTTGCCGAGGCTTATCTTGAAACCAACATGATGGGGGTGATTACCGGCGCCGCGCCGTGTGTAGCTGAAGACTTTGCCGCCACCAACAACCCGATGGCTCCGCACCCCGATGAAATGCCGATATTCTTCGGTATCTGGGCGACCGGTTCGGATACGGACGATCCGGATGTCGATTACTTCATGAATCCCTGCCAGCTCAAGGGGTATCTGGAGGCCGGCACCTTCGGGACAGGCTCCATGATCGCCAACAATCCCAGCATGGCGCGTGATCCGACCAACGCGGCCAAGTGCAGTCTCTTTATCGCCGGACGCCAGTCGTCGACCCTCAAGGCCTACGACATTTTGCCCGGCACCGAGGACGCCATCGCGTACCGTGTCGATTTTGATCCGTCCCTGCCGTTTTCCAACCGGTTGACGGTGATGAACTACGTGGTGACCAACCAGCCGATGGTCGGGCCTCCCGAGTTTGCATTTAATGGACGGGCGCCCAACGGCGAAAACTCCGCGACGGCGCCGGACCTGTCCGCCGATGAGCGTTGGCTGTTTCTGGGCGACAAGCAGGGCTTCACCTATTGCTTTGATACGGCATACGGCGCACTCAACTGGGTGCGGCATACCGGCGACGCCCTGGGCAGTCCAACCACCTTTCAGAACACGGATACCAATGGATGGTTTGATTTCATCACCTTTGGCGATTATGAACCCTGGTTCATGAAAATTGATGTGGCTACCGGAAAGATCGCTTCCAATGCGGTGTACGGGGTCATGACTAATCACCTGTTTTTTGAGCCCTATATCATCAGTAATCTCTGGCGGCAGGAATCGGAATACCAGCAGACCTATTACACCAGCAATGGTCTGCCGTTTCCCCGGCGCGCCATTGGCGCAAGCGTCATTCCCGGCGCGAGCAACATGGTGGAAATGGTATACACCGTTGGCTGGATGAATCCGAATTTCACCAATTTTACCCAGCTTTTCCTGATTCCCACCCATCAGGTTGTCCTGTTTGTGGATATTGAAAAGGTATGGGGATGCACGAATGCCGCCGATGCTGTGGTTGCGGGCTATATGGACACCAACGGCACGAGCGAGGCCGGTTTTCTTCCCAGTCCGAGCGGGTACCGGCGCGGCCTGATGTTTTATGGCGTGCAATCCTGTTGCCTGGCGAATTATCTCAGTACCAATCAATGGATGCCGGAAGAAATGAAGCCGTTATACATGTACCCGTATGGTGGGTTGGGCCTTATGAAAATCCCCTACATGCCCGACGTCGGTTTCACGCAGGCGCAGTGGAACGGGTCGAACCTGGTGTTTACATGGGAAACCGATGAGCCGGCATCAGGGTACACAATAATGCAGTGTACCAATCTCCTGGAAGGCGACTGGACGCCGGTCGCGCCTACCAGTCAATGGCCGGTGAGTGGCATGAGTTGGACGGGACAGCACACGGAAAGCGCCGCCTATTACGAAATGCGGTGTTCACCGTAGCAACGGATAATGACCAACCCAGCACTTCGACCCCGCCCAGCTCGCGGTCCAGCACATCGAGCGCGGTCATGTTTCCCAGTTGACAACCTCCTTACCCCTATCTAGGCTTCCACTATGTTGAGGAAAAAAGAGACAAAGGAACGTGCCTATAGCCACAGTAAGGCAAAAGGTCGTTTATTCATTGATATTTTGTCATTACTTTTTTCTGCATGTTTTTTTTATTCGCCGTTTTCCGTCTTCGCCGAGCCGCCTCTGCCATCGTACCGCTACTATGGAATGCTCGCCAATGAATACGGATGGCCCGTTCTTTCCGGCGATAACACGGTGGTGATACTCAAAAGCGGGACCAACGAGTGCGGGCGTTTCACCGCTAATGAATTGTTGGGCGATGGGATCAATTATATCCTCGAAGCGCCCATGGACAATGCGGCGGGCGCGCGATATGCCTCGTACGCGGTCCGCCAGGGCGACACGGTAACCGTCGCCGTGCTGGTTGGCGATGTCGAGCAACCCCTGATGGGGGACGCGACCCTGCCGGTGATCGGCAACCCGGGCGATGCCATTCGCGTGAGCCTGAATATGGGCACGGACCTGGATGGCGATGGGCTTCCTGACCAGTGGGAAACGGCGCTGATTATCAATAATTCCGGCGGCCTCTACACCAACATCTATCAGGTGCTGCCGGGGGATGATTTCGATGGGGACGGGGCCTCCAACATGGATGAATACTTAGCCGGCACGGCGCCGCAATGGGCGGAAGATGTGCTGGAGGCCTGCGAGTGGATGCGCAATGCGGATGGACTGTTCGCGCTGCGTTTTTATACCAAACAGGGCATAACCTATGAAATCTTTGCCTCGCCATTACCGCCGCCGGACCAGACGTTTGAATGGTCGCGTGTCATGTTCCGCGCCAGTCCAGGCGGCACGGAACAAGCGAACAGCACGGCCGCACTGAGCGGTCCGACCTTTTACTATGTCACGCCAACCAACGCATTCAGCCTCTACCGGCTGGAGGTGCTCCGATGATCCGGGCCCGATAGGGGGACGGTGGCGTAAAACCGAATGACGAAATACCAAAGCACCCAAAGAAATGTGCTTTTTTTGGGGCAAAAAGGCGCAAAGGAAAAGTCGTCTCAATACGTTGTCGCGAGCTTTGTCGATTTTCTCTCTCCGCGTCTCCGCGCCTCTGCGTTTAAAAAGTAATAATCGCGCAGAGGCGCAGAGGCGCAGAGAAGAAATGATGAGCGCCCGGGTGCCTTTCTCATTTGACAAATTTCTTTCCCATATCTATATTGCGCGCATGTTAAGAAAAATGGACGTGCTTCCAGCCATGGGGCAAAAAGCCGTTTCTTGTCAAAAATCAGAAATAACAAATCTCTTTGGGAGCACACCATGAACCAGAGATGCCTTCCGTGTTTGTTTCTTTGCTTTCTGTGCGTCTTGCTTTTGGGGCATGCGGCCTTCGGGCAATGGATCACCGAAACCTTTATCCTTTCCAATGGATGGAATGCCGTCTATTTGAGAGGCACGCCATTCCCGACGGCCCTTGATGACCAGTTTGCCGGGCTGCCCATCCGTGCGGTTCACCGCAGTTACCAGCAATTTCAGACCGCCCAATTCAGCGCCAGTTCCGGCGATGCCCTCACGCGCAGTACCGCGTGGTTGACGTGGTATCCGCCGGAGTCCGAACACAGGATTCTGACGACGTTGTGGAATATGAACGGCAATGCGTCCTACCAGATAGAGTGCAATTCCAATTGCATCTGGACGCCCAGGGGCAATCCGGTGGTTCCTTATCGCGTCTGGGTTCCCAACGACTGGAACCTGGTCGGCATGCCGGTGAATCCCGCAACGGGTGTCACCTTTACGGAGTTTTTCCAGTCCGCCCGCAATATTGACGTTACGCCCAGTCCTGCCGGCGGCAAGGTCTACCGCACCCTGCCCGATGGATCCCAGCAGGATATCACGGCCGTGACCGACCGGAAAGCCATGGGTCCCCAGGAGGCCTACTGGATCAAGACGCAGGGATTGTCCACGTTTATCGGAACGGTCCAGGCCCAAGCCGAGCCGTCCGGCCTGCGGTTCATGGGCGACTCCAGCATCCAGTCCTTCACCCTGTGGAACGAATGCGGCACCAGTCAGGTTGTCTCCGTGAAATTGATCTCTGGCGAAGCCCCGCCGGCAGGCGCGTCCTCGCGCATAGGCGACGTGCCCCTGATGAACTTTGGCGTATCATCAGTCAGCGGGCATTATGAATGGCAGGCCCTGGCGGTAGGGGACACCCTGCAAAATACCTTGACGACCGGCCAGCCGTGGATTGTGACGCTGGCGGTGGACCGCTCGCTCCTTAGCCCGCCGCCGGACACCAACTCGAACTGGCAGAGCCTGCTGGAGGTGACAGACGAGGTAGGCGCCCTCATCCGCATCCCGGTGGTGGCCGACTATGAAGCGTCCGATGCGTACAACGCCCTGTGGCCCGCGGGTCTCTGGGTGGGCGATGTTGCGCTTCAGAAAGTAAACCAGTTGGCGGACGGAAACGAAACCGGCCCCATGCCCACGTATGGGGACCTGACGATGCGCATGATCCTGCACATGGGAACCAACGGGCAGAAACGCCTTCTTCAGCAAGCCGTGATGGAATGGACCCTGCAGGTCGTCAACGGGGAGACCAATGGATTCTACCGTCTGCGCCCGAACGAAACGGGCGTGGCGGCGGGCGCCCGCGCCACGCGCATCAGCAGTGTCGGATTCCCCTATGGCCTCAATGTCCTGATGAGCGGAAGCCTGCAAACGGCCCTGACCGCAACCTACGTCATCGGCTATGATGACGCCGTCAACCCCTTTAAGCATGTCTATAATCCGGGCCACGACAACCTGGACTATGATGGCGAACGGCTGGCCGAGGGCGTGGAGAATTACACGATCACGAACATGGTCAGCATGGTGTTGGATCCGCCGACCTATCCGGGCGATGGCGCGAGTCTCTGGAATCCATCCGAAGACATTGAGGGCGCATACACGCACACTATTTATGGACTGCGCCGGGAGCCGGTACGGGCCGAAGGCCACTTTAAACTACGCCGTATCAATCGCACCGGCGTGCTGGAATGAAGACGTTTCTTTTCAATATGGAGTACCCTATGAATGCAATGCATAAGTGGAAAATACTGCTGGCGACCGGATTCCTGTGCCTGGGCGCCGCCGCCGGCGCGCAGGTCGTGGGCGTTCCTCTGGACATGAATTATCAAGGGGTACTTACCCAGCCCGACGGGCAACCGGTGGCCGGTGACAATCTTACCGTCAATTTTCGCATTTACGATGCGGAAAAGGGCGGAACCCTCATCTGGAGCACGCGCCAACTCGTCACCACCGACACCAATGGCATCTTCAATGCGCTGCTTGGGGATGACGAGGGGGAAACGGTGCCTGGCGCCAGCAATCAGGTCCATTCTCTGTCCCTGGTCTTTACCAGCGAAAACGCGGATGCGCGCTGGCTGGAAATTGAGGTGGTTCATCAGCTCACATCTGTCATGTCCCCCCGCCAGCGCTTTGCGTCCGTTCCCTACGCCTACCAGGCCGGGAATGCGGCGGGGAGTCGGGGCGACTTTACGGTGGGCCGTGTCTTGACGGGCCAATCGAATGCCTATCTGCGCGGGAGCGTGAGCATCAGTGATGATGGCCAGGAGTCGCTGGTTTTCAATGACACCGTCTACAACACAGCCGGGTTGACGGTGAGCCAGAAGATGATTGTGGCCACGGCGATGAAGGTGGACGGCGCCTTTTCCGTTCACGGCAACGCGCTCTTTTCCAACGACACGGCCTTCACGCAATCTGTGGCGTTTGATGGGCCCGCGCATTTCAACAAAGGGGTCAGCCTGCGCGGCAACACGTCCGCCTTTGGCGCGTTCCAGCAGTTGGCCGCCAAAGGGCCGGACGGCAACACCCACACGGATACCGGCACCGTCACGACCAATGGATTCCTGCTGGTGCGCCTGATCACCAACGACCACAATTCCGGCAATACGGTAACCTTCACCGTGGGCGGCGTGCAGTTTGGGTTCAAGGCGGACTGGGCGACCGATGGTTCCGATTCCCTGCACTACAAGGACTCGACCCTCTTCCCGGTGAAGGCGGGCACCACCTGGACGATCAGCAATGGGGGCGGCCATATTGGATACGTCCTTCTTTATCGTCCCATTTCATAGCGCACACAGAAGAGTGAGGAAAAATGATGAAAACACGCACAAAACTGATGGTGGGATGGCTGATTGCGCTATGCGCCGCGGGTGTGGTCCTGGCGCAGGTTCCCAATACGCTGTACATGCAAGGGTTGTTTCTGAATCCCGACGGGTCGCCCGCCCCCGGCGCGCACTCCTTCGAGTACGCCATTTTATCGAATGGCGCGGTTGCTCTTTTGCAGAGCCCCGCCACGCAGGTCACCGCTGCCGTCGACGGCCTGGCCCACTTCACGATATCGAACACAAACCTGCCGGGTATTTTTCAGACCAGCACCAACACGGCATTTAAAGGGGAATATGCGAGTTTCACTCAGCAGTTTGTGACGACGCCTTATGCCTTCGAAGCGGGCAATCTTCCGATGGCCTCGGGCAATTTTACGGTGTGGGGCAACCTGGACGTGGCCAGCAATGCCCTGCTGCTGGCGCTGACGGCCGCCAACGGCGCCAACCTTCGCGCGCCTATCACCATTGCGAAGAACGCCTATTTCACCAATTTGAGCAGCGCCGTTTTTGACGACAGCTTGACGGTCTCTGGAGGGGTGGTTATGGAGGGCGCGGTTGAAGCCAACTATTCCACGGAGTTCTCCAGCGCCACGGCGACCAGCGTCTTTTACGGCGCCACCAACACCGTTTGTCTCAGCAACGCCACCATCCGGCACTCCTTTACCTGTATCACGACCAATATGCCAAAAACGGGAACCAGCGACACGGCCGCGGAAGACGGATTTCTCCTCGTCTGGCTCATTGTTGGGGACGACAACGAAACGTCCGGCGTCTTTGTGAATATCGGCGATCTGCAGTTTAAGTTGAGGCACTATGCCAACGCGGCCCAACTGGGCCAATCGCTTCATATGTACACAGGGTCCACCTTCCCCGTGCCGAAGGACACGGCCTGGTCCGTATACCTGGTGGACAGCAGTGACAGCAGTGATATCACGATTTCCTGTTACTGGACCCCTCTGCGAGGAGACGGCTAACCCCCAACAATAAGGGACTCATTTACATGCAAATAATAAAGGCGGTACCCATGAAAATAAACATTCTGGTGGCCTGCGCGCTGATGGCAGGCTCGGTGGTCCACGCGCAGCATGTGCCGGACCAGCTAAACTATCAGGCCATCCTCACCGACCAACAGGGGGTTCCCTCGGCGCTCTCCACCAACACCGTCAATTTCCGAATCTACGACGAAGCGGAAGGAGGCAACCTGATCTGGGGCGAGACCCACTCGGTGACCACGTCCGCCCGGGGCCTTTTCAGCGTCATTCTGGGGACCGGAACGACGCTCGATGAAAACATGCATGTGGCGAATCTCCGCGCGGCCTTCGCCTCGGGCACACTGGTGGAACAACGCTATATTGAGTTGCAGGCGATCAATGCAAACGGCACTCCACAGTCGATCATTTTGCCCCGTCAGCGCTTCCTGACGGCGCCGTATGCTTTTCAGGCCAATGATTCGCAGACGGCGCTTGCCGGCTTCCGGGTGTCTGGCGCGCTCTACGCGCAGAACGAGGGCGCCCAGGTGGGGACGTTGATCATGACCAATCTGAACAGCTCCATCACGGCGGCGGGCGACTTCGTGGTGGATGGGTATGGAAAGACCGGCGTGTCTTCGACGTTTAACGGGACCTCGGCGGTTCAATCCACCGCGTCCGATGCGTTGCGCGCGCAGGGGGACCTGCAGGTCAACGCGCCCTGGTCCATTGCTGGAACGGGGAGCTTTTACGGAGCGGTATCCGCCACGGATCCCACCTTCAACAAGGGCATCCGGGTCAAGGGGGGCATGCGGGCGTTGGGCGCATATACGCAACTCGTAAGCGGGGTGACAAAGACCTACAGCAACAACGCAACAGGCGACGGCTTTGCGTTGGTCTATCTTAAAACCGCCGGCTGGGGCAACGACGCCAGCCTGGTGGTGTCCGTGAATGGAGTTTCGAAGGTTGAGCTTCAGCATCAGCCCTATTCGGCGGGGGCCTATCATGCCATGCACTTTGAGACCACGGCCTGCGTGCCCATTGCCAAGGGCGAGGCGTGGAGTGTTGGCTTTTCCAGCAGTGGCAGTCACAGTGACTCGACGTTCGATTTGTATTGGATACCCTTCGGTTATTGATTGGAGTCAACCATGAATCAAGCAACTATGCTGAATTGGCGCAAGGCCATCAGGGGTGGAATGGCCCTGGGCCTTGGCTCATTGCTCCTGTGGGCGGGACCCGCGGAGGCGCAAACCCTCAGTGGAGAGAATTCCATCCGCTTTCCCAGCGCGATTCCTTTCCTGAACGGGAAGCCGGACGCCCTGTCGGTGCCTGTGTTGGTCGGTGGTTCCGTCGGCGGCGTTGCGGCCACAAACAATCTGGGCGCCACCAATTACGTATTGAAATCATCCGTCTTCGGGCAGAACGTGGAGCACCTCGCGCCCAACGCCTTTATTGGCCAGATGTTGTTGCCCCCGGCCTCCACCTCGGGCGCGCCGGTCAACTGGCCGGCCATGACCAACACCGCCCTGGTCCTGCCTTCAGACGGGGCGTTTTTCGAGCCCTCGATGAAAACGTTCTATGCCGCGGTCGGTGGCACGGTAGAGATTAGCTGGCTCTTCACCGACGGCACGACGGGCACGGTTACCTATGTGGTGGAATCCGCGCCGGCGGGGCGCGCCTACCGGGTGTATTGGACGGATGCGCCGTACAACGCGCCCAAGGTTCAGCTCGGTAACAATGTCTTTGTGAAATTCCACTACAATGCGCAGATCAGCGCCCCCCAGTACGCCGTGACGACCAATGCCAACGGCATCATCACCAGCAATGTCGTGGCCGGACTGTACATAGATACCGCCGGGAGTTTGAACGCTGTAGGCGGCCAGCAGGGCATGATCGTCATGCAGTATTTCAAGACCGGCGCCTACAGTGAACAGGTCACCACCGGTGGCGTGATCGTGATTGAGGTCATGCCCCCGGACATCCAGACCCTTGACGCTTATTTGGGTGTGCGCATTCTCCCGCAGGGCGGAGTGAGCGCCGCCGACGAACTGGTTCCACAAATCACCCAGGGCCTGATGGGAGAGGACGCCTATGTGTACCAGCACACTTCATCGGATGGCTCGTTTATTCCAAAAATGGACTGGATATTCCCCATCCGTCCCTCCCTGGATAATCCCCGAAATATCGAAATCTACTGGAAAATCAGCGACCTGATGGGCACGGAGTGGTTCTACGAGGTGGACTGGTACTCCGCGAACTGGCCGGTGTGCTATCGCTATGTGCGCGGTGATGGCGCCGATCCCGGCGCCCCTGTTTATTTCCCCTCCAACATGTCCCCGTCGCTCATGACCTACCAGGAACCGGAAGAGGGCTGTGCCGTACTGCAAAATCCGCAGACACTCACCAGCACGACAAACGCGGGACGTTGCCTGGTCCGGCTCAGCTCACAGGATGAAAATGTCTGGTTCCTGCCCATCCAAATGATCACCCGGACCGATCCCCAGTTTGATCTCATCCCTTATGACTGGACGATCGGCGAGGAAGTTCGGCCCCATGACACCGCGCGGTCGGCTTGGTTCACCGAGAGGGCCGCCGGGAAAATCACCGCCACCAACTTGAACCTTCCGGGCGATTTCACCCTGGAAGGCTGGTTTAAACCCGGCAATCTGGCTATGCAAACCAATGCGGTCATGACCTTGTTCGACAAGCAGCATCCCGGCGCCCCGGCTCAGAGCAATCAGGTCACCCTCTGGCTGTGGACCAGTGCGCCCGGTTCAGGCCGTCCGTCCGGTTCGTTGCAGGCGTCCCTGGGGTCCGGCAATGGGGCGTCCCCGACATTGGCGCAAATCGTTTCAACCAACCTGCTCAAGTCATTCGAGTGGGCCCATGTGGCGCTGACCCTGGAAGGCCGCCAACTGACCCTGTACATCAATGGGGCCCAGGATGTATCCGCGCTGTTGAGCACCAACGGCACCCGCCAGACCGGCGCCTCCCCGTTGTGCATCGCAGGAAGGACCAGTAACAGCTCGTATCCATTTTACGGATTTGTTGACAACATTCGCATCTGGACCAACGCGCTTGACGAAGACCAGGTGCGCATCGCCATGGAAGGGAATAATGGCGGATACCGTGTCTCCACACTTGCGGAAGATGGTTTGCTGGCCTACTTCCCGATCAATGAGAACGACACGCTGAGCATCGTGCACGATTTGACGGGACACCATAATGCCGCCCTCACAAACGGCCTGCTTCCCGATGTCGGCGCCATCGGCATGAGCCAGTCTATCCTGTACTCGGAGTGGCATGGCTACCTCTATGCCCCGTATGGCACGTCCTACAACACCAACCTCTATGCATACCCCACCACCGCCGATCCGAATGCGGAAACCTACATCTACGGCGTCAACACCAACAGCGGCCTGGAGGTCTGGTGGAGTGAAGGCATCCTGCAGCCGGACATGCCCGTCATCTACATTCCCAACTGGGTGGAGCGATACAACAACGTCTGGCCCGGACTCAACGACAGCCCCCACATCATCCTGGCCAGCGGGCAGGGAAGCAAGAAGGGTGGAATCTATGACCAGGGGTATTGCATGGAAATAAATCCGGGCGGCATTGCGGGCGGCGCCATCCTGCGCCGGGGCGAGTATTTTTCCGGCAGCTTCTCCCTGGGGACCTGGCTCTTTCTGAATTCATTTCCCACCGGCGGTGTCGGCCAATGCATACCGGTCTCTTTTGGCAATGCGCTGAGCAATGCCATGACCGACGAAGTGCGGCTGTACATAGACGGCGCCACCGAACGCATCACCCTGCTCATCAGCGACGATGCCAATACAAACAGTCTCTCGGCCCCGATCGTGACCGGCCAGTGGTTCTATGTCCTGGCTGCGGTGGATAGCTCCAATCAGGCATCACTCTACATCAATGACCAGCTTGCAGGCACAAATTCGGACATGGTCCTGCCGCGCGCGGTGATGCGCACCAACTGCTTTTTTGGCTACAACGAGGTGGATAGCCCCAATCCCATGGATGGGCGCATGGATGAGGTCCGCATCTGGTCCAGCGTGCTGGACGATCAGGAACGCGCGGCCGCGATGATCAATGACGCGGAGAACATGAACACGAGGAACTTGACCGCCTATTTCTCATTTGATCCATACAAGGGACATCTGATTCAGGACCTGGTCAGCGGCTACAAGGGATTGCTTGTCAACGCCAACAGCACAGCCCCGGGCGCTCCGGCGCTGGGTTCCAGGCGCTACACGCCTGAAGAGCACGCCTCCATTTATTACCAGAACAATTCGACACTGCCCGGCTACAATCCGAACGAGGAGCATGCCATCCTGAATCATGAGGATGGGTACGATGTGGTCTATGCGTTCCGGAACGACCTCAATGCCCCCTTTGGCCAGTCGGAGCCGTATGTCCTCGTGGATTACACCGACCCCACCACGGGACGGCCCGGCATGGATATGTTTTACATCATGCGGACCAGCACCGTATTTCAGATGTTCCATGATGAAACGACAGCCGGCTCCATGCTGAGCGGTCCGCACCCGCTGGACCTCCTGCCCAATTACTGGACCGGCGCGGACATCAACGAGTCGGGCGCGGCCTGGATGGCCCGCAACAAGGCCTGGTATGCCCTCGCCGGCGGCACGGGGCCCACGGATACCGCGACCGTAATCATGCAAAATTACTATCCGAAACAGCCTTCGTTCTGGTTCCCCGGCATTACGACAGCCCAACAACCGACCAATGGAACGCCCATTCCCTGGCTCCCCGCCCTGACGACCCAGCAGTACAAAAAAATCAGTTACCCGACCAGCGGCCTGCCGCAGGCGGTCACCTGGACCATCACCTGGCCGGACGCCATTCCAACCATGGATGTCGGCGAGACCCTGACCAGCGCGCGCAATGGCCTGCCGGACATCTGGGACCAGGCCAGCGTGGATATCGTTTACCAGCAGTCGTCGCACGACCCCACCAATACAAACAGCGACAGTGTGTTTTTGTTTGACCCCATTTGCGCGCGCGGCTCAACCCTCAACCGTGCCCTGGATGCGTATGGCTTTGATGTGGGCGGGCGCGAACCCAACATTTACCTGCGCAATGGCTTCTACTATTTCAATGGCCTGCCGCCTGATCTTTCAGAGCGGTTTTATTACAATCCCATGCTCAGCAGCAGCAACCTGGTGCTGATCGGCGAACAGGTGACGCCCCTGGCCGGCGACCCCTACCTGATGGTCAATGTCCTGAATATGCGCCAGCGGGCCGTCCTGACTTCGCTGGTGGATTCTAATAATCCATACGTAACCGAATGGGCAACCGCCATCAGCCAGTTGGCCATTGACGCCGTGGAACTGCCCCCCAACAAGCCGTTTACCGGAATCGCCCTGAACGCGCCCGGCAGTGGAGTAGGCTATGTCGTGCTGGCTTTCAACAACGCGACGAACCCCGTCATGGGCGTGTCGCCATCCGCGCCTGTTTCCCTGTCCGTCCTGCGCGTAACGTCCAACCTGGCCACCGGCGCGGTGATGCCGATGGAAGACCCGTATAATCTGCTCTCGGAACAGATGAGCATGCTCTTTACCCTCGACTTTGCCGGAGAGCCGGGAAACTACCTGTTTGACTGGCGATGGACCGAGCCCAATCCCAACGGCACCACACCGTCCGACCCCGTGGCGTGCGCCGTGTATACCCAGGGCGTCGCTCTCAGTTTCCTGAACCTCGACGGACAGTCGCCCGACGACCTGCTCAACCGCTTCTTCGCGGTGCGGTACCGGGCCATCTCCAACACCGTGGCGGACGTGGTGGGCACCAATTGGAGCGCCTTCTCCACCTTCGCCCTGGCGGAGGGCTGGGTCCAGCGCATCCTGAATGCCCTGACCCCGTTCGAACAGCGCATGCGCGATCTCTACAACGACCCGGTGGAAACCTCGATCTCCATGATCGAGCAGGCGGGCCCGCCCTATGAAGGCGCCGTGGCGCTCAATCAGGACAACATCAATAGCGTCGGCCTCATTCAGCTCTACCAGACCGTCCTCAACCGCGCGCAGGAGGTCCTCGATGCCACCGGCGCCCCGGATGCCGATGCCAATCAACAGCTTCTCCTGGCGGCCTCGCGCCTGAACGACCTGTATATGCTGCTGGGCAACGAGGCCTATGGCGACGCCATGGACCCAACCATCGGCTTTGGTTCTTCGGTGCTGGTGAATAACGCGGCTGTCCTGCCCATTGACTATGGCGCCTATGCCTCCTCGCTGTTCTGTTTCGACAATCAGACGGCCTCCCTGCTGGAGGAGGAGTTGGCCCTTCTGCGCGGACGCGCCAACGCGACGCTCGCGCCGGGCATGGACCTGACGCCCGTCTACAACCGGCTCTATTGGAACTACACCAAGGGCATCACCGCCGGCGAGGTGGCCTATTCGGTCAATTACGACATCGCGGGCCATACCAACGTGGTCATTGACGCCTACAACGCCAAAGCGCGCTTCCCGCAGGGCCATGGCGATGCGTGGGGGTATTACCTGGACGCGGTGGGTTCGTATTACAAGCTCCTGCGGCATCCCACCTTCGACTGGGGCCTGCCCTCCATCTCTCCCATGCTGATGAATGATATTACCATTGACGCCGACTACTTCGATGAAAAGAAGTTCGCTGAATCGGCCGCCGCGCTGTCGCGCGCGGGCCTCGACATCATTCGGCGCACCTATCGGCAGTCCTACAGCGAATCTGGCGAAGATCTTTTCCCGGGCTACGTGGACAGCAACACCAACCGCGCCTGGGGCGTGGGGCAGTGGGGCGCGCGTGTGGGGGTAGGGGCGCTGTGCAACTGGATGGTCGGCAACGCGCTCCTGCCGCTGCCCTCGGAATGGCTGACGAACGAGACGTCGCTGGCGATGGACGGTTCCGGCTACGCGCAGTTCCCGGGAAGCGCCTACTTCGATGGCGATTTTACCATCGAAATGTGGGTCAACCTTCAGGCGCACGGCGAATCCAACACCATGAGCCTCTTCTCTTTTGCCAACGAAGACCTGACCGAGATGGTGCTGTTAGAGTTGCAGGCAACCAACCGCGCGCCCAGCCTGACCATCTTCACCGGCGGCACGCAATCCACCGTCAGCGCGGATGCAACACTGGCCACCGGGCAGTGGATTCATGTGGCCGCGACGCTTTCAAGCAACACGGCCGGCCTGTACATCAATGGCGCGCTGGCGGAACAGGCGTCCGGATCATTGACGCCCGCAACCGTCATTCGCACCAATAATTATGTCGGGCGCGCGTTGTTCGGCGGCGACGTCTCGTTTGCGGGCGCCCTGAGCGATATCCGCATCTGGCGCGGCGCTCGCTCGGAGGGCGACATCGCCGACGCCATGAACCGGCGGCTGAATGGCGGTGAGGAGGGGCTGGTCGCCTACTGGCCGTTGAACGAAGGAAGCGGAGCCAACCTGCTGGACCGCTCCTACAATGGCTTCCGTGGGCAGACCGAGGGAGCGACGGACTGGGCCGATGACATGCCGACGCTGGCCATCAACTACGAATATGATGACCCTGGTATCCTGAAGATTGACCGGACAACGGTCAAGGCCCTGCCCGAAATCGCGGAGAACATGGCCGCTGTTCAGGAGGCCGTGAACAATGCCGACCGCGGCCTGAACCCGCTTGGTCTCGCCCGCACCGCGATCCCGTTCGATATCAGTCCCGGCGAAATAGACAGCGGAAATACGCATTTCGAGCAGGTTTTGGCCCGCGCGGAAACGGCGCTGAATAATGCCGACCGCGTCTTCCAGGCGGTCCAGGAATCTGGACGCCTGCTCCGCCAGCAGCAAAAGGGCGCCTACGAATTCCAGACCGCCGTGACCAGCCAGGATGGGGCTTACAAGCGGCAGCTCATTGAGTTGTTCGGATATCCCTATTCGGACGACATCGGCGCCGGAAAAACCTACGCGCAAGGCTACGACGGCCCTGATATCTACCACTACATGTATGTGGATATGACCGCGCTGGGCTGGAGCGGGACCGAGGTGGAGCCCATCTTCGCCCGCACCTACGTGTTTGAAGGCGAAGGCTCGGAATCCGTCATGGATCCCTACGGATTCAACACCAACCAGCCCCCGGGCACACCCGAGGTGAATACCACCAATGTCATCACTTTCCACTATGCCGCCAACGGATTGCCCTGCAAGCCCACCACCTGGACCGGCGCGCGCCGCGCGGAAGGCCGCCTGCAGATGGCCTATGGCGAGTTCCTCCGGCAGTTGCTCGCGTATGGTCACTCCCTGGAAATGTACGAGAACAATACGGACTATCTGAATGAAACCTTTGATTGGTACGTCCAGACCTTTGCGCCGTACAAAATGACGGAATACAACGAGTCCATCGCCCTGGCCTCTATGAAGTATACACAGGAATCCTATGAGGCCTTTCTCAAGTTGAAGGCCCTGTATACTCAATACCGGAAGGGGCTGGAATTGAATGTGAAGGAGGTGGACGAGCACGGTATTCCCCTGAACCAAATCTATGGCATGGCTAACGGGGGGGATATCTTCTCCACCATTCGCGAAGCCATCAAAGCCGCGGCGGTGGCCCAGGCGGAGATCATGTCCGTGAAGCAGTTGACCCTCGAAGAAATCGCCATCGAAGGAGGCTGGGTCGTGAAGTCCATGGCCTTTGCCACCGAGATGACCAAGCTGGTCCATGATTACAAACTCGATGAGATCAACCAGGAAACGGCCATCGGCGAGTTGGTCCGGCGCCAGCAGGAACAACTCTCGGCAACGAAGGTCGCCCTACAGTCCTTGTTGCAGGCCTACCAGAATATGGTGGCCGTCGAACAGGAAGGCGAACGCCTGCTGACGGCGCGCGAGTGGACCCGCCAGGAAGCCGCCAACCGGATCGCTTCCATGCGTTATAGCGACATGGCTTTCCGTATCTTCCAGAATGACCAGCTCAGCCGGTATCATTCGAGCTTTGACCTGGCGGCCTTCTACACCTATATGGCCGCCAAGGCCTATGACTACGAAACGGGTCTTCTGCCCGCGGAATCCGCTACGGCGCCCGGAAGCCGGTTCCTCAGTGACGTGGTCAAGGCCAGAACCCTCGGACGCATCAGCGACGGCGAACCCATGACGGGCGGTTCGATCGGCGAGCCGGGCCTGTCGGACATCCTGGCGCGTATGAAGGAGAACTGGGCCGTCCTCGACGGGCGGCTGGGATTCAATAACCCCCAGCGCGAAACCAGCCGGTTCTCCCTGCGCACCGAGCTGTTTAGAATCCTTCCCGGGCCGGACGGCGATGCCAACTGGCGAACGACCCTGGAATCGTATAAGGTGGACAACCTCTTCGATGTGCCGGAGTTCCGCCGCTATTGTATCCCCTTTGCCAGCGAATTTGGGCTCCATCCCACCGAGCCGGGCCTGGTGATTCCCTTCAGCACCACGATTGATTTTGGCCACAACTTCTTTGGGCGGTTGCTTGCCGGCGGCGATCATGCGTATGACCCCTCGCACTTCGCCACCAAGATACGCAGTGTCGGCATCTGGTTCAGCAACTACAACAACAATGCGGAGAGTACGGGTGGCGGCCTGGCCAACACACCGCACGTCTACCTGGTTCCGACGGGCGCGGACATCCTTCGTTCGCCTTCCGACCTGACCGGCAACACCCTGCGCTCATGGCAGGTACAGGACCAGGCAATCCCCGTTCCCCATGCCATTGGTGATGCCGATATCAATCAGTCGGATTGGATCCCGCTCTACGATTCCCTGGCGCCCGATGCCCTGGCGAACCTGCGTCGGTTCCCGTCCATGCGCGCCTACCACGACGCCGGCGGTTGGAGCGCCTCGGAGCTGAATTACAGCAGTCGCCTGATCGGACGCTCCGTGTGGAATACGCAATGGTATCTGATCATCCCCGCCGGCACGCTGAACAGCGACCGGCGCCTGGCGCTGGAATATTTCATCAATGGCGCCCAGGGTGACGGCAATGGAATTAAGGACATCAAACTCTTCTTTGAAACGTATTCATACTCGGGAAATTGAGTGTCGAAGCATCTTTGCAACAAAGGGTAAAAACTATGAAGCCTTATCAAGACCGTTTCTTCCTTGCGATTATTTCATCGCTGTTTGGCGCCTGTTGCTTTTTCCATGCGCCATATACCACCCTGGCCGGGCCGCCCCTGCCATCGTACCGCTACTATGGACTACTCGCCAATGAATACGGATGGCCCGTTCTTTCTGGCGATAACACGGTGTTGATACTCAAAAACGGGACCAACGAGTGCGGGCGTTTCACCGCCAATGAATTGTTGGGCGACGGGATCAATTATATCCTTGAAGCGCCCATGGACAATGCGGTGGGCGCGCGATACGCCTCGTACGCGGTCCACCAGGGCGACACGGTAACCGTCGCCGTGCTGGTGGGCGATGTCGAACAACCCCTGATGGGGGGCTCGACCCTGCCGGTGGTCGGCAACCCGGGCGACGCCATTCGTGTGAGCCTGAATATGGGCACGGACCTGGATGGCGATGGGCTCTCCGACCAGTGGGAAACGGCCCTGATTATAAATAATTCCGGCGGCCTGTACACCAACATCTATCAGGTGCTGCCGGGGGATGATTTCGACGGGGACGGGGCCTCCAATAGAGACGAATTTTTAGCCGGCACGGCGCCGCAATGGGCGGAAGATGTGCTGGAGGCCTGCGAGTGGATGCTCAATGCAGACGGCCTGTTAGCCCTGCGCTTTTATACCAAGCAGGGCATGACGTATGAAATCTTTGCCTCGCCTTTACCGTCGCCGGACCAGTCCTTTGAATGGTCGCGTGTCATGTTCCGCACCAGTCCTGCCGGCACGGAACGAGCGGGCAGCACCGCCACGCTGAGCGGCCCGACCTTTTACTATGTCACGCCAACCAACGCATATAGCCTGTACCGGCTGGAGGTCTTGCGATGATCCGGGCCGGACGGAGGGGTCGGTCGGCATGGGCCGGCGTTGGAATCATTCTGGCCTTGTGGCTAGGGACAGATGGCGTGCAGGCGGATGCCTGGACCAACGCCGCCGGGCATGCGATGGAGGCGACACCGATGGAGCTGGATGGCGCCAGGGTAACCTTCCTGCTGCCCTCAGGCGAGGAACGCCAGATGCCCCTGCACAGCTTCCTCCCGGGCGAACAGCGAAGGCTCAGGAAATACCTGGGCATGCTGGAGATTCCTGATCCCCTGCGCTCCGCATTTCGCCTGGCGGAATCTCAGATGCAAACGGCGCAGGCGCTGTATGCGGAGGACCGGATTGACGGGCGCGAGCTGGCTATGCGCCGCGACGAGGTGATCGAATCCTTCCTGCGAACATGCGAGGCCTTGTCCTATGCACGACAGAGCGAAGACGTCCGAAAGCTGTTAGCGCATTGGGGCGCCCTGTGAACCCAGAATGAGCAGTTGAAAACAAGCCACAGGATAATTCTTTACCTTTTCGCGCTAAAAACCGTGAAAATTGCCATTTTTGGCCGTTTTTTAAGGATTTTTGTCGTTTTTTGGCGCTGCTGCGCACGTGCGTGCTCGGCATGTGGCTCGCTGTGCGCGGCAGGCTGAAGCCTGAACAACGAACGGGCAGGCCGACGCCTGGACAAGGCATCATTTCGCCGGGTTGTGACCGTGGTGAAATCCGTTGGTTAGCCTATCCATCCAGAGGCTTTTCGGAAAAGGCTTGTTGTACAGGCTTTAGCCTGCAGCGCACGGCGAGCCGCGCATGTTTCGCAAAAACGCCGAAAAACGGCCTATTCCGGTGAAAAATTCCGAAAAATTGCCGAAAATGGGCCATTTTCGCGCTAAAAACCGTGAAAATTGCCATTTTTGGCCTTTTTTTACGGATTTTTGTCGTTTTTTGGCGCTGCTGCGCGCGTGCGTGCTCGGCATGTGGCTCGCCGTGCGCGGCAGGCTGAAGCCTGAACAACGAACGGGCAGGCCGACGCCTGGACAAGTCATACAATCCCTTGAGAAATCACACCCGTGACCAGAACATAAACAAGCGTTTCGATGACACGTCCGTGTCATCGAAACGCTTGTTTTGGGGTGAAAGATGTAATCAGGGGCGCGTGATGGCGATGCGGTAGTGGCATTGCGCGGCGGGGCTGTTGGTGTAGCTCAGGATAATCAGTTCGCCGGTGCCGATACGCGATACGGTTGTTGTCTGCCAGGCGGCGGACAGGGTGTCGCAGGTTTGAATGCGGTAGGTCCGGCCGGTCGCGGACGGGCAGGCCAGAAAAACGATGCCGGAGTTGTTGGTCAGTGCATCTATACGGGGATACGCTGTCCCCAGCAACGGGCAGGTGCCCGCAGTGATCTCATCGGCGTTTGAAACGTTGTCGCCATCCACATCAAGGCCGTTGTAAATGTGCGGATCGACGCCGTCCTGGTAAAATTCATAGCCGTCGGGCAGTCCGTCGCCGTCGGTATCCGGGTTGTCCACCAGCAATCCGAGCGTCTCCTCCTCCTGGTCGAGTAGTCCGTCGGCGTCGGTATCGGCCAGGGCGTGAGTCAGGGTCGGGTCGCCAATGATCTGGAATCCGATCACATTGCGGAGGATGCCGGCCCGGTTGTTTTGATAGGTCATCCATCCGGTAACGGGAATCTGTTGCACATAGTAGTTGAATTCCTCCGCGAACGCTTTGCCGACCGTCAGATTTTCGCAGAAGATTTTGAGCGTGGCATTTTTCTGAACAGTTGCCGAGACCATGGGCTGGCCGGTAAGGATGGTTTCGACATCGGGGGTGACGACGGCGGAAGAGCCCAGGTAGGTGGCTGCAATCCCATTGGTGAGGGCCGCCTTGCCCAGGTCATACGACGAGCAGGACATGGAAAGAATGATCGCGCTGTTGACGTTGCCGGGGAACCCGGCCCCGTTCCGCCGTATGGCAAAATCGTAATACGAACCGCCGTGCGAGACATTGCAGAGGAAGGCGCAGGCATTATTGCTCTGCCACAAGCCGCGAATGATATCCTGTCCCCGCGTGTAATCCGCGCTGATGTTATCCCCCTCCACGAGATAATCAATCCCGGCCCCGCCGGTGTAATTGCTGGCCGCATGGACGACCGTCACCAGGCTTTTTTCGGGATAACTGTTGATGACATTGGTGACGATGCCTTTAAGCGCATAGTCCCAACTGTCGGCGGCGAACATTGAGGTGTCGATGCGTCCGGCTGACATGATGGCGTGGCCCTTGCGGGGCGAATCTTCTCTTTCAAACTGCACGATGCGGTCAAACACTGCTTCCACGCTTGCGGCGCCCCACGCGCCGCTGACCGGCACGCGGCCCACAATCAGGTCGTTGCTGATGCCGGAAAAAACGGCGTCCAATGTGGTGCTGTTGAAGTCGTTTGTGACGCCGCTGCCATATTCAGCAAATACATCATCTCCATCACTGTTGAAATCCGTGTGAAGGTCGCGGTAATAGATGTCCGAACGGGAGAGGGGATCAGAAGGCTCGATCCGGTACGACGGCGCGGGGATCGTGGCCCAGTTGCCGACCAGCAGCACATAGACCTCCGGTTCGTCCGGAACGACCGTTGTTCTGAAGTCCGACAGGTATCCGCGCACCTTTTCGTAACTGTCGGTATCGCCCCCAGTGACATGCTCCAGGGTGTTGGTGTAAATCCTGAATCCCAGGCGCGTCTTGAACGCGCTGTAATTGGTCAGCGCATTTTCCCATGCGGCGGGATACAGCAGCAGGAAGGGCGTATTGGTTCGGCCCCCCGCCGTCCCCGCGGACAGCGTAAAGACCACAGCCCCGAAAAGCCCGATCCACATGCGCCCACTGCATTTCTTCTTCATATCAATTTCTTCCTGTTCCTCTGCCAACTATCTACAGACATACTACCCACTGAACGCCTGTCTGTATGTAAAACAGCATAAACCGAGCCATTCCCGCAATAATGTGCCCCCCCAAAGCCCAAAAACCGGCACAAGTGATGCCCCGGAAGCGCGGAGCCCCCAGCTCCACATTAAAAAGTGTTGCACACAGATGTCCGTACGGACATCTGTGTGCAACAAAGTGAGGGGCAGAATAATGTTTTTTTCTGAACATGTACGCCGTAAGAGGCTTGTCTAAAACGTCATGACGATGTTGTGTCCGCCCTCATCAAAGGCATAGACCTTCTGGCTGTACGTTTCGAGGGAGGTGTGCGGCAGGTCAACCATTCCGGGAACAAGCCGGAACAGCAGCGAGATAAATAATTGGGTGGCCGGGTGGTCCAGTTCCCTGCCCAGCACAAAGGAAGGCACTTCTTCGATAGTCAGGGCCAGCATGCGCCATGGGGTGGCCTCTATGAACCGGTTGACCGCCGGGACGACGCCAAACCCTTCGAAGCGGTCGGTGTAGTCGTGGCCAAAGATGAGCCCGCCGGGTTTCATTTTTTGCGCGCAGGCCGCCAGGTCGGCGGACACATTGGCCTCGTCATGCGCGCCATCCACGTATATCCAGTCAAAGTGCGCGTCCGGAAAGGTGGCGAGCGCATCCACCGAAAAGGCGCGGTGGACAACGACGCACCCCTCCCGGATGGGGGTGTCGAACTTGGACAGGACGTTCCGATACACTCTTTCGGCTTTTTCAGGCGGGGCAGGTCCGAGTCGTCCAAATGGTCCACCGGCTGTTCCCACGGATCAATTAAATGCAACACGCTCGGGTGTGCCTCGTTCAACATAACACTACTGAAATAGCCGTGGCTGACACCGATTTCAGCGCCAACACCGTTTTGCGGCATGAATTTACATAGGACATCCCGGTTAATGGGTAACAGCAGCATACAGTCTCCTTTTTTTTCGCTTTTCTGTCATGAAATTTATTGAAATCATCCACTTGCCATCTGTCAATCCTTAGGGTAAGCTCCGTGCCCTTGTTTTCCTCATGGAAAGGTGTTTTTTGCCTTTTTGGGGATTTTTTAAAGAAAAACGGCTGAAAATCCGAAAAAAATATCGAAAAATGGCTAAAAAAAGCCGAAAAATATGAAAAAAACAGGCAATTTTGAGATTTTGGCGTCCGATTCGGCCTCCGGGGCACGTTTGGGGCGTCTGAAAACCGCTCATGGCAGTATTTCGACCCCTGTTTTTATGCCGGTGGGCACGCAAGCGACGGTGAAGGGGATGTCACCGGCCGAATTGGAGGACATTGATTTCGAGGTGATCCTGGGCAACACCTACCACCTGAATATCCGTCCGGGCATGGAAATTATGGAAAAATGCGGGGGTTTACACGCATTTATGGGCTGGAAACGGGCTATTTTGACCGATAGCGGTGGTTTTCAGGTCTTCAGCTTGGCCAAATTGCGCAAAATTACCGATGAAGGGGTCTCTTTTCAGTCACATTTGGACGGGAATCGGCATTTTTTGGGTCCCGTGGAGGCGATGAATATTCAGCGGATTCTCGGCTCGGATATCGCGATGGTACTCGATGAGTGTGTTCCTTACCCTTGTACGCGCGATTACGCTTGCCAATCGGTGGAGCGGACCCTAGCATGGGCGGCTTTATGTGCTCGGCAGCCCAGGGCCGCCGGGCAGTTGGTCTTTGGCATTGTACAAGGAGGCGTCTTCGCGGACCTTCGTGAACACTGTGCACACGGCCTGATGGATATCGGTTTTGACGGGTATGCCATCGGCGGCGTGAGCGTGGGTGAACCCGAGGATGTCCTGATGAAGGGCGTGGATGATACGGCGCATCACCTGCCGGTGGATGCTCCCCGCTACCTGATGGGCGTGGGGTTCCTGCCGCAGGTGGTCGAGGCGGTCGCGCGTGGCGTGGATATGTTTGACTGTGTCATGCCCACGCGGTTCGCACGAAACGGCACGGCGTTTACCCGCCGGGGCCGGTATCCGGTCAAGGCGGCTGTCTACAAGGAGGACCAGCGGCCGTTGGAAGAAGGATGCGCGTGTTACGCATGCCGTAACTTCAGCCGCGCCTATATCAGGCACCTGCTGAATGTGAACGAAATCCTGGGTGTGCGCCTGGTGACGCTGCATAACCTGTACCGGTATGGCGCATTTATGAAAGAGATGCGCCAGGCCATCGCCGATGGAACGTTTGCGGCGTTCAGGCAGGATGTGGCGGATACGTACGCGACCATTGAAGAGGAACACGCGGCCCTTGTGGACGCTTAAAATTTTAATGAAACAGACAACTAACATCTGAGGAGTACATGATGAATTATATGAACGCAATCCTGGCCATGGCGCCGCCCGCGGGCGGCAGCGGCGGCCAGTCGCAGCCGGGTATGATGATCGGTTGGCTTATCCTTATGCTGGCGATCTTCTACTTCCTGATGATTCGTCCCCAGCAACGCCGTGAAAAGGAACGGCGCGCGCTGCTCGATTCCGTGAAGAGTGGAGACCGGGTCGTCTTCAGCGGCGGTATCCTGGGGGTCGTTACCAATGTCAAAGACAAGACACTAATGGTTAAAATCGCCGACAACGTGAAAATCGAAGTCAGCCGGTCGGCCGTCAGTCGTGTCCTGGACAAGGGTGAGATGCCGGACGAAGAATCAGAAAACAAGTAGAAACAAGTATTTAAACATAAGAGAAGTGAGAGGTAATTAATCATGGACAGGAACGCACTGTGGAAGTGGTTGATTTTAATTTTAATGATCGCGGCGTCTATCGCCATAATCTATCCCCCGTCACAAAAAGTGGTCCTTGGACTGGATTTGCGGGGCGGGACAAGCTTTACCGTCGAGATCGACAAGGAGGCCATCAAGGAGCGGATACTGGAGAAGGACCCGGATATCATGCCGGAAAACCTGCCGCCCATGGTCAACCGCGAGGCGCGCCAGGCGCGTGAAAACGCCCTGGAGGTCATCCGGAACCGTGTGGACGGCATCGGTATTGCCGAACCCTCTATCTACCCGGCCAGCCATAAGGACGCGGAACGTATCATCGTGCAGCTCCCCGGTATCGGCGAAGATAAGCAAAAGGAAGCCCGCGACGCCATCGAAAGCGTAGCCTTCCTCGAATTCCGGCTGGTCCACAAGAACAGCGCGGAATGGACGAAGATCCTGCTGGATGAAGGAAAATCCCCCAAGGGGTTCAAGATCAGCCAGGACGGCGAGAATTATGTCCGCGACAGCTCCCAGCTCAAGGATGAGGAGATGGACAAGGCCTACTACGAGGAGTTGCGCAAGTATGAGCCGCGCGCCCGCTGCGAATTCATGCTCGAAAAGGATACCAGCAGAGATGGACATACCATCTATCGTCCGTATTATATCGAGCGCCGTCGCCAACTGACCGGTGAAGCGGTGAAGAAGGCCGGTGTCGAGTATCACCCGGTCACGTCCGCGGCCTATGTCACCCTTGAGTTCGATAAGACAGGCGCCAAGCTCTTCGCCCGCGTCACGCGCGACTACGCGCCGAACGGGGCCAACAACCGTGACAGTGAAGTCGGGCGCCAATTGGCAATCGTGCTGGACGGCACCCTTTATTCCGCGCCGGTTATCCGGCAGGAAATCCCCGACGGCAGCGCCCAGATCACCGGACAGTTCACCGCGCCGGTCGCCATGCGCCTGGCCAATGTCCTGACAGCCGGCGCCCTGCCAGCGCCCGTGAAAATCGTGCAGGTCAGCCAGGTCTCGCCCTCCCTGGGCCGGGATGCCATCGTCAGCGGAAGCCGCGCGGCCATTCTCGCCGGCCTGGCGGTGCTGGTCTTCATGCTCATTTACTATATGCGGGCCGGTCTGATTGCCGATATCGCGCTGATACTGGACATCATCCTCCTTCCGCTCGGCCTGGTGGTCGCGTCCGGTTTCCTTGGCATGGCCAGCGGCGGCTTCTCCACCAAGAGCATGGCTACGCTGCCGACCCTGACGCTGCCCGGTATCGCCGGTATTGTCCTGACCATCGGCATGGCCGTGGACGCCAATGTGCTTATCTTTGAACGTATCCGCGAAGAGCTGAAATCCTCCAAACGTCTGCTGACGGCCATCGAAGCCGGTTACGACAAGGCCTTCAGCACCATCTTCGACGCCAATATCACCACGCTGCTCACTGCCGTTATCCTCTTCCTGCTGGGTTCCGGCCCGGTACGCGGTTTCGCGGTGACCCTGAGCGCCGGTATTATCGTCAGCATGATCGTGGTGCTGGTCTATACGCGCATGTTCTTTGAATTCATGGCCATGCATATGCGCAATCCCACCCTGAAAATGCTTTCCGTCATCCGCGAAACGCATATTGATTTCATAGGGATGCGCAAGTTTGCCGTCGTCCTCTCCCTGGTGGTGATTGCCGGGTCCTGGACCATGACTGTTATGCGCGGCAAAGATAATTTTGGCGTGGATTTCGCGGGCGGCAGCGCCCTGATGATGACCTTTGAGCAGCGTGTCGATACCGCGGACCTGCGCAAGGCGATGTCGGCAGCCGGCCTTGAGGCCCATATCCAGTATCAAAAGGAAAACCTCAGCGATAACGAGTATCTCGAAATCCGCGTGGGCGAAGAACAGGGCGATCAGGTCAAGGAAGTGATCGACGCGGAATTCTCCGATGCCGGGTTCACCATCGTCAAAGAAGATGAGGTCGGAGGCCAGATCGGCGCGGAAATGCGCCGCAAGGGCGTCCTGGCGATTGTCTGGGCGTTGGTCGGGATCATCGTGTATATCACCGTGCGTTTCGAGTTCTCGTTTGCCGTCGCGGCGATCGTCGCGCTGGCCCACGACGTGCTGGTTACCATCGGTATCTACTGCCTGCTCGGACGCCAGCTCAGCCTGCCGGTGATTGCCGCGTTGCTGACCATCGTCGGGTATTCGGTCAATGATACAATCGTGGTCTTTGACCGCATCCGTGAAGACCTCAAACTCATTCGCGGCAAACCCTACAAGGACATCGCCAACCTGAGTATCAACCAGACCCTCAGCCGTACGGTGCTCACCTCCCTGACCACCCTGCTCAGTGTGGTGGTGTTGCTGCTCTTCGGCGGCGGCGCGATCAACGACTTCGCCCTCACCCTGTTTATCGGCGTGATTGTGGGTACCTATTCGTCGATCTTTGTGGCCACGCCGGTAACCCTGCTGTGGCACCGCGAAAAAGCCAAAGCGGTCAAAGCGGTCAAGGCGGCCAAGGCGTAAGCCGGCAGTCCCTGGTCTGTAGCATGTAATATGATTGGAACGGAGCCGGGTATGTCCCCATACCCGGCTCTGTCGTTTTGAGGATGTGAACAATGAAGATATGGCAGGAAAATAATTGTGACGAGCGCCTGGTGTCGGCGTTGACCAACGCGCTGCATGTCCATCCGGCCATTTCGGCGTGCCTGGTAAGCCGCGGACTTGAAGATATCGAGGAGGCGCGCCTTTTTATGCATCCTGATATGTCCCATCTCTCCAGTCCCCGCGAACTGCCGGACATGGACGTTTCCGTTGAACGTATCCTGCGCGCCATAACCGGGCATGAAGCGATTGCCATCTACGGGGATTATGATGTGGACGGCATGACCAGCACCGCCCTGCTCGCGGGCGTCATCGGGAACCTGGGCGGTTGTATCCAGACCTTCCTGCCGGACCGTATCGACGAGGGGTATGGGTTGAGCGTGGAAGGCCTCCAGCGTTGCATTGAGGCGGCGCATCCCAATTTGATTATTACCGTCGACTGTGGCACCAATTCTCACGAGTCGGTCCGGCGGGCCACGGCCGCCGGGATTGATGTGATCGTAACCGATCATCACGAACTGGGAGAAGAAACCGCCCCCGCCCTGGCCCTGGTCAATCCCAAGCGAACGAACCGGAATGATATCCGAATGCTCGCCGGCGTGGGCGTCGCGTTTAAAACGTGCCAGGCCCTCATTGCCGCCGCGCGGAAGCAGGGCCTTCCGGCCGCCATGGAACTGGATGTGAATAAATACCTTGATCTGGTGGCCCTGGGAACCATTTGCGATATCGTCCCCCTGATGAGTGAAAACCGCGTCCTGGCCAAATTCGGGCTGGACTGCCTGGCGGAAACGGAATCGGCAGGTCTGCAGGCCCTCATGGAAGTGGCCGGTATTAAGGGGCGTATCGGCAGCTATCAGGTGGGCTTTCAATTGGGGCCGCGCTTGAACGCCGCCGGCAGGATGGGGGATGCCGACAGTGCCCTCGAATTGTTGATGACCCAGGACCATAAGCGGGCCGGAGAACTGGCCCGTAAATTGGATGCCGTGAACCGCGAGCGCCAGCAGGTCGAGGCGGAAATCATCGAGGAAGCCAAAGACCTGATCGAACAATCCTTTGACCCGATCACCGACTTCGGCGTCGTGGTCTCCGGCCAAGGCTGGCATCCGGGGGTGATCGGTATTGTGGCCTCGCGCCTCTCTAATCACTTTCGCCGCCCCGTTATTGTCATCGCCATGAATGAAGAGGGGATCGGACGCGGTTCCTGCCGGAGTATTGATGACTATGATATGGTCGAGGGCCTGGAACGATGTTCGAAGTACCTCGAAAAATGGGGCGGACACAGCATGGCCGCCGGCCTCGAACTCCGCCAGGAAAACCTGGAGCCCTTCAAAAAGGCCTTCAACGAGGTCACTGCCGATGCATTAAAGGAGCGCGACCTCCGCCCCATCCAGCGTGTGGACGGCTGGATGGAGCTGGGCGATGTCAATTGGGAATTCTTTAATATGGTCGAAGCGCTGGGACCCTTTGGCGCCTCCAATCCCGCCCCGGTCTGGGCCGCCCACAATGTGCGCCCCCAGGGCCGCCCCCGCGTCGTCGGGAACGGACACCTGCGCATGGCCGTGGTTTCCGAAAATGGACAGCTCGCCGGCATCGGCTTCGGTCTCGGCGACCGCGAAGTGCCGTCCCTGTTTGATATCGCGTTCCGACTGCATCGTAATGAATTCCGGGGCGTGGAATCCCTCGAAATGCAGGTGCAGGACTTTAAAGAATCAGATTTTGTATAATTGAATACGTTTTTTCCTTGCACTGGGGTCAAAACAGAACCTATAGTGCGCGGTCTTTCTGTTAGGAGATTAAAAAAATGGCAAGAATTTGTGAAATATGTGGAAAAGGTCCCCGGACCGGCAATACGATTGTGCGGCGGGGTCTGGCAAAGAAAAAAGGCGGTATCGGCCTGCATACAACAGGAATAACCAAGCGGCGCTACCTGCCGAACCTGCAAAATGTGCGCGTCCTCGAAAACGGCGGTGTCAGAAAACGTCGTGTCTGCACATCCTGCCTCAAGGCCGGAAAAATTACCAAAGCCTAGCATCCATATCCGGTATCTTTTCTGTACGTACAAGGTTTGGGGTTCAGGCCAACTGAACCTGATTACTCTCGTTACTTTTCGGGCGCAGGGTCACATAAGCCGGCTTTTCGTGTAAAGACAAAAATACTCTATTTTTTGGTCATCTTCATCTTC
>RZZM01000653.1 GCA_009929845.1 Spartobacteria bacterium
GGGCGTGCAGGTAGGCGCCGGGGCCACATCATCGATGGACTCGATCCCCAACGACCCGACCACCACGGACACACCGGGCGTCGAGGTATACAACTCCTCGTTTGAATGGGGCGACTCGGACGTATTCACGACCGACTTCGCGCGCGTGGCCGTTCCGTAGTAAAGAGCGGGTTTATTCAACGCATCGGAAAAGCTCCCCCGGGACACCCCGGGGGAGCCGTATTTTAAATCCCAAATAGTGAGAAGTTGCGATTTTTGGCTCAACTCCCATTCGTGTCATTCGCGCGATTCGTGATCACAACCCGGAGGAACGGCAGAAAAGGTGATCACGAATCACACGAATGGCACGAATTCATCTCTCCTGGGGAAAAAACATGGCCAGCGCCGCCAAACCATTTTGACAAGCGGATGGTTGTATGCGGGCGCACCTGATGCCGACGAAAAGGGCGCGCCTTCGTATAACCATCCGCCCCCCATTCGCGGGAGAACCTTTATAGTATGTATGCTTGTCTATTACCCGACAGGATAAAACATAAATAGCCGCGGGTGCAGGCTGTACGTGATTAGCGGTTTAGGTATTTCATTTTTCAAACGCAGTATCGCTTCGGAGTCGAAGGTATCAATAAAAAAATAACCGCGATTACTGGCAAATCAATGAAAAATATCATTCCGCGGCCAACTGTCGAGGTAAGGATTTCTGAAGGTGTGTTGCACACAGATGTCCGATCGGACATCTGTGTGCAACACACATAGAGCCTGCGAAAGCACAATACAAATATAATTTATATACAATAATGCGTACATAAAGCGGAGGGTGGGAATAGGTATAAATGCGCTATTTATTAGGAATTATGGAAATTCACATCATTCAAAAGCCAAATATTCGCTCTACGGAATAGCGAAAAATGTTAAAATATAACCGATTATGGACGAAAGAAAAATAACACTTTGTTGCACACAGATGTCCGATCGGACATCTGTGTGCAACAAAGTGAGGGGCAGAATAGTGTTTTTTCTTGTGGATGATCAGTTCAAATTGAGCAGTACGGATATGAGGCGGAGGATTCTTTAGTCCCAACGCAATGGTCTTGCGACTCACTCGCAAACGACTCATCAAGCGGAGACCTTTTGAGTATTCATAATGTCAGAGTTATCCCTGTATAATTAGCTTTTATTTTGTCGCGAGTCCCAAAAACGTGGTCTCCTTCGGAGACTGTTTTTTTGTGTTTTATGTGCCTTCTGTGGCCATACATCCGCCCGCCCCTCCGCGTCTTCGCGCCTCTGCGTTTAAAATCACGCCATCCCATCCCGCCCTCAGGGGAGCACGGGGAAGGGAACGCCCAGGAGCTTGCTCATGGTACGATCATAGAGTTTGCGTTCGTCACGCGCCCAACGCTGCGCTTCTTTCAAGCGGGCCGCGAAGCCTTCGAAGTCGAGGCCGCCGGTGTCGCCGAGGCTGTTTTTAATAGCGATGGCCCGGTACGGGTCCATGGCCTCAAGTTCTTCGATGTGTTCTTTGACATGGTGATACGCGTCGCGAAAGGGCATGCCGCCGGCCACGAGTTCGATGGCGCGGTCGGTAGCGAACACCTCCGGGGTGAAGGCCGCGCAAAGGTTCTTGCGGTTCGCC
>RZZM01000218.1 GCA_009929845.1 Spartobacteria bacterium
CCAGAAGTCGCCCGCAAAAGTCCGCTCCTATTTCAACGCCCCGGAAATCAAGTATGCAGCCTAAGGCAGGTCATCTATTTATATGCGGTGGTAGTAAGGGAAAATGGCGGGACCTGGATACAGTAAGCCCGCAGTTAAGAGGAACATAGTCCTATTAAGCGTCCTTTGTCAAGAGGTCTGGCCTGCGATCCAGGTAGAGATATTTCAACATGACGCCAAGAGCGAAATAGAAAAGAGGTATGAAACGGTAGTGGGTAAACATATCGCCGCTCATCCCCATAAGAAAAACGTAAAAAACGAATAGATGTATCAGGAAAAACATAAATCGTCCCTTCGAGTCCTTTTTGTCTGAGAAAGTAATTATAAAGCACTTTATTAGTACATAAGCCCAGGGCGCCAGTATCAAAATAAAACCAATCAGACCGTAATTGAAGAGATAGTTGAAAATACTTTCGACATACATCTTGTGGTAAATCTCATTCCTCACGCCGCCAAACCCGATAATGAATTGAGCAGGGTATTGCGCGATCAGGTGATAATAGTCGATCAGATCACGGATCCGGCCGTGCTCAACCATCTGGCCGACAATTCCATCCAGCTTGGAGAGATGCTCGAACTCCCGCGCTTCCGGCGAGAGGATGAACGAAAAAAAGAACAGCCCCGATACGAGCCCGCCCATCGCCAGTAACCCGGAAAATACGAAGTGACTGAACCTCGCCTTTACGAAGCTGTAAAGGAAATAGATAGCGAGCGCATAGCTGACCGTGGAGAAAAAAGCCACCATGTTGGAGCGGGACTGCGTTCCGAAAATTGAAATATAGGCGCATAATCCGAGCGCGCCGAGGTAAAGAGTGGTTTTTAGCGGGTCTCCGGCGCTGCGGATTTTGTAGATGATCACAAGGAAGCAACAGAACAGGAAGACGGCGACGTTGTAAGGGAAGTTCCAGGTTCCCGGAAAGCGGTTTTCGTAGTAGCCCTGCCTGAGACCAAAGTCCTTGAAATGATAGAGGCTTTGGATGGGTCCGTTCGGCGCCGCGAGATGGTCAAAATACAGCAGCACATGAAAGGCGAAGAGGAAGAGAATGCTTGTGACGAGCGGCTTCAGATCGCCGGGGTCACGGTAATACAGAAAGCCGCACATAAAAGCGACATGCATCGTCAAAACTTTTATGACGATCGAGGCATCTCGAAGGGACGTCAGAAACGGCGAGAAGAGCGCGCTGGTAACACCGAGAGTACACAGCGCCAGCGTGTACAGGGTGGCCGCATAGAAGACCGAGGATGGTGCACCCCTGCCAAGGATGTAAAACAACCCGAAGCCGCCCAGCGCAAAAACCAGCGGTATCGAATTTCCGATCGAGCCAATCATTCCGCCAAAGGTCGGGATGATTTGAGAGATAATCAGTACTGAAAGCAGATAAACCCGCATGGCGCGTCAGGACGCGCCCATTCGGATAAAAGTCCCAAGTGTTTTCATCTCATTTCTGCCTTTGGTCAGTCATCCAATTGACGTCGATACGGGGAAGCTGGAAAAAATCGGGCGCGCGCGGGATCGTTTGGTTTGACGTTTTCACCGCCAGGGAAAATCCTGCCTGACGCACCGCGAGCCGGGTAAAAAGGTGATTTCCGCCATAAGGATAGGAAAACAACCCGACCTTTTTACCCGTAACGCCTTCCAGAGTATGTTTTGAGGTTTTAATTTCTTCGAACAGCGTTACCGGATCGAGCTTCGTCAGCAGAGGATGCGTATGTGTGTGCGCACCAATTTCGATCAGCGGATGCCGGGAAATCCGCGCTACTTGTTCCGGGCTCATATAGTCGCCGCTTGATACAGCAGGCAATTCCGCCTCAAACCTTTTGGCAATCCGGGCAATCCGGGCTCGCCGGGCCCGATAGCTTCCGTGTTTGCAAAGTGGCGAATAACGCTCATAAGAATCGGCATGACCGCTTGCCAACAACGTGCGCCAAAGAGTTTTTTCGACCAGTTCGTGCGTGCCCTGCATGAAACCCGTTGTTACAAAAACGGTGGCGGGCACATCGTACTTTTCCAGCAAAGGCAATGCGTGCTCCAGGTTATCGCAGTAGCCGTCATCAAAGGTCACAAACCATGCGCCATCCGGCAGAGTTTTTGCTTCAAGCAGCGCAGAAAGCGGCAATGCAGGCTGACCCGCACGCTGGTGAAGCAGGGTCTCGAACTGAGCGCATGTGACGGTTGTCGGACGGTAGACTCCGACATCAGGCGGAATCTCCGGCAAGACGCGGTGCAGCATGAAAATCCGGGTGGCCTCCATATCAGCCTCCCGCCTTGCGTTCGACTTTCCAGTGCGACAAATCGAGGCTCAGGAGCTTTTCCAGATGCTCGATATCCGCGATGCTGGCAGCAAGAATTCGATTATATGTCTCGGCATCGGGCCCACGGAGATACTCTGTTTTTCCGCTTAGCGCGGCAAAAACGGGTGTATCTCCCATACCTAGAATTCTGCCAATCTTTCCCGCAGCGCGTTGCGGCAGGAAGCGGCGGGAGCCTGCGACGTTGACCTTTGCCTCAAGCGCGTCCGGAAGGTGGAATTCGTCGATACCGCAAAATTGCAAAACAGAACGGAAGGTTTCCCGCGGTCGCGTAGAGATGTCATCGTACATGATCGGGTGAAGCTGTTCCCGACTAAACAGCTCAAGCAGTTCCTCCACGCGCTGCCCCAAAAGCCCGAAACCGAGCCAGAGACAGAAAAAATCATAGTGATTCAATATATCGGAAAATGGAAAGGTAAGCTGGCCGGTCTTCTTCATGTGCCAGTAATGGGAGAATGCGCGATCTGCGGGATGACGCAGCGAAAACATTAATTTTGCAGAAGGGTTTTCCTTATAAATCCGCTTTGGTGCCCGCTCGCAGCAGATGTAAGAATAGGTTGGATCAAAAAGTTTGCGGTTCTCTCTCCCTGACGTTTCGAATTGCGAGGCATACCAGTCTCGTCCCAGGTGATAATGAATGTCGAAGTAATGAATAGAATCACGGGGCGACGTCAAAATATCCGGGTGCGTGCGAAGATTGTTGTATAGCCAGGTTGTTGCAGTTTTGGGTGGACCAAGATGGAAAATCTCTACCGGCTTCATGGGTTATTCCGATTTTGGAATGGCTGGGAGAACAGGCCAAAAAGACTACCACGGCTCCAGGTAAATCTATAAGCTTTTCAGCATGCTCTCGCCAGCTCAAACATAGCCCTGATGAAAAAGCAATACGTCAAAGCCGTCGGCAGCTCACTCACCGCCCGTATAATAAACGTCGTCGCAACCTTCGCCACGATTTGGCTGCTGAATGAGTTCTATTCCAAGGGTGAGTTCGGCCTTTTCATGCTGTCTTTCACTATTGTCACAGTCCTGGGGCTTGTGATCTCTTCCCCCTTTAGCAGCTTGATCCTTTACAGGATCCCTCGCATCGAGGCGGATTTTCTGCTCGCAAGGACGCTCGGGTTTACGCTTTTTGTTGCCGCCACGGCGTCTGTTACGCTTGTTGCCGTCGCCTTGTTCGCGGCTGCCGATCCGCTGTCGTCGCTATTCAACAAGCCCGAACTGGCTGGTTTTCTAGGCGCAATGGCGATACTGCTTGCTCTTGATGGTCCCCGGCACGTGCTCGGCGCGTGGTTTCGCGCTAACGAGACAATATTCCTTTGTAATCTTGTCGATGAAATCATTCCTCAGAGTCTGCGTGTCATCTTTCTTTTCCTGCTGCTGCTTTTCGGCCTGCCGAGAGAATGGATCATACCGGCCTTCGCCTTCTCGCTCGTTGTTCCCGTCCTTCTTGGCATGGTCTGGGCGCGCTGGGATGCGCGGACCGGTTTCAATACGCTAACGCGCTGGGACATCGAATACGGGGCTAAAAACCTGTTCACCCAGATGATCACCAAGGGCGGTCGTTTTATAGATATTTTTCTTGTCGGAGCGCTTATGCCTGCAACAGCTGTCGCCTATTACGCGGTTGCACAAAAATTTGCTTCGCTTCTGGTTCTTGGCAAGAATTCGCTTGCCATGCTGCTGCTTCCCCGCCTTGGAAAATTGATGAGCAAGGGCGACCGGGACGGGATTGCGCTCGAGTACGGAGCCGCGCGTCAGGCGGCTTTTCTTTTTACGCTTTTCGGTGCAGCCTTTCTGTTCGCGTTTGGTCCGTGGATACTCGAACATTTTCAAGGTTATGAAGGCGCATTTACCATCATTGTTATTCTCATTATCGCCCAGTCCATCGATTCAGGGTTCGGCTTTCCGGGGGGATATCTCGCGATGGCCGGTTATGCGGGCTGGAACCTTGTCGCCAGCAGCTTTTTCATCGCATTCACCGCTCTGCTTTCTTTCGTCCTAATCCCGCTGCTGGGAGCAGAAGGCGCGGCGCTGACCATCGGAGGGGGGCTTTTTTTCATGTTCTGCATTACGCATGAAATCATCAGGCGCAAGGACGGTTTTGTTCTGCTCAATGCCCCCTCGGCTCTGGCCCTTCTTGCCGTTTCGACGATCTGCGCTCTCTGGGCCTGGCAGGATATAAATCCTCTTGCTGGCGGCCTTGCCGTTTTTGCTGTCGCGCTTTTCTATCTGATTGCAGACCGCTCACTGATCAAGTTCTGGAAACGTTATAGCCATTAAGAGAACGCGACGCCGATGGACAGACCTCATTTTCTACATATAGGAACACAAAAAACCGGATCGGACTGGCTGGCGCTGGCGTTGAACAGGCACCCTGGCCTCTGGCTCCCGCCCGTAAAGAACATATTGTATTTTAATCCAAAATTCCAGTTCCACCGCCTGCGCAAGTTTCGGAAGCACAGCCACAGGCTGATCACAAAACCCGAAGAAAGACGCTGGCTTGCGCGCTACTTCTTTACCCCGCTGCCATCCGACAGCTGGTATCGCGGGCTCTATCCGGATGATGGCCGGCTTTGCGGCGAAGTCGCGGAGAATTATTGCGTTCTGCCCGAGGACCGGATCGCCCGCGTTCAGTCCTTCGTCCCGGATTGTAAAATCATTCTGGTTATGCGCGACCCGGTCAATCAGGCTATTTCCAACGGCAAGATGTTCGTCCGCAAACATGACGGGGAGGATCCCGCGAACTGGAAAGATGAAAACTTCTGGAAATATCTGGCGAAGGACGGCTATGAGATGTTCTCGGCCTACGCGCAAATCCTCGATCGCTGGGGGAAGTTTTTTCCGCAGGCGCAAATCTGTCCACTCTTTTACGACGAGCTTGTCGAAAACCCTCTCGGGTTCATCGCTAAAATTTGCGGTTTTCTCGGGGTTGATTTCGATCCAGACATATTTCGGCCCGCTCTTGGAGAGCGCAAAAACGTCTCTCCCAAAAGCGACGTCCCGGCTTTTTTCCGCAAGGCGCTGGTCGAGCGATATCGTGATGAAATCGTCGAACTCGACAAGCGGTTTGGTTCCTACGCGAGCCGCTGGCGTCAGAGCCTCGACGGCTGAAGCCCAAATAATCTTCGCGTGCGCCGGACCAGGCCGCCGGGAACGGTGCGAGGGAAAACCAGCAGTGTCCAGTAAAGCCTGCGGACGAGCTTGCGGCCCCAGAACGGCCCCGCAAACGCTTTGATGTCCTCCGCGCTCATATCCCGAACCGTTTCGAACAGGACTTTCGCTTCAGGGCTGTGCCTGTTAGCCGCTTCCGCTCCCGCCCTCCGGCGCCGCGCGAACTCCGCGCCCACGATGGCAAGACCGGGGCGCAGGTCGCCTGTGCGCTCGAAATGCGCCCAGGTCGATTCAAGTATGGGCATGGTCGTAATCGTTCGCGGGTGGGCTTTGCGGCCCCACTGGAATGTTTTCAGTCCCCTGTGCAGTCCGAAATGGAAAGCCTGATAGGGAAGAGGGTCGCACGCATGGAGCGCGAGAGGCCTGGGGGTATTCCAGAAATCCTGCTTTAAACCCGGGATGACAGGGTTGGGATCGACGAAAAGATTTTCTTCCCGGTCCGCGAGAACCCAGCACGCCCGGCCAGTAAAAACGTGCATGCCCATAGCCAGCATATCGGGCAGAAAATCGTGGACGGCGAAGATCGCGTGATCAAGCCCGGGGGTGCTGGCGAAAATAGCCGAGATTTCTGCAAGCGCCTCGGGCCTGCTCAAAACCATATCGGCATCCAGTTTGATGAACAGATCATAGTTATCGGCTTCGCTCATGATTTTTCGGTAGAGCGTGCGGTGCGCTTCGACGTTTGGAAGGTTTTCAAAAACGACTTGTTCCACGTTCTTGTGGGTCTGGTTTTCGATCGACTCCCGGTGCAGGCGAAACTCGTTTTCGCCGCAGTAGAGTGTAAGGATAAGAATGCGCGCGCTGCTGGTCATTCCTCGCCCGGCAAACAGACAAGATCGAAATTGTCGCTTTCCGCATCGGGGTTAAAGGGAACAAGCGCTGTCGCCGTCCGGCTTCTGTGGTCTCCGAAGCAATGCAGTTTGTAGCTCATCTCCTCAAGCATATCGTAGATCGCTCTCGTTTCGATGGACTGCGCTTTTAACTGAGGGCGGTGAATTTCGAGAATAATGACTGGTTTATAGCGGCGAAGAATGGCAGTGGCCCCCTGCAGAACATCGTACTCGGCCCCTTCAACGTCTATTTTGACGAGGTTTGGCGCTAAATGATGTTCAGCGCAAAGCGAGTCGATAGTCCGCAGGGGCACTTCAACGGTACCACAGTTCTTCGCCTCATTTATGCCGGAGAGTGACTTCATCGCATCGTGACGGCCATCGAGGGGAACGGATACAGTGCCCTCATCAACCGATGAGAGTGCGGCGTTGACAAGGTCAATCCGTCCATCCAGTCCTCGTGTTGCGGAAACCATGTGTTTCAATGTGGAGAAATTTTCCGGGTCGAACTCAACGGCGAGCGCCCTGTTACCAGGAACGGCGCCAATCAGCAGCGAAAAATAGCCGATATGTGCGCCGCAATCGAGGAAACGGCATTCGCCAGCAAAATTCTCTTGAATGAATTTCGTCGCGGAGGCCTCGTGCCAGCCGTTCGGCGCATCCCGGTAACGGTTATACCAAACGAAACTATAGTAATTCAGGAAAGGGATTTCGATGGTTCGTCCCGCGAATATGACGGGGTGACGCCCGCGGCCCATAAGCCGGGTCGTCACAATATGGCTAAGGCGGTGCTTGATCCTGGAGAGGTAACGACGTGGGCTGGCTTTCATGTTGATGTCTGCATTAGTGCTGTATGGGAAAATGCAATACTTAAAAATACCGCATTCCAGACGCTTCCGATACAGTCGTTTGTCTTTTCCGGTTATGATATCTATAATCCCCTGAGGTTCATCTCGCCCACACGGCCCGTCCGGGCCCGTTCATTCGTGCACAGGCTAACCCTTACAGCTGCTGCTTTTTCCTCCTTATCCGGTGTGCTTTTTTCGCCGATCTCCACCAATACGCAAAGCCTGCGCGAGGAGCGCGAGGAGCTCTCGCTGCCTGTCGACGAGCGTGTGCCGGAAGATTACAGGGCACAGCCGATCAGGTATCGCGGCTTTCTCATCCGGCCTGTGCTGACGCTCTCCAGCGAGTACGACACGAATGTCTATGCCGAAGAACGAGCCGAAACCGGCGGCGTGATCGTCAAGGCGCAGCCTGGCGTTTCGGTTCTTAAACACTTCAACGCCCATACCGTCCTCGCCGCGCAGGCCCGCCAGCACGATCCGTATCTTCTCTTCCGCGCTGAACTTACGGCGGGTCTGCCGCTTGATGTTCCGGACAATCCTGTCCGCCTCGTCCTTGTCCCGAGCGGCATTCCCGCCGCCTTGTTTTTGTCTCACCTTCGTCTCCTTCGTCGACTACGATGAGCCAAAAACATCACCATAACAATGAGCCTCTATCTGCACAGTACCCGACTCCCTTTCACAAAGCACCGCATATCAACGATTTCCTGGGGATTTGGGTGGATAGTAGTGTGCGGAAGCACTCGAATATTTGCGCGG
>RZZM01000219.1 GCA_009929845.1 Spartobacteria bacterium
ACGTGGATTTAATCTCAGCGACTGGATGATCCAACCCGTTTCAGATTCAACAGAAGGCTACTTGGTTAACCCGGACATTGAGGACCAAAAGAGTGCGATCATGATCAGCGAAAGATCGTTCGACCTACCACCTAAACCGCTAATCACCTACCACCTAATCTTATGACCGGCGAACCCCGGGACAACAAGCCCAGGACAACACCCTGGTGTCACGTTAACTTCCACGAGGTAAGGAGTTATGAAGTTACCGTTGCTGACCAGATGGGTTATGACATCTTGGAATCGCCCCACTCGTCGGCCATGTCGATTTCGACTTCTTCCTCGTCATCCCTGCGACTGAGGATGTGCAGCGCAATGGCATAGAGGCCCATCGGGATAATCGCGCCATAGAGCGCCACATGGAAGAAACTGAATGAATACGGCAGGTCCGGAGTGAAGCGATACAGGTTCCAGAAGATCAGCAGGCAACTCACCCAGACGGTTGTAAAGTTGGGCAAGGCATCGCCGGAGCGCATGATATGCACGCCCTGCGAGCGTTTTTTGGTGAACGGGAAAAAGAGGTTGGACCCCATGAAGCCGAGTTGGTCCTCGATTACATGCACGGAGTAGCCCGCCATGATGACAAAGAGGGCGCCCCAGCCCCATATGAGGCCGCCCAGCACCGCGCACAGCGCCCCCATGGTGAAGCTATGACTCCATTCCCTGTGCCAGGGAAGGAAGTGCAAGACGATTTCTCCCTGCTCATCCTTTTCAAACCCGAAGGTGGGCCCGTCAAAGATATCCACCCTCGTGGTGGCGTCGTAGGTCTGCACAATGGGCATCGCCAGTTTGGCGCGGCCCACGTTGTTCTCTTCCTGCTCCGAATTGGGCACCGGCACCTGGCCGGTGTTGACAACCGGGCCGAAACGCACCAGCACCTCCTGGGTATCTGGATCAAAACGGACCACATACTGCTGCCAGTAGTCGGCCCCCAGGCGGATTGTAGAAAGCTTCACCTTGACCATCTCATCCTGTTCAGCGGCCTTTGCGACGGCCTCCGCCAACTGGTCGGCGATCTTTTGCGGATCAGGGCGCAGGGGGTCCGGCTCAATGTAGATATCGTGTTTGTAAAAGAAACGGTAAAATTTAAAATCCAGTGTATCCGGGAGAATCCCGAAGGCGCCTCCCAATACAAAATACAGCGGATTTCCATTGGCCGCCTCGTGCACCGCGAACGGGAAAAACGAAGCCGCGGCCACCCCGGAAATAAAATGTGAAATACCTTTCATGATACACCTCTTACAGTAGACCCAGCCAACCGGCGATGATATGTCCAAATCCCGACATATTACAGGCAATCGGCAACAACAGAATGCCCAGGCAATTCAAACGACGCGACGCAAACAACACGGGAATCAATCCAATCCCCGCGCCAACGATCATGATGAACAGGCCCACCCCACCGACAACCAGGAACACCAGCACCACAATAATGGCCAACGCGCCAATCGACACATACCGGTAGTTATAGCGCTCCATCAGCTTGATGACCCAACGGGTCAGCGGACTCATCATCAGAAAGGATACCGCCCCCGCAATCGCCACGGCGCCCAGCATCATGTAGTACTCGTAAAACGAGCGTGGCGTGTACAATCCCTTGATGATCCATGCGCCGCCGCCACGGGTCAGCCCCAGCCCCGGCACAAAGAAGAACAGGAACGCGCCCGTGTAATACATGACCTTCGAGACGCCCTGCGACATGATGAACACCCGTTCGTCACGTTGCGCCGTGGCATGCCCGGCCAGCAATCCGCCGATGCCCCCGGTGATCACCGGGAAGAACGCCGCGAAGCCGCCGCCCAGGCCGCCCGCGGCGGTACTGCGCAACACCACCGCGCCATCAATTTCCATCGACTTTGAGATGTACTGCTTGGGAACATCCGCGCCGCTGATGATGTTTAACAGGCACCACGGCACCGCAAACAGGCCCACAAAGGCCGGCATGATATTCTGGAAAGCCACTTCGGTCGACACCGGGGACCGGTACATCAGGATGAAGCCCATTATGCCGGACAGGAAGAACGTGAAGAGGCCCGCGCCCAGCGATTTCCACGCATCCCGGAATTTGGCCCAACCGGCGGGTCCGGTATTCCCGCCCTTGGGCCATTCCGACATCAGGATGTAGGTGATAATCACCCAGATGATAAACGCCATATAGGGGCTCAGTATCTTCTTGATGACCGGCAGGTACTTCGGGGCCAGGGGCCCGATAATAAAGACCAGCAGGAACACCCCTGCCAGACTGCCCACCCCCGTGATCATCGTGCCCTCATAGCCGCGTCCGAACATCAGGTATTTCTGGCCGGGCAGCACCGTAAAGATAGCGCTCTCGTCCGGCGCGCCCAACAGGATGGACGGGATCGTGTTCAGGATAGACCATCCCACCACCATGCCTACCATAAACGGCAGGTAGGATTCCGGCGAAAGCTCAATCCCGCGGGCCGCCAGCCAGTAGATGAACATGACGATCAACCCCATCAGGTTGTAGACATGCAATCCCGGCAGGCAGGCCAGCACGCAGGAAAGCACAGTGCCCACCAGCGTCATGATAAAAACCTGAAGAATAAGCATCATGAGTCACCCCCGTCGTCCAGGATACGGATGTCCTTCTCCTGACGCGGCACCAGTTGAAGCACCCCTTTGAAATCCCCGACTTTCCCGGTGATCTCCACCGGCAGCCCCGGCGCGAGTGTATCGCGAAGGCCCGGCGGCATCTGCCGGTCCCACAACACCACATCCATCTGCGAGCTATCGTCACTCAACCGGTAAACGATCCCGCCCGAAATCGTCCGCGAATCCCCCAGCACCCCGGTCACCGTGCAAATCGAACCCTTCATCGCATCGGTAATATCCGCGAGACGGGTTTTGCGGCCCTTGGCCATCGGCTTGGCCACCGCACTCGCGGAACGGTTGAGCACGCGCATATGGTCCGCACGCTCCACCTTCAACTGGACCTCGTCCTTGTAGGTGGAAATTTCTCCGCGCACCTGCAAACGGTCGCCCTTCTGAGGAGGACGGTCCTGGAGGAAGGACGCCACTTTATCCCAATACACCAATGTGACACGGGCATCCCCGTCCTCTAAAACCACATTCCAGGGCATTTTCTCCCGCGAAGGCGGGACCACCTCGACGACCTGCCCTTCGGTCTCAACCACGTCACCTTTGCGGTCCGCGCTGATTTCATCGATCATGATGGTTTCCATTTCGGCAGGGGCCGTGAATTCAATCTCGTCGCCGCCCTTTATGGATTTTGGGAATTCAATATCCAGCGCGCTGGCCAGGCGAAGGCGGACCGTGCCCTTGTAGGAACTGACCGACCCCCGGATACGCACCGGCATCCCCGCTTCCAATTGCGCCCGTTCCAATATATCGGCGTAGGTGCTCTCCCAGAAAGAGACTTCAATTTCGCCGCCCGCATCCTGCACGGTAATCGCCCAGGGCGCGCGGCTGTTGGGCCGGGGTTCTTTCACGGACGTAATCAGGCCTTCGATGAGCACAGCCCCGTCCGTCGAGGGTGTCAGCGCGCCAATCGAGGTCACTGGCAATTCGACATGGTTAATACTCAACTGCACTTCCGACTGCAACCGCAGGGTCATACGTTCCTCGGAAACATTCAGGCTGCCGATCACCTCGACATTATCGCCCATGCGGGGGATTTTTCCGGCCGCCAGCAGGCCCTGCGCGATATCCCGATAGGCCTGAACCATGATATCGCCTGTTCCGTCACTGACCTCGAAGCGCATGCTTTCGACCCGGTCGCCACTCCGGTAAATCCGCGGATCACTGACCACTTCCCCGATAATCCGCACATAGGCGAAATTCATCATCGGGGTAATTTCACTCACCTTGATAATCGGAATATCTTTGTTGATAGACATCAGGTAGAGGAGAAACAACCCGACCGTTCCCAGCAAAATTGCCGCGTAACGGCAGGCGCGGACACTCATACGTTTATGGACGCGCGCGCCGCAATGGGGACAACGGGTTAAGGCGCCTACAAAACGGCCACAACTTGCACAGGTAATATCATCGGGCTGTTTGTCATGCCCCGGCAGGGTCTTGTTTGTCATAGCTCATCCTTTCTACTGAACGCGGATATCGCGCATACAAGCTTTCCTATGTACCGCATTCTAAACGATCTGTGTAGGCAACACACTACATTTTTTTCGTCTTCCATGAAAAAATACCATCACAGTTCAGGACGTCTTGCCCCATATAGAACAAACCCTGACCGCTGACCGCCGACATCAAAACCACATCACCACGGAGCAACTTCTTCACACCCCATCCTTTGGGCGCCACAGGCTGAACCCATTTGTTTAAGCGTTTAACTCAACCAAAGAATCAAGAACAAGCCTTCAAGATTATTTCATTTTAATTTTGACAAGCTGGTTTAAATATTTAGTATTTAGTCAATCGTATATGGTATCTAGTGCATCGGGAAGAGAAGGTATACGGGTCTTGTATTTCGCGATGCGGAAGGGTCAATGGACAAAATGGAAATTCAGATAGCGGGACAAAGAATGCAATCGCTCTCAATTGGGAATAATGACGGGCGTCCAGGCCGAGGGGCCATTGCGGCAGCTTGGCGACGCCGTTTGCAGGGTTCCATGTTGTTTTTGTGTGCGCTCTGCATACTGAGCATGAGGGCCGGATACGCCAACATGCTCATTAACGCGGGGTTCGAGGAGGGCCCGGGTTCTGCGGCGACGCCGCCGGGCTGGGGAAAATACGGCCAGTGCGGGCAGGAATCGTGGGCGGCGGAAGACGGCACCAATGGGGTGGCCTTTCATGGATGGAACAGCGGCGGGGGCGGGTTCTACCAGACAGGGATGCACGCGGATACGAATGCGTGTTACTATCTGCGCATCCGTGGACGCGGTGAGCCCCAGTTTGCTTCATGTGATATCGAAATCAAATTGGAGTTTTACCAGGCGGATGAAGCCACGCTGGTAGGCGCCTATACCAACATCTACCCATCCAGTGCGGCCGACATCTGGGAGTCGTATATGATTACCGGCGCCGCCTTCGCGGGCACTGAACGTGTGAGGCCGGTCATTGCCTACCCCGACCGCGCGCCGACCGGCTGGGGGAGTCAGGCCTACAAATGGGATAACGCGCAACTCTATGACAGGACACTCCACTACCGGAACAATGAGATTGCGGAAGAATTTTCCTATGACCCGGACTACACCGACAGTCTGGACGACAAGGACCGCGGCGGCGGGTTCACAAACAACTGGGCGGAGAGCAATCCGGGCAGTTTTCTGATTGTCGACGGTGACTTCAGCGACATTACGGGTTATCCCGCCACGCGTGGCAACCAGGTCAGCGTGGAGGTAAGCGGCAATAGCGCGACGCGAACGGCCCGCCGACAATTCCGCGGGTTCACGAACGGCGTATTCTATTTCAGCAGTTACATCAACTTTAAATGGGGCGAGCAGAACGACAAGTGGATGGGCCTGTCCGTTATGAGCAACGGAACCGAGTTGGCGTTCGTCGGCGCGAAGGGCGTCAGCAACAAACCCGGGTATCTCAACCTCGTGCTGGATAATTTCGGAGGCAGCACGGTCGACGACGACTACGAATTCCACGACAACAATGATGATTATATCCTTTGCGGTCGGTACAACTTCGCCACGCGCGAGCTGGCGGCCAAGGCCTATTGGGCGGGGCCCTCCCCCGACACCATCCCTTATCTTGAACCTACGGAATGGGATGTGGTCGCGACCGTAGCTGCTGGACGTATCGAATATATCAACGGTATCCGGCTTGGCGCGGGCAACAGCGCCGCTGGCAGCACATGCGGGCCCTGCCACTGGGACGAGGTGCGCGTGGCCGCCGATTGGCACGATCTCCTGAATACTCTTCCGCCAAGCACCAACTGGGCGTTTGACCGGTTCAATTACGCAGCCGACACGCCGTTGCACCTGGCCTCGGGCGGTGGTGATTATGGTTTTACCATTCCGTGGCAGAACAGCAACTACTGCTTCACCAACCGCGCAGGGGACATCAATGCGCCCGTCCGGTATCCGACCCCCACCAACAACATGAAGGTCGAAGTACGTCCCGGATACAACAACCGCTGGGACATCTCCGCGTACCGCCAGATAAACGCCATAACCAACGGTCGCATATACGGGGCCTTCCTGATGCGCTATGAGTGGGGCGGGCCCGAAAAGTATGTGGTTATGGACTTTGTGAGCAACAGTACGACGATAGCCACCTTTGGGCGCGTATTCTCATCGGCCAACACCAATGTACTTGGACTCGATACCGCCGTGCCGCGACTGGAGTCGCACTACGAGCTGCATCCGGCGCTGGACGGTTCGCAGGATTACCTGGTCATCGGCTGCTATGATTTCATGACGCGCCATTTCCGCGCCATGGCTTATCACTCCTCGGCAAAGATGCCGCTGAATGAACCCCTGGCCGAAAACTGGGGTGTGAACGCGACCGTGGATGTCGACCGCATTCAGTTCATCAACGCGATCCGCATCAAGGCCGGCGGCATGGACCCGGCCACGCCGGGACAGACCTATTTTGATGAAGTGCGCATCGCCCGCAGTTGGAACCAGTTGCTGGAAACCTGCTGGAAGCCGCCGGAAGGCAGCGCGAGCCCCGCCGATTTCGATGTGGGCGGCACAAAGTACCTGACCGATGCGGATATCACCGGCGGCACGTATAACATCTCGATGAAGATCACCGACCCGGACGGCTTGAATACCGTAAGCAACACACCCGGCCACTTTACGCCGGTGTTCGATATCCAGAATGCGCGTGGCCGCCTGTTGCTGACCAATCAGACCTGGGATACCATGACCTATGCTGATTACGGGACCACGCTGTTTTTGACCAGCCGCACACATGCGGTCGCGGCGGCCCCTGAAATCAACTTCGGAACCTACACGATTCGCTGGAGTGTCGAGGATTCCAATGACCAGTATGTGGCGCATGGCACCCGCATGGCGGACGGCAGCAATACCACCTTTACCGTATATGATGATGACATCATCCCCCCTGTTGCAACGCTGCTGTATGTGGGTACCGATTATTCCCCGGGCGCGGTCAGCAACCAGGTCACGGACGGCGATCTGGCGGACGGAGGAAGCATCGACGTGGCGGTCAATCTGTCGGACCCCAGCGGGATTTGGTTTGCATCCAATAACTTTACGAATATTGATTCTCCGCTGGGCAATGTCCAGCCGAACTGGGACCTGACCAATTCGCTGCAACATGACTTCGGCCTGGATGTCATCTTCACCAACTTTTCCGGCGACAGCACCTGTCCATCGGTCACGGCCATTGTCTACAATATCGCGTCGGTGGACCCGGCCGATATCACGTTGTCCACCTGGGGGCTGACGATCAGCGCCCAGGACCATGACGCCGACCGCGGTGTCTGGGCGGGGATCAACGCCTCGGAAGTGCAGTGGGACCGCGCCATCCTCACCAACCAGATGCTGAGCTTCAATGTCGTCGACGATGACACCAACGCGCCGTTGACGCGTACCCTGGATGACGCCAGCGCAACCTGGGGCGTCGGCGCGGGCAGCAAGTATATGGTGGCCGCCACCAATGGCGTCATTATATCTGACCGCTCATCTGACGGATCCAGCGTGGTCTACCGGGTAACCGACGGCTACATGGCCGATTTGAGTGGCGGACAGACCCTGCAGTTTGCATTCGGGGCTATTGATGCCGACAGCGGTATCTCCGCTTCATCCGCCGGCGTGGATACCAATGAGTACATCAGCATGTCCATCGAAAATGGATTCTCCGGCAATATGTCGGCGTTTGACGCCGCCGAAAGTTCCTCCGACGCGGCGGGTGTCGTCCGAACTAATGTCTTTACCTTTGACGACCGCTCCATCTTTACAGACACGGTTATTTCCAACCTGATCATGTCGGCG
>RZZM01000220.1 GCA_009929845.1 Spartobacteria bacterium
TTCACCACCGTCACAACCCGGCGAAACGATGGCTTGTCCAGGCGGCAGCCTGCCCGTTCGTTGTCCAGGCTTTAGCCTGCCGCGCACGGCGAGCCACATGCCGAGCTCGCGCGCGCAACAGCGCAAAATACGTCAAAAACGGACAAAAAAGGCTATTTTTACGGTTTTTGGGCTCAAAAATGGCCAATTTTTGGCATATTTTCGGCTTTTTTAGCCGTAATCGGCTGTTTTTTCCCCATTTTCGGCGCAAAACAGGCGTGGCTCGCCGTGCGCGGCAGGCTAAAGCCTGGACAACGAGCCACTTCCGCCCAGGACAACACCTTGGTGTCACGTGAACTTCCACGAGATCAGTACGTGGAGTATTCAACTTGCGAGAAAAACCACATTTACTGAGTTCCGGTCCTCAGCGACTCCCCCGCGGGCGGGCGTGTCAGGCGGGCGCTGTTGAATACAACAATAAGCGAGCCGAGATTGTGAAGGACCGCGGCGACAATCGGATTGAGATATCCCGCGCCGGAAAGAATCAGCCCGCCGACAATGAAGAGCAACGCGATGCCCAGATTCTGATGGATGACACGACGGGATGAGCGGGCCAGTTGGAGCAGATAGGGGATCCGGTTCAGGTCATTGTTCATCAGCGCGATGGTGGCGCTGTGAATGGCGACGTCGCTGCCCGCCGCGCCCATGGCAATCCCGATGTCGGCCACCGCCAGCGCGGGCGCGTCATTGACGCCGTCGCCGATGACGGCAACATGATACCCCGCTTCCCTAACGGTATTCACAAAGGTGACTTTCTGGTCCGGCAGGCATTCCGCCTTGAACTCCAGCGGGTCGAGCGCGCGGGCCACATCCCGCGCCACCGACGCGCGGTCGCCGGTGAACATGCCCAGGCGCTTCACATGCAACGCGCGTAGCCGTTCCAGCGCGCCGGCCGCCTCCGGACGAAGCTGGTCCTGCAGGCCGATCCATCCGATGAACGCGCCGTTGCGGGCCACATACAGGATGCTGTAGCCATCGGTATTCCCTTCCGCGTTGATATCCACCATGCTGATATCAATGTGGCGTTGGCGCATCCAGGACGCGCGGCCGCAACAGGTCTCTTTGCCCTCCAGGCGCGCGACGACGCCCTGCCCCGGTTCCTCGTGAAAATCTTCCGGTTCCGGAAGTTTCAGGCCGGCCTCCCCGGCCAGCTTCATAAGGGCCAGGGCCGTGGGGTGGTTGCTGAACTGTTCCGCGCCGGCGGCGACCGCCAGCAGGGTGGATGGATTAACCCCCTCCCGCGGCGCGAGGCGCGCCACGCCGAGTTCACCGGTGGTCAGGGTGCCGGTTTTATCAAACACCAGGGCGTCGATTCGCGCCGCGGCTTCCAGGTCGGCCACGTGTTTAATGAGAATCCCCATTTTGGCGGCCGCCGAAACGGCGGCAATCAATGCCGACGGGGTGGCCAGGATAATGGCGCAGGGACAGGCCACCACCAGCAGGGCGACCACGCGCGAGGTGTCGTGGGTAAAAAACCAGACGATCGCTGTCAGCATCAAGATGGACGGCATGTAATAGCCCGCGTAGCGATCAATGAAACGCATAAAGGGCAGCTTGGTCTGCTCGGCGGTGATGATCAGGTCCCGCACCCGTCCCAGGGTGGTGTCTTCACCCGCGCGGGTCACCACGACCTCGACCGCGCCGGTCAGGTTCAGGGTCCCGGCAAACACCTCGTCATCCGGGCCCTTGTCGCGCGGCAGCGATTCGCCGGTGATGGTCGCCTCGTTCAGGGTGGTGCGCCCTTTGCGAATGGTCCCGTCGGCCGGGATGGTCTCGCCCGGGAGCGCGCGGACCACATCCCCCGGACGCAACGCAGAGGCCGGGATTTCCTCCGTTTGGCCATCGAGCAAACGGCGGGCGGTCGTTGGGGTGATGCGGATAAGCTCTTCAATGGAGGCGTGGGCGCCTTCGGCGGTGCGCGTTTCAATGACCAGCGAAATCAACATGAAAAACGAAATGATGCCCGCCGTCTGGAAGTCGCCAAAGACAAACGAGGACAACACCGCCACCGCCACAAGTTCGTTCACGCCCACCTGCCCCCGGAACAGGCTGCGCAGGGCGAAATAAAAGACGGGCCCGGCCAGCAGGAGCGCGCCCGCGGCGGCGCTGATGTCGGCGCTCAGCGGATTCGCCGGATAGAAGAAACGGGCCAGGTAGGAATTGACCACAAAGGCCATGCCCGTCAGGACAAGCAGCAGCAGGCGCGACGCCTCGCGCCCGCCCTTTTTCCCGTGACTATGATCGGATAAACAGCATGTTTGCATAGTGGTGTCAGTCCATAAAATTGTTTATTTCTTCTGCCTTTTTTCGGGGTCGCGCCCGAGCAGGATGCGCAGTTCCTGCGAGCCATCGGAGGATTTGGATACCATGAATTTCTGTTCGGCGTTTTGCAGCACGCGGCGGATGGCGTTCTGGTACAGCACCTCGGCCGTGATCGAGGGGTTCTCTTTGAACTGTTCGTATACCTGGCTGAAATAATCGGCGTTGGCGCTGACCTCGCTGACGCGCTGGTTCCGATAGGTGCGGGCCTCGGATAGCAGGCGGTTGGCCTCGCCGACACTTTCATTTTTTGCGCGTGTGGCGTAGGCGCGCGCTTCACTGATTTGCCGGCTGCGGTCCTGCTCGGCCTTGATGACCGAATCGAAGGCGGCCGCCACCTGGCGGGGTGGCGCAATAAGCGTCAGGTCCACGCGCTCAATCTGAATGCCCGGCTTGAGGGCCTCCATGCGGCGTTTCAGCTCCTGCTCAACCTGGTTGCGGAAACGCTCGATATCCGTGCGCAGGGCCTGGTCGACATTGAAGCGGGCCGAGGCCTTTACAACGGCATGGTCGAGTTCGTCGCGGAGGAACTGTTCCATAGCGCCGAAGCGGAACAGGTACGCAATCGCGTCATCTATTGTATAGCGGAGAATCCATTGGGAGTGCAGCAGGTTGGCGTCGCCGCTCAAGGTATAGCCGTCGGTGAGCGGATTCAGGTTCGGACCGGGCGGCGGGGGATGGGCGGAGAGGCGGTCGCGCGCGGAAAGGGCGTACCAGAATGAGTCGCTTGCAATGGCCTGCACTCGTTCCGTGGGCACGGTAATGACTTCGGCAATGGGCGCGGGGAAGGTCCAATGGAGTCCGGGTCCCAGCGCCTGGCGACCCGGCATGCCGGCCAAACGCCCGAAGATCAGCACCACCGCCTGTTCATGCTGGGAGACCACAAAAATGCCTGAGGCGAGATAGGCCACGAACAGCAGCGCCAGCGCCCAGCGCAACAGACGGAAGCTGGTCTTGAGCGCCTCCGCCAGCGCGGTGTAGCCACTATAGATTTGTTCGGTGTCACGTTCCATGGTCTATTTTCTCGCCGGCACGGTGGCCCCGCCCTGAAGCAGGTCAAACGGTTCTGAATCCGGGCCCAATATAATCGTGGCCTTGTTCCTGGTGGTTTCTTCCAGCACTTCGAGTTTGCGCAGAAAGATGGCCAGTTCGGGGTGCTGCTCAAAGACCGCGTAGTATTCAGCGGCCTTGGCGTCGCCCTCCGCCTGAATGCGTTTGCCCTGCGCCGCCGCCTGCGCCAGCGTCTGGTCGCGCTCGCTGTCGGCTTCCGCCCGGATGCGGATGGATTCCGCTTCGCCCTCGGAACGGAATTTTTCGGCCAGCTCTTCGCGCTCCGCCCGCATACGTTCGAACACCTTTTCGGTAATGGATTCCGGGAGCCCGATACGGCGTATGCCCAGGAAGTCCATATCAATGCTGTAGCGTTCCAGGGCTTCGGGCCGGACGGCGTCAAGGATCTCGTTTTCAATGTGCGAAAAACGGAGGATATTGGTGTCGATATTGACCAGGTGCGAAAACAGGTACTGGCCGATGACGGCATTCTTGTAACTGCTCAATAACCCGTTCAGGTTTTTTTCCGCCTCTTCAGGCGTGCCGACACGTTCAAGAAACAAAATCGGATCATGTATTTTCCACCCGGCATACACCGAAAGCATGACGCTCTTTCCATCCTTGGTCAGGGTCTGCTCAAAGGCGCCATCCAGGCACTGGATGCGGTTGTCAAAGCGGTACACGCGTTGTACCGGCCAGGGCCAGCGCGCGTACAGGCCCGGCCGCGCAATGGCGCGCACCGGCTTGCCAAATGTGGTGACCACCGTGGATTCCCCTTCGTTGACAATAAAGGTCACCATGAACAGCACAAACATGGCCGCCACAATGAATCCAGGGATTACAATCCAGCCTTTACTCTTCATGGCTCATTCCTTCCAGCGCGTCTGATCCAAAATCAAACAAATCCGTATTCAGCTTGTCCTTTAAATCAAACATGATGATTTCATTTCTGGCGTCCGTGGCTACAATATATTTTCGCGGGGCGGAAAGCGCCCGCTGTACGGTGTGCAGGTACACGTCCTTTTCAAAGACATGCGGGGCCTCACGATAGCCCTTCAATCGCTGCTCAAAGGCATAGGCTTCCGCCTCGGCCATGGCGATTTTACGCACGGTCTCCGCCTGGGCAAACATGACGGTGGACGCGGCGTTGGCGGCGGCCATCGGAAGGACGTTTTCACAGTAGGCGCGCGCCCGGCGGGCAATGGCTTCGCGTTCCTCAATGGCGCCCACCACCGATTCAAACGCCACGGCCACCCCCAAGGGCGGATGAACACCCTGCAACCCTACAAATTCGATGGCCAGCCCCAACCCGCGCTCATCCGCGGCGGCTTGTATCTGCCCGCGCATCCGCGCGGACAGGTCCTGGCGTCCGCCGCTTAAAAAATCATTCAGCCCGTATTGGACGGCCTGCCGGGTAAGGGTCCGGTAGGCCACGTCGCGCAGCACGCGATCCGGCGTAGCGCAGTTGTAGGCATAGGCATACACGTTGGTAATGCGGTACTGAATGGGTATGTGCATGGAAAGGAAATTGACGGGTACGGCGCCGGAGGTGTTGGCCTCTTCATACTGTTCCCGGCTGGCCGTCAGAAACAGTTCTCTTTTTGCATGATGCGGCAGGGTCCACAGCATGTATTCCGGCGTGTTGGTTACGACGCTTTCAAACCCGATGTGCTGCGTCTGGATGCGTTTGGCGGGGAAACGCCTGACGGTTTCAAACGGCCAGGGCCAGGTCAGGTGGAACCCGCTCTCCAGCAAACCACCCGCCGTGGCGGGAACCGGTCGTCCCAGCCGCTCGAGGATGCCCTGTTCTTCGGGAGCCAGAAACACCAGGCACGACAACCCGTACAATGCCAGAAGCTGGAAGATCAACAACGGCAGTAGCGCCTGCGCGAGAAAGCGGTAAAACCAGGTCCGCGAAATGTTGAAGCCGAATTGGTAATCCAGGGCCTCCGAGAGGTTGTGGACCCAGGCGCCCGGATCGGTGAGCAACCGGCCCAGACGGCTTTCATACGAGGTGTTCCGCGCGTCCGCGATAAACGGACGGTACCCCTGGGCAATCGAACGAAAAAGATTTTCGAGCGCGAGCGCGGCCAGCGCCACGACGAGTATCCAGCCGCCCACGCGATTAACCAGGGGGACGCCGATGTGTTGCCCGAGGGCCGCCGCCATGCAGATCAACGAGGACAACGAAAGGAGGCCGGTGTAAATGCCCGGTCCGCGCAGCAGCCGGTCGGCCTCGATACGACTCAGTCCCAGCAGGTAACGGCTGAGCAGGAAGAAGACAAAGGCCTCCGCCGCGAACAAGGCGGTCGAGGGCAGGTACGATGCGGCGGCGGGCGGTATTTCCACCGGCGTTCGCCCGAAAAACCGCCACACAAAGAAACCCTGGATAAGACAAAGCGCGGGGGCAATGAGCAGTGCCCCGAAACGTTCAAACTGCCGTGCGCTGCGCTGATAGGAAAAGGGTTCGCTTTCTTCATCGACGGCATCAAACAGGGTGTTCTCCGCCTGTTCGGCCCGGGCGATTTTGCGCGCCTGCCGCTCGGCCTCCGCTTTGGCCAGCAGACTGACGCGAATGATGATGACCAACGTCAGGAATAACGCGCACAAATAATACGGCACGGCAATAAATAAACTGCTCAGTGGCGCGGCGCGGGCCGCGGCCAGGTTCAGCAGCGCCGCCGCAATAATCAGCACGGCCGCCAGCCACAGTATTCGTATGTGCGGTTTTTCTCTCATTTATGTCAGATCAAGTCGCTGGATGGAGAGCATACCCAAACAAAGCACGGACGCCAAGTAGAAGAATGTATAGACGCCCGCGTGCAGCAGGTAGGCCGCGGGAATGCCCGGCGCCGATGAAAGGGCGTCCGCCATCCAGAAGTGCTGCCAGTTCGGAACTACGGCGTACAGCAGGGCCACCGCTGTGTGGGCTTCGGCATGACGACCGATCAGGTGGTCGGACATCAGCCCGAGTACGAATATCAGCAGGCAGATCAACAGGGTCGCCGTGGTGTCCAGGCGGGTAGCCAGCAGCGTGGCCATACCCGTAAACAGCAGGATGGCCATGCCGCCCAGGATGCCGGCATACAGGATTTGCCAGTGCAGCGCGGGCAGGACGCCTTCCGCCGGAATGGAGGCAATCGCCGCCGCCGAAGCCACGAGCGTGCAGGCCACCAGTCCGGTAAAGGCGGTTGACGCAAAATTCCGTCCGCTCAGGAAATTGATGGCGCCGGCCAGGATAAGGGCCACCGGCGCAATGGCCAGCAGAGGCCCGGCTACCCGCCAGTTGACCACGATGATGTCCCGGGCCACATAATCACTTAGCAATACAAGCAGCGACATCGAACACGCATACAGGAGCATGACCACGCCAAGCCCGGCATACTTGGCCAGGAAGAACACATGGCGATTGACGGGTTTGGTCAAAATGGACGAGGCCATGCCCTGCCGGAATTCAGTGGCCAACGAGGCGCCCGCCAAAAACCCGCTCAGCAGCAGTCCCAGCAGGAAGTACAGGGCCAGCGCGCTGTCGCGGATCACCTTGCTGCTTTCCCCGAACGTGTGCGTCACCAGGAATGGAAGCAGCGCCGTAAAAAGGACGGCAAAGGCCGTGAGCAGCACACAGATCGGCTGCCGGGTCGCCTCGCGGGTTGTCTGGTGCGCCACCGCTATAAACTGTTTGACGGGTAATCTCATACCGTCCCCATTCTACTGAACCTGTCCAATAAGCCAATAGGCATTGTACGTAAAAAAACAATAGTCTTCGCGCGGCAAAGGCGGTAGATTAGCGTCTTTTCCGGAGATAGAGATGAAACAGGATGCGCGAATTGATGTAAATAAACTGGCAAAAATTGACGGCAGTCCGGGGGCCAAGCCCCGGCTGGCGGGTTTTGTGAAGGCGTCCTGGCCGCTGTTGCTGATGGCCTTTGCCGTCGGGTACCTGCTGCGCGCCATGCTGCCGGTCCCGGCGATGAGTCCCGCGCAGGTCGGGGTATTGGCGATTATCCTCTGCGTATTCTTTGCGTGGGCCATCCTCTGGAGCGAGCGCCATGTCGGCTGTTATATCAAGGGCGCGCAGGGGGAAGAGATGGTGGCGCGTATGCTGATGCTCCTGCCTGCGACCTACCGGGTGTTCCACGGCGTCAACGCGGCCGGTAAACTTCCGGGCGGGGGCGATTACGACCATGTGGTCGTCGGCCCCACCGGGGTCTATCTCGTGGAAACCAAAAACTGGAGCGGCCACATTACACTTGATGACGGAAACATACTGTATGATGGACAGGTCCCCGACCACCCGCCCATCCCGCTGGTCAAGGAGGCCGTCGCGGCCTTCCGGCGGCGCCTCGACAAAGAAGGGGGCATCGAAGTCCAGGTGCAGCCCGTCCTCTGCTTCGCCGGCGAAAATGTCCAGGACGGCGTCCTCGGCAGCGTCGGCGTCCTCGTCTGCAACGCCAGCCGCCTTGCCGAAGTCATCCTGGATTCCGTCGAACTTCCCCTCCACCGGGAACTGCAAACAAAAATCTG
>RZZM01000221.1 GCA_009929845.1 Spartobacteria bacterium
CCGCGGACTGACCGAACGTATGGACGTGCAGCACAACCTCCAGAACCTGCGCCGCCAGGCGCTGGCGCGGGCGCTGCGGGATGACATCTACCGGAATACACCCGCGCCGACCGAGGAGGAAATCCAGGCGACCTATGACGACAACCCGGAACGCTGGGTGCAGCCGGAAGCTTATCTGCTGGATGTGCTGCAGTATGACCCGGCCGATACCGGAACCGCCGTGTCGGCCGAGGAATTGGCCTTGCAGAAGATCGTGGAAGACGATCAGCTCGAAACGCTCAAGGGACAATGGCTCGCTACCCAGGTCACCGGCCCCTGGATTGCTTCCAACCAGGTGGATGCCGTCATCTGGACGGACCTGGCCGGGTTGCAGGATGGACAGGCCATGGTCTTTGATAATGAACGGGCGACGCTTTTCATCCGAAGAGGGGCCCACCGTATGGAAACCGTCCTGCCCCTGGAAGAGGTGCGCGCCGACATCCGTAACGCCCTGCTTTCGGCCCGCCAGGAAGAAGCGTGGCAGTCCTTCGTGGAGAATGAGCAAAAGAAACTGGGCTTTGCTCCGCTCCCGGAACAGAAGGAAGACGAAGACGAACAGGCGAACGACCAGGAAGAGGATATCATCGATGAACAGTGATGACGCTCAAAAACGGATCGGGTATCTGCGCCGCGAGCTGCGGGAGCACAACCGCCTGTACTACATCGAGGCCATGCCGCGGATATCCGACCGCGAGTACGACGCCCTCTATCACGAGCTGGAAGAGTTGGAGGCGCAGTTCCCGGCGCTGGTCACGCCCGATTCACCCACGCAGCGCGTGGGCGGCGCGCCGATCGAGGGCTTTGAGAGCGTGCGCCACGCCGTGCCCATGATGAGCCTGGGAAACACCTACGACAAAAGCGAGCTGGTGGCCTTTGACCAGCGAGTCAAACGCCTCATTCCCGGCATCCCCTACAGCTATGTGCTGGAGCCGAAAATCGACGGCGTGGCCCTCAGCTTGCGTTACGAAGACGGCCTGCTGGTCCGCGCCGCCACACGGGGCGACGGGCAAATCGGCGATGATGTCACCGCCAATATCAAAACCATTCCTTCGATCCCCATGCGACTGGCCGGCGCGCATCCCCCCGCTGTGCTTGAAGCGCGCGGCGAGGTCTACATGCGCAAGGACGGTTTTATGACCATCAATCGGCAACGCGAAGAGGCCGGACTGGCGCCGTTCGCCAACCCCCGCAACGCCGCCGCCGGATCCCTTAAGCAACTCGACCCGCGCATCGTCGCCCAACGGCCCCTCGACGTGGTATTCTATGCCGTCGGCGAGCTGGACGGAATAGCGTTCCCGACCCATGCCCGGTTGCTGGAGGGCCTGCGCGCCCTCGGACTGCGCGCCGGCGTGCACTACTGGAAGGAAGACTCCATCGAAGGCATCCTCTCGGCGCTGGACACCCTCGAAGGCATGCGGCATGACTTTCCCTATGAAATGGATGGCGGCGTCATCAAAATCAATGAACGCGACCTGTACGAAACCCTGGGCGCAACCGCCAAAAGTCCGCGCTGGGCCGTGGCCTACAAATATGAGGCCGAACGCGCGGAAACCATCCTGAAGGAAATCACGGTGCAGGTCGGACGCACCGGCGTGCTGACCCCCGTGGCGGAACTCGAGCCGGTAACGGTGGCCGGCTCAACCATCCGGCGGGCCACGCTCCACAACGAAGACGAGATCAAACGCAAGGATATCCGCATCGGCGACCATGTGTATGTCGAAAAGGCCGGCGAGGTGATCCCGGCGGTGGTCGGCGTCAATGAATCCGCACGCACCGGCGACGAGACGTTGTTTGAGATGCCGAAGGCCTGTCCGGTCTGCAATGGCCCGGTCGTCCGCAACGAAGGCGAAGTCGCCTTGCGCTGTGAAAACCTTTTGTGTCCGGCACAGATCAAAAACTGGGTGCGGCATTTTGCGTCGCGGGGCGCGATGGATATCGAGGGACTGGGCGATGTACTTGTCGAGCAGCTTGTGGACAGCGGCATCGTGCAGTCGCCCGCGGATTTGTTTACCCTGACGCGGGAGCAACTCAGCGGCCTGGAGCGTATGGGAGATAAATCGGCCGCCAACATCCTGGCCGCCCTGGAGGCAAGCCGGCAGCGGGACTTCTGGCGCAAGCTGGCGGCGCTGGGCATTCCGCACGTCGGGACGCGCTGCGCACAGATTCTCGAGGAGTCCTTCGACAACATCCATGTCCTGATGGAGGCCACGCCCGAACAGCTCGAAGCCATCCGGGATGTCGGCCCGGTGGTCGCTGAAAGCATCCATACATTTCTGCACAACGAACGGAACCGGAAGATCATCGAGGAGTTGATCGCCGCCGGGGTGACCTTTGCGCGGAATAAACCGGCGGTGGCCGCCGAAGGACCGTTCACGGGAAAAACCGTGGTGTTGACCGGCGGCCTCGCGCGATGCTCAAGGGATGAAGCCGCCGAAATGATCCGCGCGCGCGGCGGGAAGACCAGTTCCAGCGTCTCGAAAAATACGGACTATGTCGTAGCCGGCGAAAACGCGGGGTCGAAATATGACAAGGCCGTGCAATTGAACATCCCCATCCTGGACGAAGAAGCCTTCTTCCGCATGCTGGAGGCGGAGGGGGCGCCATGAAAATAGAAACGATCATCGTCGGCCCCTTTGGCGTAAATTGCCTGGTACTCGGCAACGACCGGCAGAACGCCCTGGTCATTGATCCGGGGGATGACGGCCCCATGATTTGCGATGTGCTTCGCGAGAAGCAGTTGATGGTAGCGGCCTACGTCCTGACGCACGGGCACTGCGACCATATCTGCGGCCTGTACGACTGTTACCAGGCCTTCCCGGCGCCCGTCTACATGCATCCCATGGACGCCCGGTGGGCCTTTTCCAGCACCAACCAGCTCCCCCCCTACTATGCGCCCGCGCGAAAACCGGCCACCGAAATCCTGCTGCGGGAAGATGGAGAATCCATCGCATTTGACAGCGCGGAACTGAAGGTCATTCACACGCCGGGGCATTCCCCCGGCGGCATCTGCCTCTACCTGGAGGAAGAGCGCCTGCTGATTTCCGGCGACACCCTCTTCCGCGGTTCGGTCGGGCGCACCGACCTGCCCGGCGGCGACCCGCGCCAACTGGCCGCCTCGCTTAAGCGGCTGAAGGCACTCCCGGACCAGACCACCATCTATCCGGGACATGGTGCACACACCACCATGGCCTACGAGAAAAAACACAACTTCTTCATGCGGTAACGCACCGCGACCGCGAAACAAAATGGCTTTGTTTGACTGTTTTTTGTAGCTGCCATCATGTTGAGTTGCCTCTGACATTATCCATGGCCCCAACGGGGCGGTGTCACCGTAGACCAAGGCAAGCGAAGTGCCGCCCTGGGTTGTTGATGTCACAAGACAACTGGTGGCCTGAAAGGTCACCTTAACGGCGGTTTTTGAGGCCCCCTTTCGGGCACACGGGTTTTGGTGTCGGCAAGCCCCTGGTCTTAATTCGTCCGCCCCCTCGGGGGAGAACGATGATACACGTTGGCTCGATAGGAATCTCGCCTCCTCCAGGACGACTAAATTCCGCGTTTCATGTTTTTTTAACGCAGCTCAAAAAAATACAAAAAGTTACCAAAAGTTTAATAATATTAATGCAGCACTTTACAATATTAAAAATTATGTGTAGTTTAGTCTTTTGAAAGTTGAGGTGTTTGATGACTGGGATAGACGAAAGAGGCAAGAATAGCTGGTTTTCAGGGCTGGAAGAGTCCGATCTGGCATTTATAAGGCGTTTTGTACTCTCCTCCGGTTCGCTCAAGGACATGGCGGCGGCCTACGGGGTTAGTTATCCGACCGTTCGCCTGCGTCTCGACCGCCTGATTGCCAAAATCCAGGTGCTTGAAGATGCCAAAATTGAGTCGGATTTGGAGCGTTTTTTGCGCGCGGCCTATGCGGAAGGCAAAATTGACGCCGATTTTCTTAAAAAATCACTAAATTTACACAAAAAAGAGACAGAAGGAGGATCTATACCATGAAAATTACGAAAAAATCACATTTTTTGGCCATTTTTGGCGTTGTTTTTGTGCTTGCAGGCATTTTGAAGGCGGAAGGGACCCAAAAGCCCATACGTATCGAATGGGAAGACCTGAAATCAGCAAATTTGCTTTTTTCGGGCGAAATTGTTGATGGAACAGGCCGTTTAAGCGGAAAAAAGGCATTAAAAGTCGAAAATTTGACTGAGGAATCGGTAAAAATGCCAATTTTACGCCTGGATAACCCCAGAATCAGCCTTCCGCACTATGTTTTACGTGGTTTTGCAAGTTACAGTGAGGTCCAGGGCGAAGGTTACTTCGAAATGTGGAGCATTTTTGAGGGCGGAAAGCGTTTTTTCAGCCGGACAATCGAAGAAAAGGGTCCCCTGGGCGTGATATGTGGCTCCGCGGACGGACGGTTCTTCGCCTTGCCGTTTTCCAACAGTAGCGGAGCGGTCCCATTGGCGCTGGAGGTTAATGTTGTTCTTCCGCCTCGGAGCAGCCTGTTGATCGGACCGATGACCATGGCACAGGCGGATACGCTGCCGACACTGCTGGAACCTGTTGATGCGTGGTGGTCGGGCCAGGTGGCGGGCTTGGCGGGTGGATTGCTGGGAGGGCTGCTTGGTTGCCTGGGCGCGCTTTTGGGCTGGCTCTCGGGCAGGGGAAAGGCGCGCACATTTTGCCGGATGGCGTCCCGGTGGATGATTCCCGTGGGGGTGGCGCTGTTTGCCGCGGGCATTTTTGCCGTGGTGCGCAAACAACCCTATGCCGTATATTACCCGCTGCTTCTGCTGGGCGTGCTGTACACCGTTCTCGGTTTCACAACAGCGCAAGTCATCCGCCGTCGATTCAAAAATATCGAGGCGCGTACACTGGAGGCCAAGGATATTCTTTGACTATTGCAGGAACCAGAGGGACAGGGCGTAACACTCACCCTCAAACGCCGTGTGCGCTATTGGACGGAAGGACTGATCATCGGGTCGGAACTGTTCATCCAGAGGCGACGCCCACACCGATGGCCGTCCGGGGCTCCGCGCTCCCGGGGCGTCTTGCTTACAACCCGCCGAAGGGGGGAATGGCCCCGCCCCAGCCCCATTGCATCGCGCCGCCGGAATGCATCTGTCCGTCGCTGCTCTGCCGGATGTACCAGTCGCCGGTCGATAGATTATATACCGCAATGTCCGTAACACCGTCGCCATCATAGTCTGCCTGCGCGGGGAGCGCGCCGCTCCAACCCCATTGAAGAGCCCCACCATTAAAGAAGGCCCCGTCATGACTCTGCTGAATGTACCAGTCCCCGGTGGCGACATCGTATACCCCGATATCCGTCCGTCCATCGCCGTCAAAATCGCCGGGCGAAGGCAACGCGCCGCTCCAGCCCCATTGCACGGGTGAGCCCGGCATCAACTGGCCGGTGCTGCTCTGCCGGATATACCAATTACCTGTGGCCAAATCATACACCGCGACGTCGGCAAGCCGGTCGCCGTCAAAGTCGCCCGATGCCGGATAGGCCCCGCTCCAGCCCCACTGTAGTGGAACACCGTTAAACAACGAACCGTCGCTGCTCTGCCGAATATACCATTCGCCGGTCGCAAGGTTGTACACGCCGAGGTCCGGCACGCCGTCGCCGTCAAAATCACCCGTCACCGGCATCGCCCCGCCCCAGCCCCACTGGATCGCCGCGCCGCTGTAGAGGGCGCCGTTGCTGCTCTGACGAATGTACCAGTTGCCGCCTGAAAATGAGTAGACCATCAGGTCGGAATACCCGTCACGATCCACGTCGTTGCGGATGAAAGGAGTCACGCTGCCCATATAATACCCGGAGTTGACGGTGCTGAACCCGCTGTCCCCGGCACTGTTGCCCGCCCTTACCCAGTAGTAATATAGAACGCCGGTCCTCGGCGGTATGTCGGCATATGAATTGCAGGGGATTTTGTTGCCAATGAGAGCGGCACTGCTGCTGTTGTTTACCGTATTCCGCCACACCTGGTACCAGGTCGCCCTGGAAGAGGTGTTCCAACTGATGAATACACGGTCCGGTCTGGTTCCATCGGAGGCCATCACGTTGCTTGGAACCGCCGGAGGTGATGGAGTCGGCGTGGGCGTGGGAGTTGGCGTGGGGGTCGGCGTGGGCGTGGGGGTCGGTGTGGGAGTTGGCGTGGGAGTGGGCGTTACCGCCGGATACGTATTCAGCTCGATATTGGCCCACACACTCTGTGTGCCTACATAATACGATATCACGCGCGTGCCGCCGATTGAGCCGCCTGAGATAGTGAGCTGGTAGGTGCCAGACGCGGTGATCGGAATGGCAAACCCGCCGGAATTGGCTGTCACGGCATAAAAGGTCCCCTGATTCGGCATGACCGTTACCCCGCCCTTGCCCTCGCCATTGTCGTATTCGCCATCGGCATCCGTGTCCCGCCACACCGTTCCGACAATATAACGTGAATAGTGATTGGCCGCGCCGGTGTTTGGAGAACAATAGTTCCCGGTGACAATCCAGGGACCTACGCTATTGGCGGGGATGGTGTTTTGCACAACCGCAAGGCCTACGTTGGAATAGTCGCCATCGATGGACATGATAGCCTTGCGGTGCCCGCGCCCGGTCTGCATACCGTTGTCCCCATAGCCCCAGTCAATATTGAATGCCGCATGGGCATGCAGCCCATTGTCCGCATAGGAATACACATTGCCCCGACAAGAGGAATAACTGTATCCCGCGGCGGTTATCCGCTCAAATTGATTGTTGTGATCCTGCGCATCACGCGCAATCAGGTCATCGCTGTGTGTCTTGGCGGCCTCGTACAGCCGCCGGTCAAAGGCGGCGGGCGGCTTGGCCGCATAACCGGCAAATTCACTCTGCAACACCGCCGTGTTGACTCCGAAGTAGCTTCGCCCACTGGCAATATCCGACTGGCTGGAGGTGGCCAGCCATATCCCCTCCTGCGTCGGATTCGACCGGGCCCGGTTCATCAGCCACACCATTTTCTGCTCGCGCCCGCTGGGATGCAGATTGTCCGCGGTCTTATGATACACCCATTGTGTGGTCGGCGCCCCGCGCGGGAAGGTGTGCTCCCTGGGCGGGCACGGTTCTTCTTCACACGTAATGTGTGGAGGATTCGGTTCGGGAAACGGCATCTCCGCCCAAGCGCCTGACACGCCGACAAGCAACAATACTTTGAAGAAAAAAAATCGCCCAAAACAATTCATCTCCGTTTTCATATACCCTGCCTCATTTCAACAACTACGTTATTCAACATAACTCAACCTGTCTCCGACTTCAGCTATAGTACCCCGAAACCCGTCACGATGACAGAGAAAAAAACATTATTCTGCCCCCTCACTTTGTTGCACACAGATGTCCGATCGGACATCTGTGTGCAACAAAGTGTAATTTTTCTTTCGTCCATAATTGGTTATATTTTAACATTTTCCGCTATTCCGCGGAGCGAATATTTGGCTTTTGAATGACGCGTATTTCAATATTTCCTAATAAATAGCGCATTTACACCTAGTTCCACCCTCCGCTGTATGTACACATTATTGTATATAAATAATATTTGTATTGTGCTTTCGCAGGCTCTATGTGTGTTGCACACAGATGTCCGATCGGACATCTGTGTGCAACACACTTTCAGAAATCCTTACCTCGACCGTTGGCCTCAGCACGATACTTTTCATTGATTCGCCAGTAATCGCGGTGATTTTTTTAATACATTCGACTCCGAAGCGATACTGCGTTTGGAAAATGAAATTGACCCTCCCCATCCCTGTTCATAATTGCGCTCGTTTCATCGCCTATCCCCTGCGGAGCAGCCTCCGGCTCGATGGGCGAGTGAAAGAGTGCGATTACGATCAGCG
>RZZM01000654.1 GCA_009929845.1 Spartobacteria bacterium
CGCCCTGGAAACGGGCCGTTTCAGTAACAGCGTCATTTCCCTGGAAAACCCCGCCGACCCGAATTACAGCAACGCGGTCGCCTGCCTGTTTGACGCGACCACCTACCAGCCCTCCATGTATGCCCTGGGCGTGTATGCCCCCCATGCGTTGGGCGCCAACGGCGCCTATACCCTCTCCATATCCGGGATTGAAGGCACCAACGGGGCTGTCATCACAAGCAACACTACCGCCCTGCTATCCATGGCGGCCACCGAGGTAACCCTGGCCGCGGGGGCGCAGGAACATGAAATCAGTCCCTACATCTACGGCGTGAACCTTGCGCCTGACGAAGCCTACCTGTCCGGCGCGGGCTTCACGGTCAACCGTCGTTCCGGAAACGACAACAGTTGCTACAACTGGAAACTCGAGGTTTCCAACAAGGCTGAAGACCATTTTTACCAGAACTTCCGATGGGACCCGGTCTTCGCCACAAACGCCATGGAAGAAACCGCGCTGCTGAACGCCCTGGCAGGCGCGGCGATGCTGTGGACCATGCCCATGCAGGAGTGGGTGGCCGCGGATACCTCCTCCTACAGTTTTTCGGTGGCCAAATACGGCACGCAGCAATACAGCCTGGGCGACATGGGCAACGGATACCTTACCAACGGCCTTACCCGCATCACCAACAACAACCCGCGCGACGCCTATGTGCCCGCGGCCGCGTCCCCTTCGCCCGGCGATGATCCCGATACGGTCTACATGGATGAATGGCTCCAGCGCCTTCAGTCGGCCTTCGGGGAAAAGACAACCGACCTGTTCCCCTTTGTGTCGCTGGATAACGAAATCGACATCTGGTACGACGTGCATCACGACACCTGGCCCACCGAAATGTCCTATGATGTCCTCCTGGACAAATTCATTCGCTACGCTTCCATGATCCGCTCCAATATGCCCGCCATGAAAATTCACGGTCCCGTGAGCACCAGTTGGTGGTTTTACTGGAATTCGGACGCGGGAAGCGCGGATAAAACCGCCCATGGCGAGGTCGATTTCCTGGAATGGTTCCTGCGGGAACTCAAGGACTATGAGGACACCGTCGGGGTGCGCCTGCTCGATACCCTGGATATCCATTATTACCCGGCCAACCCCCTTATTTTCAACAGCAACATCGATGCGGACACGCGCGCTGTCCGTATTGCCGAGGTCGACTCGTTCTGGAATACGAATTTTGTCGATCTATGGGAGGGCATCTCCAACAATCCGTGGGCCACCACCCAGCCCGATTACGACAAACCCTACATCATCCCGCGTTTCCAGGCACTGATCGAGAGCAACTATCCCGGCACCCGGTTGTGCATCAGCGAATGGCAAATGGGCGCGGACCATGATATCAGCGCGGGAATCGCCGTGGCGGACGCCCTGGGCGTGTTCGCGCGCGAGGACCTGTACATGGCCTGCTACTGGCGCTACGGCAGCGATATGCCGACCGACTCCGCCGCCTACAATGCCTTTAAACTCTACGGCAATTATGACAGCGAAGGGCGACGCTTCCGGCCCGTGTATATCCAGAGCACGTCCGCCCAGCCCGACCTTTTGGGCGCCTACGCCTCCCGCGGCAGGGCCGGGGATTCGGTCAC
>RZZM01000222.1 GCA_009929845.1 Spartobacteria bacterium
GAGCGTTGGTCGCCGGCAAAGAGCGCGGTCTTGAGGCCGCATTGCCGGGCGGGAAAGATGTCGTTGCGGATGTCGTTGCCGATGTAGAGAACATGGCCGGGCGACAGGCCCGGCCTATCCAGCAGGCGCTGAAAAAGACGGGTCGAGGGTTTGGCCTCGCGCAGTTCGAAGGACCAGACACAAAGGTCGGCCTCCACGCCCCAGGCGGCAAGCGATTGCCCGGTGAGCGCGTCAAACAGCCACGGCGTGAAAAACTGCGCGTTGGATATAATCCCCATTCGTATCCCCTTTTGGCGGCAGGCGTTCAGCAGCGTGTCCAGGTGCGGCATGGGCCAGACCGGGTTGACCCGGCACTCATATTCCACGGCAAGCTGCGCGATGGCGTCCGGTCCCGGTACGTGGTCCAGCAGTTTTTCCCGGACAAGCTGCCCGCAGACGCTTTGCCAGATTTCCCGGATGTCCACTTCCGGATAGCGCGTTCCTTCGGCGTTGAGTGTTTGATGGACCTGTTGGATACAGGCCGGGAAAAGGTGTTGTCCCTGCCGAGCGGCGCGGTCCAGTTGACCGGCCAGGCCTGTCGCGCGCATGGCGTCGGCCAGTAGCTTGCCGGACTGCTGTTTTTGGAGTATCCCGATATCGCCCGAGCCGGAGATGAACAGGGTGCCGTAGACATCAAAGAGCATCACCTTAATGGCTTCCAGGCCTTCCACGCGCGGGGTCATTCCGGTGGGTTGCGGCGACATCGGCGACGATAATTTTTTGATGCATGAAATCAGGTGTTCGTTGTTATTCATGGGCTCAGGTGCGAAGGAGGGTGAAACGTTCCGGTTTGAGGAACTGGTCGAGCACCTGCCGGTGCGGCAGGCCGGTTACCAGTCCGGGTGTTGCTTCCAGCATGGCGGCGTAGATATTGCACAGTCGTTGGCCGTACTGTCGCAGGCCGAAGGTTGTTTCGACAATGGCCCTGTTGTTTTGGATGAATGCCGGGTCTGAAAGTTCTGCGCACAACGAAGCAGGCGTCAGTTGTTCCCGCAGGATGGGTTGCCCGCGCAGCTTGCGGATAACCTGGGCTTGCAGGGGTTCATCCAGTCGTCCGAAATCCACCCGGTCATCATGAATAGCCGCATTGACGGCCTCACGTACCGCCGCGTCATCCGGAGTGCGGCCATAGGCGCGCATAAATGGACTGAACGCATCGGCGATTTTTTGCTTGAAGAGGGCGAAGTCGATCCAATCAACCGGCAGGCCCAATGTGGGATAGAGCGTATCGAGATGAATGCCCGCGTCCGAAAATTCGTGTGTGATGTCAGGGATATTACGTCCGAGTAAGGGGCGATCGAAAAGCCACGGTTCCAGGAAGGCCAGGCCGAAGCCTTCCGCAACACTGGTCGTGACGACCGCGTGGCATTCCCGGTAGAGAGCGGCCAGGGGTTGGCGCTGCGCCTGGCCGCGCGCGAATTCTACCGGCAGCGACAGCTCACGCGCCAGGTCGGCCCAGGCGTCATGAATGTTGCGCGCGACCGGATTTTCCGGGCGCAAGGAGGTGGCAAAAGAATCACCGGGCTCGGCCAGTGCCGACCAGAGGAGGAACTCGCCGAGATTTTTCCGGCGGATGGCCCGCGTCGGATAAAGAAAACGCCGGGTAGTTGCGGGCGCCGGGAGCGCGTGGTCCGTGGAGGCACGATGGACGGCCACCGCGTTCGGGAGCAGATGCAGTTGGTTGCGGTCAATGCCCGCGGCTTGCAGGAAGTGGTAGTCGCGGCTGTTAAGCGTTGCGTAGTGGATGTGGGCCGCTTGCGGATACAAACACAAATCAATATGAGCTGAGGGCGCCAGGGTCTCCATGAGATACTGGTAATTCCCGGGCCGTCCATCTTCCGCAAAATCATGAAACTGCAGCAGCAGGCGTTCGCCGTCTTCCGCCAGGGCCCGAACCAGTTCCGGCATGACACTGTTTTTGCCCAGCGCGTGATTATGAATATGCCAGATATCCGGAGGACCACCCAGGGTCTCGCGGGCAACAGCCCGCATGTCAGCGAGCAGCGACGGGGTCGGGCAGCTATCCGGCGTGGTTCCGTAGTTCAGGGCCGGGAGGACGTGCGCATTCGGCCGTTCGGCGGCTTGGGCGTCGCCGATATCACCGGCAAAGAGTACACAGGACACCTGATGCGGCGCCAAGGCGCAAACCGCGTTTTCGACCACGCGAGTCACCCCGCCCGTTCTCAGGTGATAATGAACAATGGCCACGCGCATGATTCTACCCGTCCATGCCCCGCTTCTTTCGATAGGCGGGTATCGTGATCATTGGGGGACGCTCTTCTTCCAGGATATGATGTTCAAGCTGCTCGAATTGCTTGTCATTGACCTGGAATTGTCGCAATACCGTATGCAATTCAGGCAGTTGGGGCACAATACCCAGTTTTTGCACCCGTGAAAGGAAGGTCTGCAAAATGCCGAAGGCCATCTTGCCGAGGTCGCGCGTGGCCTGGTTGCGGTGCACGCGCTGGTCAAGGTCTGTTTGTCCAAGCGCGCTCAACCCCCACTTATGATACACATCAATGATGTGCGAGGTCTCCACGCCGTAGCCGATGGGGAACGGGATGTTTTCGAGGACTTCCCGGCGCACCGCGTATTCTCCGGAGAGGGGCTGCACCAGCGCCGTCAGGTCAGGGAAGAACAACGAGAACAACGGGCGCACGAGTATCTCGGTGACCCGGCCCCCGCCGGAGGGGCGCACCCCTTGTGAAAACGCCAGCGGACGGTCATAAAAGGCTTTTACATATTTGATCTCCTGGCGGTACACCAGCGGGGCCAGAAGACCATACACGAAGCGCGGACGGATATTTTTGATATCGGCGTCGATGTAGATAATGATATCCCCCTCCAACTGGTAAATCGCCTTCCAGAGGTTCTCGCCCTTGCCCTTCCGGGCCCCCATTTCCGGCAGGATATGCTCGGAAAGATAAACATCCGCGCCGTACTCCGCGGCGATCTCCCGGGTGCGGTCCGTCGAGCCCGAATCAATCACCGCGATTTCATCAATCATCGGGTAGCGGTTCATCAGTTCAGACTTGAAAATGACGATCTCTTTGCCGATGGTCTTTTCTTCGTTGAGTGTCGGTATGCACAGGGACACCTTGAGGTTTTGTTTTTCCTTTTCGCGCACAATCTGTTTCAGGTCCCAGAACGCGGAGTGATGAAACGTGTTGTGCGCCAGCCATTCATTCAGTTGCATCGCAGTACCCTCGATCGATGGCCAGCAGCATGCCGACCAGTTGGGCCAGGCCCGTAAACATGGGGGCAATCATGGCCTTTTCATTTGCCTGGTTCAGGTGTTCTCCCGTGGAGATGCCCACGGTGACCGCCGGGATATTGTGATTGATGAAAACCGACAATTCCGAGGTGCTCGGGCTGGTGCGTCCCTCGACCCCGAGCCGTTTGAGTATCTTGCGCGTGTGCGTGGAGAAGGGATGATTGAACGCGATCCCCCCCGGCTGGCGGCTGGCCAGCACCTTGCAGGTGAGATCACTTTCCGTCTTGGATGAAAGTTCTTCCACAATATCTTCAATCTGGCGGCGGATATTTTTGACCATCTCCGCCGAATCACTGCGGATTTCAAACCGCAGCACCGCATTGGTCGATACCGGATAGAATCCTTTGCCGCCTTCAACAGAGCCGAAGACAATGCGGGTGCGTGGTCGGCGGGGAATGGCAATCTCCAGGATTTTATTGATCACTTCGTTGATGGTCAGAATGGCGCCGGACGCGCCGAAGCGGGTCCAGTCGTACTCTTCCGGGACATGACAATTGATTTCCATGCGCATCATGCCGATGGAGCCGATGCTCAGCCGGCCCAGCTCGATGCCTTCAATGCAAATGCCGGCCCGGATCGGACGTTCGTTGTTCTCCAGGAAAAAGCGCAGGCCGCGCAGGTCCGCGCTGCCCAGGCTTTTCGAAGCGCCCATTAACATGAGATCGCTGTTCAGATGGATGTTCAGTTTCTCCAGCAGGGTAGGCAACGTGGCCAGCACCGCGACCCCCAGGCTGTTGTCGGTCACGCCACACCCCCTCACCGTCATGTTGTCGACCCGCAGGGTATGATCATCCTTGCGGGTGAACGGCGTGTCCAGGTGCGCCACCAGCAGGATGCTGTCCTCGCCGACTTCGCCGGGCAATATGGCCATGCCGTTGCCCTCTTCATCCACCGAACTGTTGTGCAATCCGCACTCGGCAAACCGGTCAAGCAGGAATCGGGTGCGCCCGTCCTCCTGGCCTGAAGGCGCCGGAATTTCGCCGATCATCACCAGGTTGGCCAGCAGGGTCTCTCGAGCAGACTCCGCGGCTGTCCGGTACTCCGGCAGCGCATCCAGGATATCTTTAAATTTATGTGCCATACAGTGGCCCTCCGCGTTGAAGCGCCTGCCCGTATCAAGGCAGGCGCCCTATGTGAGTTCATGCCGTCAGCTTACCTCCTTGTTTCATTTGAGTCAAACATCCTTGCTATATATTGTAAAGGGTGTAAACTTCCGCGAGAACAAGGCATTGACGACACAATGGACAAGGCCGGCACTATGATTGAAAAAATCGGTTTTATATCGACACGATTTGCGGGAACCGACGGGGTTTCCCTTGAAAGTGCAAAATGGGCACAGATTTTATGGGATTATCAGCATGTCAGCCATTGGTATGGCGGGCAACTGGATCGTGCGACTGATTTTAGCATGTGTATTCCCGAGGCCTATTTCGGGCATCCCGAGAATCTGTGGATCAACTGGCATATCTGGGGACGCCACAACCGCAAGCCGATTGTCTCACGGCGCATCCGCGATATGTCGGCCTACCTGAAAAGCACGCTGTATGATTTTATCAATGAGTTCGGCATCACGATCCTGATCATTGAAAACGCCCTGAGTATCCCCATGCATGTGCCGCTGGGGATAGCGATTACGGAATTGCTCGCGGAGACGCGGATGCCGACCATCGGACACCACCACGACTTTTACTGGGAGCGCACGCGGTTTTCCGTGAACGCGGTTCCCGACTACCTGGAAATGTCGTTTCCGGCCCGCGTGCCCTGCCTGCACCATGTGGTTATCAACCAGGCCGCCCAGGAGGAACTCTCCTGGCGCAAAGGGGTGTCCTCCGTGAATATCCCCAATGTGTTCGATTTTGATAATCCGCCCCCGAAGGTCGACGCCTATGCGTCGGATGTCCGCGCCGCCATCGGATTGAAACCCGATGACGTGATGATCCTCCAGCCCACGCGTATCGTGCCACGCAAGGGGATCGAGCATGCCATCAAACTGGTCCAGTTGCTGGGCGACCCGAAATACAAACTGGTTATCTCGCACAAGGCCGGCGACGAGGGGATGGAGTACCGCCACATGCTCGCGGAAATGGCCGAAGAGGAAGGCGTCGATTTGCGCTTTTTTGAAACCAGGATCGGTGATATCCGGCATATCGACAGCGACGGACGCAAGGTCTACACCTTGTGGGACCTCTATCCGCACGCGGACCTCATTACCTATCCGAGTTTATACGAGGGCTTTGGCAATGCCTTTCTTGAGGCCGTCTATTTCAGAAAGCCCATCCTGATCAACCGCTATTCCATTTTTGCCAGGGACCTCGAACCCTGCGGCTTTATCCTGCCGGTCATGGAGGGGTTCCTCACCCGCAAGGTTGTCGAGGACGTGCGCAGCCTCATCGAAAACGAGGAACACCGCCGCCATGCCGTCGAGCACAATTACTTGATAGCCAAACGCTTTTTCAGCTACTCCGTGCTCCGCAGAAACCTGCATTCCATCTTGATCAATATCCGGGGGTTGGAATAAACACACGCACACCAAACAGGGGAACCCTATGATTAAATATGCCTCCAGACCCATCATGAACCGCTTGCAGGAACACTTTGAACGATTGTACGGGGACCGGCTTGCGCCGCGGTGCATGGAACGTCTGGAAATGATGGTGGGCCGCTACAACGTGGGCTACAACCACCGGCATGTGTACCGCTACTGGGACCAGGCGGACTCCATCCTGATCACCTACGGTGATATGGTGCACTCCGCGCGCCAGGACCCGTTGCGGGCCCTGAAAAGCTTCCTGGATGAACACCTGCGCGGCGCCGTCAGCACCGTTCATATCCTCCCCTTTTTTCCCTATTCGTCCGATGACGGATTCTCCGTGATTGATTACCGGGAGGTTAATCCGGTGCTGGGGGGATGGGACGATGTCGAAAAACTCAATGAAAATTTCTCGCTGATGTTCGACCTGGTCCTCAATCATGTGTCAAGGCAAAGTGAATGGTTCCAGGATTATGTGGCGGGCATTGCGCCCTGCCGCGATTTCTTTATTGAAATCGACCCCAAAGCGGACCTGAAAAAAGTGGTGCGTCCGCGCAGCCTTCCGTTGCTGACCAAGACGCCGACCAGGGGCGGCACGCGCCATCTGTGGACCACCTTCAGTGAGGACCAGATTGACCTGGACTTTTCAAATCCCGACGTGCTGTTTGAATTCCTGGATATCCTGTTTTTCTATATCTCTAAAGGCGCGCGGATTATTCGCCTGGATGCCATCGCCTACCTCTGGAAAAAAATCGGAACCACATGCATCCACCTGCCCGAGACGCATGAAGTCGTGAAACTGTTTCGTGATGTGGTCGAACTCGTGGCGATGGATGTCACCATCCTCACCGAGACCAATGTGCCGCACGAAGAAAATATCAGCTACTTCGGTGATAACGACGAGGCGCACATGGTCTACCAGTTCAGCCTGCCGCCGCTGGTCCTGCACGCGCTCTTGACGGGGCAAACCCGATACCTCACCGCCTGGGCAACCGGGTTGACACCTCCGCCCGACGGCTGTACCTACCTGAACTTTACCGCGTCCCATGACGGCGTAGGCCTGCGTCCGTTGGAGGGCATTCTGGAACAATCGGAATGGGATGCACTCCTCCAACATGTACAGGACCGCGGAGGACAGGTCTCGACAAAGCGCAATACGGACGGTTCGGACAGTCCGTACGAATTGAATATCACTTACTTTGACGCGCTGGGCCTGCCGGATGACGACCCGGCAACCCACATTGAACGGTTTTTGTGCTCGCAGGCACTGGTGCTGGCGCTGCAGGGCATTCCGGCCATCTACTTCAACAGCCTGATCGCCGCACCGAACGATGCGGAGGGCGTCAGTCAGACCGGGCGCGCACGCTCCATCAACCGCCAGAAATGGAGCGATAAGCAGTTGGAAGAAATGCTTGCGGATGAACAGTCGCCGCGCGCCATCGTTTTCAGGCGCTATACGCACCTGCTGTCCCTGCGCGCGCGGCACGCGGCATTTCGTCCGGACAGTCCCCAGCAGGTCTACGACCTGGGCCCCGCCCTGTTTGCGGTACAGCGGAAATCACTCAAGGGCGATGATGTTGTGGTCGCCATTTCCAATTTCACCCGGTCCCCGCAAGAGATTGCCGTGGCCGACCCCATCGAGGCCCTCCGCGCCGGTGGCTATGATGTGATCTCCGAAACAAAACGAATCAAAAAAGGCAAACTAACCCTGTCCCCCTACGAAACCTGCTGGCTGCAACCCGTCACTTCTTAATTCCAGAACTCCTTACCTGGACCGTTGGCCGCAGAACGAGATTTTCATTGATTCGCCAATAATCGCGGTGATTTTTTTGATGGTATCCACTTCCGAAGAGAAGCCGCGTTTGGAAAATTAAACGGACACTCAAGCGGTTGCAAGCGGTGGAAGAGGTTTATTGTACAGGCGTCAGCCTGCCCGTTCGTTGTACAGATAACATGAGAAGGCAAATAAGAAAAAAGTCCAGTCTCCCTTACGAGATGTGATAGCATCACAAACTAAACGCACTCAATGGTGCAAA
>RZZM01000655.1 GCA_009929845.1 Spartobacteria bacterium
GGTTTTTTTGGCGTTGCGGCGAAAGATGATTGTGTAAGTGACCTGTTTTTCGGGACCGATTATCATTCCCACCTGGGGACCCGGCGAGGCGGGCTGGCGGTCTACAACCAGGGCTTTACCCGCTTTATCCACGATATTTCCAACAGCCAGTTCCGCTCCAAATTTGAGCACGATATTTCCCGAATGACCGGCAATCTCGGCATCGGGGTCATCAGCGATTTTGAAGACCAGCCGCTCATTATCGCCTCGCACCTGGGACCCTATGCCATCGTGACCGTAGGGGTCGTCTCCAACCTGGAAAAACTGGCCCACGAGGCCTTTAAAAAGCGGACCACGCATTTCTCTGAAATGAGCGGCGGCGAAATCAATCCCACCGAGTTGATCGCCACCCTCATCAACCAGGAGGCCACCTTTGAAGACGGCATCAAACGTGTACAGGACTCGATCGAAGGCTCCTGCTCGATCCTGATCCTGACCGGCGATACCATCTATGCCGCCCGCGATAAACTCGGCCGTACCCCCATCGTCGCCGGACGGCGTGACGGCGCCTGGGCGGTCTCGTTTGAAACCTGCGCCTTTCCTAATCTCGGCTACGAAATCGAACGGTACCTGGGGCCGGGTGAAATTGTCGCGATTACCCCCGAAGGCTTCGAACAGATATCCCCGCCCGGCGAACATATGCAGATATGCAGCTTCCTCTGGGTCTATTACGGCTATCCGGCGTCCTGCTACGAAGGGCTTAATGTCGAAGACGCCCGCTACCGCTGCGGCGCCCATCTGGCGCGGAATGACGATGTCGAAATCGACTGTGTGGGCGGCATCCCGGATTCCGGAACGGCGCACGCCATCGGCTACGCCGTGGCGGCCGGCAAACCCTACAAACGGACCTTTGTGAAATATACCCCAACCTGGCCGCGCAGCTTCATGCCCCCCGATCAGAACATCCGCAACCTGGTCGCCAAAATGAAACTGATCCCGATCCGGGAACTGATCAAAGGCCAGCGCCTGCTCTTCTGCGAGGACTCCATTGTCCGGGGCACCCAACTGCAGGACATTGTCCAGCGCCTGTATGATTACGGCGCGCAGGAAGTCCACATGCGTCCCGCCTGCCCCCCGCTTACCTACGGCTGCAAATTCCTCAATTTCTCCCGCTCCCGGTCGCAACTCGACCTCGCCACCCGCCGCGCTATCAAGGAAATGGAGGGCAACGAACATGCGAATCTCGAACAATATGCCGACCCCTCAACCGATAAATACGCTCAGATGCTCGAACGTATCCGCGTCCGCCTGAAACTTACGACACTCCAATTCCAAAAACTCGACGACCTCGTCGCCGCCATCGGCCTGCCCAAATGCAAACTCTGTACGTACTGCTGGGACGGCCAGGAGCGCTGAGCGCGGATAAACCAGGAGCTAAAACGGCAAATACAGGCGGCCCACCCGATCGGGCGGCTACTCCGTAGAGCCCGGGGGCACCGCGGGTTCTTTGGGGGTAGATGGGGCACGGGTACAGGCCGGCTCGATGGGAATCTCGCCTCCAGGGGTCATGTTTGTACAGCAAACCTGGAGGGCGGCTACTCTGTAGAGCCCGGGGCACCGCGGGTTCTTTGGGA
>RZZM01000656.1 GCA_009929845.1 Spartobacteria bacterium
CCCGACGCTGGAGCGTGACGTAGGCGAGATCCTGGACAATGTCGGCACGCGGTACCACATGGCTTTTTAGTGATAAAGATTTTATGTGGAGAACTTATATGGTCAAGCACCTGACATCAATCCTCTCAGGATTCGTTTAGATCGAAAGACTCAGGATGGGTACCTCTTTTAGATTTCGCTTCGCCCTTGTATTCGCAGCCAGTTTGACATTGATTTTGATCGCCTATCTGCAGGGCATCTCAGGCGCACTGTATTACGATGACTATGGAAACCTAGAGAAACTCACCGAAATCAAGGACCTTCAGTCTGCATGGGTTTTTGTCACCAGCGGTTTCGCGGGTCCACTTGGTCGACCGATTGCACTTGCCAGTTTCCTGCCACATTTTTCGGCATGGCCAGACAACAGTGCAACGATCCTCCTCGTCAATGTCCTGATCCATCTCATCAATGCATCGTTGCTTGTCCTCTTGGGTACTCAATTATTGAGATTGAGTAAAACATTCAACCCAGATGACATCCCTTGGGCGGCTCTCGCGGCGGCTGTCTTGTGGGCATCCATTCCTCTCCTGGCATCCACCTCGCTCATCGCGATTCAGCGCATGACCGGGCTCGCAGCCACATTCACTCTTTTGGGACTGATCGGCTTTATCTCAGCGCAAACGCGATTTCATCATCGCCCATGGCTTGCATTCGTGACGTCGATGTCGGCGTTGGGTCTGGGAACCCTACTAGGGATTTTCACAAAAGAATCAGCGGCGCTGACGCCAGTATTTGCGCTCGTCATCAGTATTCTGTTTTTGGATCGAACCCCAGCAGGCTCGGTACAGCGGATTCTACGTAACAGCGTGCTTGTCACAGCATTCGCAATCCTGCTGTACTATCTCTCTCCCTGGTATCGAGATTGGTTTCATGTCGTCGACTATCGTGGATGGTCGCCATGGGAACGACTGCAAACCCAAAGCGTGATTCTTTGGCACTATCTCCGCCTTGCCGCTTTTCCACTGCCTACCGCTTTCAGTCCTTTCGGTGATGCCTATCCAAATCATGCTGGCACGCCAATCGTTTGGATTGCTACATCGGCCTGGATCATTCTGATCGCAAGCGTCATTTGGCTGTACAAAGTAAAAAAAATTATCTGGCCAATCTTTGCTCTCGCTTGGTTTTTCACGGGTCATCTCTTAGAGTCGACCACGATCGCACTGGAACTGCGTTTTGAACACCGCAATTATCTCGCCATGTATGGCATGGCCTTAGCACTATCAGTCGGCACGTTTTCAATCAAAGGCGCACTAGCACGCCTGCTCCCCGCACTGTTCGTCGGTTATATCGTCATGCAGATTGTGGTGCTTTTTGCAGTGACAACGATCTGGGGAAAACCTGTAGTCGCGGCCAACACATGGGCGGAGCGTAACCCAGGCTCATCGCGTTCCGTGACTCATTTGATCTTACTCGATACTCAATCGACCGGCGTGGATGTTGACGAAGCCAACTATCGGATCATTCAAAGACAACGGCAAGAATACAATCTCCACCTTCTCGACCGGACAAGTTCACATTGCCCCGACTGCCTTGGAACACAACTCGATGCGCTCAACTATAGCTGTGAGTTGGA
>RZZM01000223.1 GCA_009929845.1 Spartobacteria bacterium
GTAAATTTTACGCTCAGCGCCTCGGGCCAGCGGCCACGCATCCACGGCTCATATTCACGAAACAATCGAGCGAGATCAATGATGGCAAGATTGGCATGGGCATGCTGGATATACGCCGCCAGCCCGAGCCATCCGTCCGTATACACATCCCGGACAGCAGGTATACAGACCTTCCAATGTTGTTTCCCGCGCAGGAAATGGAGCGCCAGCGCCTGCACGCCGTCCGGGTGGCCCGCCCACGCACAATAGGCGCGCGTGGTCTCGTTCAGCGCCATGAAGGCGACCTCCCCGCCACGCGTCGCCTTCCAGAGCGTCACGCCGTGGCGCCGCAGTTTCCACAGCATGTTCGTCGGCGTGGCGATCCCTCGCACCGGACACCGTTCGTACAGGGAATAAAACGCGGCGACGCTGTCCCGGTTGACCGCGATGGGGGCCATCACCCATGCCGGGGTTGACGCCACCGTCCCAGGGTCGGCCAAACTCAGCTCAAAGGCGGAACCGGCGGTTTCCCATCCGAAGCGGCTGTAACGAAGCCGATCGCCCGACAGCCAGGACAGGGCATAGCCGCTTTCATACAATTCCGCCCAGACCGCCTTCATGATGGTGGTCATACCGCCCGATCCCCGGTAGGCGGGATGGGTGGCCACGCCCCCGATGCCCGCCACGCGCAGGCGGATATCCCCTATCCGCACATCCACCGGATAGATACCCGCCGAAGAGGTAATGGTCCCGCCGTCCCTCAGCAGACGATGACATCCCATACACGCCTCCGTCGGCTGATAGAGATCAGGAAGCAATGTTTCAAATCCCACAAACGAGGGATCATCCGCCGTGAACGCGCTGTTCATGGTGGCGAGAAGCGCGGCGGCATCCGCAACGGTCGCGGTCCGTACCTCTTCCGGTCGGGGCGTTTCTACAGCACATTTCATGGCATTCCACTCCTCAAAGAAACCATTGCCCGCCCACCGGGCGACAGGACCTAACGCAACACTACATCCGCAAAGGCGCCGGGCAATTCCTCGATCAGGTCGCCGGCGATCAGGCCGGCCTGTGATGTCCGCCAGGCCACGCGATCACCGGCATGCCCGTGCAGGTAGACCGCGGCGCACGCGGCATCAAACGCGCTGAGCCCCTGCCCCAGTAATCCGGCCGTCAAACCGGCCAGGACATCCCCGCTTCCGCCGGTGGCCATGCCCGGGTTTCCGGTCAGGTTGACATGCAGTGGAACCCCCTCAGCCGCGACCAGGGTCCCGGCGCCTTTGAGCGCCACGACAGCCCCGGTGGCGCGGGCCGTAGCCAGGACGTGGCCCGGCCTGTCGGCCTGCACGTCCGCGGCATTCAGACCAAGCAACGCGGCCAGTTCCCCGGGGTGCGGGGTCAGGACCAGCGGGCAGCTTGATTTATCGAGCCAGTGCGGTTGACCGGCAAAGACACTGATGGCATCGGCGTCCACCACCAGCGGGATCGAACTTTCACGGAGGATTTGACGAACCAGGGTAAAGGTTTCTTTGTGGCGGGTCATTCCGGGGCCCATCAGGAGGGCGTCGAATTCCTCCATACGCGGACGCCAGTCGCTCCATATCTCATGGGAAATCGAACCGGCTTCGGTTTCGTCGACCCCCACCACCATCGCCTCCGGCACATGCAGCGCGACCAGCGAAACGATGCTCCGCGGCACGAGGGCGGTGACCAGACCTGCGCCGGAGCGCAGCGCCGCCTTCACGGCCATCGTGACCGCGCCGGTGTATCCGAGCGCGCCGCCGATCACCAGCACATGGCCGTAGGTTCCTTTGTGACTCGTACGTTTCCGACGCGGCAGGGCGCGCGCGACATCGGTCGGCGCAATCCAGGCCCATTCCTCGCTATCCGTTTCGGCCTCCATACACGCATCGGGAACACCAATATCGACCACCTCCAAACGGCCCACGCAGTCAACCGCCCCCGGCTGCAGCAGGCCCCGTTTCGGCGCCGCCATGGTAACAGTCATATCCGCGATAACCACCTCGCCTTCCGCCAGGCCGGTATCCCCGTTCAGGCCGGAAGGGATATCAATGGCCACAATCAACGCGTTTTTCGACATGGCATTGATATAGCGGATGGCCGCGGCCACAGGCTCGCGCGGCGCGCCGTTCGTTCCGGTGCCCAGCAATCCATCCACCACAATGCAGGCCGGTTCAAGGCGCGCATCCAGGGCCTGCCAGTCCGCGGCATCGGTCAACGCGCACAGCGGAATCCCGGCGGCCAGCATCCTGTTCAAATGAATAAGAGCGTCGCCCGAAAAATCGCCGGCCTCCGCCGTCGAACGTACCACCACCGGAAAGCCCTCCTCGAACAGGTAGCGCGCGGCCACAAAGGCGTCGCCGCCGTTGTTCCCGCGTCCGGCAATCAACTCGACCACGCAGGCTTCCCACCCCTTCCATTCCGCCAACATAAGCATATGTTCAGCCAGGCCGCGCCCCGCCCGGTCCATGAGCGTCTCCCCCGGCGTTCCCGCCTCGATGGTCAGCCGGTCGATCTGCTGCATCTGCGCGACACGGACCGCCTTCATGGCGCCCCGCCCTTGTAAGCCGCCATCGCCTCGATCATTTCGCGGACGGCTTGTTCCATCCCCAGCATCACCGCACGCGCCACGATGCTGTGTCCGATGTTCAATGCGTAAAGATGGGGGATCGTCAGGATGCCATCAATGTTGTGCATGTTGATGCCGTGACCGGCGTTGACCCGCAACCCGAGGTTATGCGCGAACCGCGCGCCCCGGCGCAGCGTTTCCAAGTCCTGCTCCTGCGCGTCCGCCGCCGCGTCGCAATAGGTTCCCGTGTGCAGTTCCACCACGGGCGCGCCGACATCCGCGGCCGCCTGGAGTTGGTCCGGATGCGGATCAACGAACAGGCTGACGACAATACCCGCGTCCGTCATGGCCGCGATGGTATCCGCCAGGGCCGCGCGTTGGCCGATGACATCCAGCCCGCCCTCGGTGGTCAGTTCCTGGCGTTTTTCGGGGACAAGGCACACCTCTTCGGGTTTAACCTTCAGCGCAATGGCGACGATGTCCGGGGCATTGGCCATTTCCAGGTTCAACGGCAGCGGGCCCTGCTCTTTCATCGCGTACACGTCCGCGTCCACGATATGCCGCCGGTCCTCACGCAGGTGAATCGTAATGCCGTCGGCCCCGGCCTTTTTACACGCCCCGGCCGCCTCCAGCGGGCTGGGATAATCCGTTCCCCTCGCCTGCCGCAACGTCGCGACATGGTCCACATTCACACCCAACAATAATTTCATGCCAGCACCTCTTTTTTTAGAATACATCGGCTATACGTTTATCATGAACGGCCGAACGCATGCTTTCCTCATAGACTTCGCACACCGCGCGCCCTTTGGCCTTGGCCGCCTGCAACGCCGAATCCGCCGCCTCGAACAACTGGCCGGCCGAGACGCCGTGGTCCGGGAATCCGGCAATCCCGATGCAGGCCGTCGCCTTCAAATGGTTATGGTCCAGCACGACATCGTAATTGCGGATTTCCGCAATCAGGCGCGTGGCCGCGCGTTCCGCGTCCGCCACCGCGCAGGGCATGGCCACCAGGAATTCGTCCCCGCCGTAGCGCCCAATCAAATCCGTCTCGCGTAACTGCTTGCGCAGCACCTCGCCCACACCCTTCAACAAGGCGTCGCCCGCGGGGCGCCCGTAATGCTCGTTGTAACGGCGCAGGGCATCGATGTCCAGATAGAGGATGGAGACGGGGACTTCGTCCTTACGATAGCGCGCAACATATTTCTGAAAGTTCAGTGAGACGCGCTCTTCGCGCAGCACGCCCGTCAAGGGGTCGAGCAACCGGGAGGCCGCGGGCTCTTCGTCCTCCATATCCTCCGGCGCCGCGGGGCAGGCCTCCTCATCCAGAATACAGATACCGCCTTCCGGCACGGACTGCATTGCCTCGAACGCCCGGTCAATAAGCGCATGGGCACGCGACCCGTTTTCCGGGAAGGTGGCCACCCCCAGGACAGGCGAAAGCGCGCCGTTGGCGACGGCATTCGCCTCGGAGGCCAGGGCCGCATAAAGACGTTCCGCGACCAACCTTGCATACCCGCGTCCCGTATCGGCCACCAGGGCGGCCAGGGTATCACGGTAGCGGAAAAGGGAATCGGTCTTGCGGGACACACCCCGCAGGCAGGCCTCCAGCCAGGCCCGGTAGCGCTCCGCATCCGGAGAGACGGGGGGGGCGGAAAGGTGGCCCGCGGTCCCGATCACGAAGACACTGAAGGTATCGACATCCCGGCGGATCAGGCTCAGCTTGCGAATGACGCACAGGTGCAGCGCGTCGTCGGCGTCCGCCCGGTCTTCATCCGCGCCGGCGTGCGCCGTCAGGATCTGAAAACGCATGAAACTGGTGGCCAGCGCCAGCGCCACAAATGCGACGGCCACCACCAGCAGGGCCTGGAAAACGTCGGGCAGCCACTGGCCCAAAGCCATACAAATTGGCGGGTAAATTATCCACACGGGCATACACCGGGCACACGTTTCACGCGACAGCTCACCCCCGCGTCAAATAATGGTTTCTTCCGTTCCCGCATCAAAGAAGTGCGTTTTCTTCATATCGAAAATCATGGACAATTCTTCATTCACGCGCACCTTGGCGTGCGTATCGACACGGGCGATAAAGCTGTGCTTGCCGGTGTTCATATACAGGAAGACTTCCGCGCCCATCGGCTCGACAACTTCCACGGTGGCCTTGACCTGCAGATCCGGCGGCGGATTGGTTACATACAAGGCGTCCGTAATATCCTCTGGACGAACCCCGAAGACCACTTCCTTGCCGATGTAGGCCTGCAGCGCCTGGCGCTGTCCGTCCTCGACCCGAATGGAGAAGGTCCCCTCATTGAAAAAGACATTCCCGTCCTTCTGCTCAAGTTTGCCGTTGAAGAAGTTCATGGGCGGGCTGCCGATGAAGCCGGCTACAAATTTATTGTTGGGCTTGTCATACAGATCGAGCGGGGCGTCCACCTGCTGAATGAATCCGTCTTTCATGACCACGATACGGTCGCCCATCGTCATGGCCTCGACCTGGTCGTGCGTCACATAGATCATGGTCGAGGTCAGCCGCGTGTGCAGCTTGCTGATTTCCGTGCGCATCTGCACGCGCATCTTGGCGTCCAGGTTGGAAAGCGGTTCATCAAAGAGAAAGGCCTTGGGCTTGCGGACAATGGCGCGGCCTACCGCGACGCGCTGGCGCTGGCCACCGGACAGGGCCTTGGGCTTGCGTTCGAGCAGACTTTCAATGCCAAGGATTTCCGCCGCCTCCCTGACGCGCTTATCAATTTCCTCTTTCGGATATCGGCGCAACTTCAGGCCAAACGCCATATTCTTGTACACCGACATATGCGGATACAGGGCGTAGTTCTGGAAGACCATCGCAATATCCCTGTTCTTGGGCGGCACGTCATTGACGCGTTTGCCGTCGATATAGATATTGCCCTGGCTGATTTCCTCCAGGCCCGCCACCATGCGCAAGGTCGTGGACTTGCCGCAACCGGAAGGCCCGACCAGCACCACAAACTCCTGGTCATCGATTTCCAGATTGGCATCGTTTACAGCAACCACATTGCCCGGGTAAATTTTAAACACGTTCTCCAGCACTACTTTCGCCATCTCATCTACTCCCTATATATGCCGACAGGAATCGCCAACAGCACCATCCCATCTCGAATGTTTTCCATATTCATTATACCTAAATCTGTCTTATCCAAAGAATAACTGGGGTACGCTACCACCTGTCAGGAAGCTGTGTCAAAGACATTTAACCCGTATTAAAGCGCGGAATGGGACCATACCTCGCTGATGCGGTCCGCAAAGGTACATGTTACCTCAATATGTTGGTGTATTGTTTTGGCCAGAACACCGCGAATTTCCCGCTCCGCCAGATCCTGCCGGTTGCAGTCGCTGCTCAAATGGGCCAGGTAGACCCGCTTAAGCCGCGGGCAGGCGATCTCCTGCACCACCTCTCCCGCGTGCCGGTTCGACAGATGCCCCTGACGCCCTCGAATGCGCTGTTTGAGGCTCCACGGACGAGCGGCCTGCTCCAGCAGTTGCTCATCATGGTTGGATTCCAGCACCACCACATCACAATCCTTCAACCGCTGCCGTATCAGCGTGGTGGCCAACCCCATGTCCGTAACGACCCCGATGCGCACACATTCCGTATGAATAATGAAACCAACCGGTTCATAGGCATCGTGCGGCACCGAAAACGGCTCAATCGCGAACTCACCAATGAAAAAGGGGCTTCCCGTTGTGAAAACGGTCCAGTTTACACCCGTAACGGCCTTTTTCCCGCGTTGCAATCCTTCAATGGTACCCCCGTTGACAAATATCGGAATGCCATGGCGCTTATGCAACACCCCCAGCCCGTTGGTGTGGTCCGTGTGCTCGTGCGTAACGCATATCCCGTCAATCTGCTCGACGCTAACGCCAATCTGCGCCAGACGACGTCCGGTCTCCCGCCCGCTCAACCCCGCGTCGATAAGGATGCGCGTCGTATCTGTCCCTATATACGTGCAGTTGCCTGAACTGCCGCTCGCTAACACACATAATTGAAATGACATCTTCTACTTCCATCTCTCGTTGATTTTTTATGTGGGAGCACTCTACCACATGCGCCCGGCAAACCAAGCCTGTTTTCCCGGCATAGTGATAAAAACCCGCTTGTGCTGTTTCAGAATGCTTAGTAGTATACGGCAAGTAACAGGAGATATATATGGCCGGCTCAGGACAATTTTTGGCGCAGACACAGCAACAGCGGTTGCAAATGGTATTGGCCCCGCAGTTGAGGCAGTCCCTTCATCTACTGCAAGTTCCCATTTTGGAACTGCAATCCCTGCTGCAACAGGAAATCCAGCAAAACCCCGCCCTGGAAGAAAAACTCGAGGCCAAGGACCCCATCGAGGTCGAACCGGGTACCGATACCCAAACCGAGGATCTCAAGGAACTCGATTTCAAAGAAGAATTCGAAGTGCTCGCCCAGCTTGATGACGAGTGGCGCGACTACTTTCAACAAAACCAGGTCATCCGCCCCTACTCGAATGACGAAGACGCCAAACGTGAATTCTTTCTCAATTCGCTCAGCCAATCCGAATCCCTCCAGGAACACCTGCTCGCGCAGTTGCCGCTGGCCGGCCTGAACGAAGAGGAACTCAAAATCGGCGAGATGCTCATCGGCAGCATCAACGACGATGGCTACCTGACCTGCACCCTGGGAGAGTTGGCCGAGACCACCGGCCACGAGCTTCACGAAATCGAGGATGTGCTCTCCATCGTGCAGGAATTCGACCCCATCGGCGTCGGCGCACGTGACCTGCCCGAATGCCTGATGCTCCAACTCGCGCGCATCGGCATGGAGGAATCCCCCGCCGCCGAGGTCATTCAACACCATCTCGACGAACTGGGCGCCAGAAAGTATCCCCAGATTGCCAGGGAGATTAAACTGACCGTGGAAGAGGTGCAAAAGATCGCTCATTTCATTGCGACTCTTGAGCCGCGGCCCGGACGCATGTTCAGCTCCGAGCAGGCCACCTACATCCTGCCCGAGGTCATTGTCCAGAAAGTCAATGACGAGTATGTCGTCATTGTCAACGACGACCAGATTCCCCACTTGCGGATCAGTCGCCACTATCGCAAACTCATGGAAAACCCGGAAACCACCAAAGAGGTCAAGCAGTACATCCGCGAAAAAATCCAGGCGGGCACCTTCCTGATCAAGAGCATCAACCAACGCCAGCAAACCATCTACCGCATCGCCTCGGAGATCGTAAAAGTCCAGCAGGACTTCCTGGAAAACGGCGTCACCCATTTGAAACCCCTGACCATGGCCGA
>RZZM01000657.1 GCA_009929845.1 Spartobacteria bacterium
GCCTGCGGACCGGCCTTCCTCGGGTGCCGGGGATGTTTACTCCGCGCGGGGACTTGTGCAACGGGTGGAGGCGCGGGAAGCCGCGCCGCTGGGGCAGCTCATTAACCTTTGGGCATAAAAAAAGAGCACCCGGGATGGGTGCTCTTTGTGTGTGTACGGAGGGAGGTTGTTTGTTACCTTCTGTTCCGTTGGATGCGAAATACGACAATACCGACGCTACCGAGCGCGAGCAACAGCACCGAGGTCGGTTCCGGAATCTGGATCATGCTTGCGTCATCGACGCGCAGCCCGCAGTTGCCGGCCAGGTCATTGACTGTTTGGCCGTAGCCGAAAAGGACTTCCACCTGGTTGGCTGAGGTCCAAGCCGTGTTTGTGACCTGCATGACATGCTGATTCCAGTCCGTGTTCGCGGTAAAATCGGCATAGATATTCTGGGTAAAATCGCCCAGGTCCGAGCCGTTTTCCTTGAAGGTCACCTTCATGTAGACCTCGTTACCCGAGGAGGAGAAATTCTCTTCCGCCATGCCCCAGATAGTGAATCGATAGATCGGGTTGGCCGCGTCATAGGACGTACTGACCGTCTGGGCGATATAGCCCCACTTCCCGTCGGCGTCGCCGTACCCTGCCATCCCATAGCTGCCGCTATACTGCGCCCAGTCCATGCGCCCGATATCCGACTCATTGAGCCAGTCCGCCGCATTCCAGCTGGACACCCCTTCCGTTTCAAACCCTGGGTTGGACAGCAGGTTTGCCTGCACGCCACTCGCCAACACACACCCAATCACACATACACCTAACCACTTCATTTTGCTTTCCTCCTGTTCAGGATGATTCTCAACACCCGCATGGGTCACCCCCATGCACTCGAATACGCAAACGATTGCGTGTGTATGGTCTAAACAATTCGTCTTTGCAGGTCAAGGGGAAATTTAACAAAATATTGAATTATTATTTAAAAATTTGAAGTACAGTGAGACTTCTTCGCGAAAAAAAGATTTTTTCTAAGGGTAAAAAGTTTAAATATTACGTAAACGTTTGTTCTCAACGTTCGCGAGAAAATGGGGGACAGGAAAACAGGTTGGTATAGGCGGCGGCGGTGTAGTGGATTTTGAATACCGAGGCGGAATCGGTGGGGTCGGTGCCGGCGTGGTATTCTTCGAGGTTGGAGGCCCCGTCGCCATCACCGTCTTCGTCGGCGTCGGGCGTGTAGGGTTGCATCGGGGTTGCGCCTGCTTCGGTGGCATTGGTGTAGAGTTGTTCCCAGCGTGTCGGCATGTTGTCGCCGTCATCATCCGCTGTCGGGCCGGTCAGCACGAGCAGGGTGGCCGACCAGGGCGGCACGATGACGTCAAACGACGTGGCGCCGTTTGTGGCGGGGGCATCCCGGACGATGCGGTCGGTAAAGGGTTCGAACAGTCGATACATGTCCACCATCGGGTTCGGCGAGAATCCGGTGATGTCCAGGGAGACCATCACGTGGTTGGTCGGGTGTTTATTGACCAGTACCACCGTGACCGAATCCCCGGCCCTGCCGCGGGAGGCGTAGGCGCCCAAAAGGTCGGGCTGGGCGGACGTGCTCTGGATATACACGGGCCGGAAGCGTCGCCCT
>RZZM01000224.1 GCA_009929845.1 Spartobacteria bacterium
CAAATCTTCTATCTCCGTGCACTCCGTGTACTCCAGCGAAGCGGGTGGTAAAGAAATCGCAGCGCTTAATCTTGTTGAGAATTTCGGTTGCGGCTCTGCGGCTCCAGGTTATTTATTCCTGTCCGCGGGTTGCACCCACGGCTATTCATGTTTTACCCTGTCGGGTAATAGACCGCCATTGATTGAGCGGAACATGCGCATGGGGGCCAAGCACCAGCAGTCCAATGACAACCGCGCCGATGGCCGAGATCAACACGGCCCCCGCGGCCACGTCCTTGGCATGCTTGACCAACGGGTGGAAGTCTGGCGATGCAACATCAGCAAGGAACTCGATAGCTGTGTTGAGGGCTTCGGCCGTCCAAACGGCCATGGTGGCCAGAACGAGCCAGCACCATTCGGCGGCGGAGACACCGAAAAAAATCCCCGCGCCGACTACACTAACGGTCGCGCAAGCGTGGATCCATGCGTTGTGCTGAGATTTGAGCATGGTCCAGATGCCAACAAAGGCAAACTTGAAGCTCCTGAAGCGCATCAAAAAACGGTTGGTCACCATTCCCATTCCTCGGATATCGTCATATTAACTGCCCAGGGCGCCAAGTTGCCAGTTGACCCTGCTGAGATCAAAAAGCTCCGGATCATAATCCTCGCCGATCCATTCCAACAATTCCTCCTTCTCCTCGTCCCGGTTCTCATCCTTGAGGACATCCAGGATATTCTCGTAGCCGGGGAAGCCGCCGCAATCTTCAGGAGGACAGGCGCGCGCGCCACCGAGGCAGACGGGATATTTCGTGGCGGGGTCCAAGGGCAAAAACTTTTCAACGACAACCTCATGTTCCCAACTGTCGCCGAAGTCGTATTCGTAGATGAACTTTTGCTTCTCGTGCGTGAGAACCGCCGCCAGCGGTACGCGCTCCTCGTTGTCCATGTCCAGTTCTCCCATTTCGGAGGCGTCCCGACTGGTGTACTCAATATCGCCAATGCGAAAACAGTGCATGTGGCAGTTGTACCAGCCCATCGTGACCTGAATAACCTGGTGCAGATCGCCTAGTGTGATGTTGTCGGGCACAACCACACGCCGCCAGATCGGCGGACGGAGATGGCGCAACTTCACCTTTAATTGAATCGCGTTCCAGACAGGTCTTTCCTTCTTTTTCTTTTGTGTTGCTGTCATTTTGTGTCGTTCCTTTCGTTACTTTTCATAAGAAAGCAATCACATCTAAAAATCGCAATCAAATTCTGGTCTTTCCCGCAAAACTCCTGTAGTCTGCGCTCCAGAAATGTATAAACAGGGCGCAGCGCATGAATGTACTAGGTTTGATAGCGGCACGAGGCGGATCGAAGGGCATCCCGCAAAAGAACCTGCAGCCCCTGGGTCGGCTTCCATTGATTGGGCATACCATCCTGGCCGCGCGGCAGGCGAAGCTGTTGGACCGTTTCCTGGTGAGTACCGATGATGAGGCGATTGCGGACACGGCCCGGCGGTTGGGCGCGGACGTTCCGTTTCTTCGTCCGATGGAATACGCCTCCGATACAGCCACTTCCGTGGCGGTTGCCCTGCACGCGCTGGACTGGTTGCGCGAACACCGGGATATGAACCCCGCCTTCGTTATGCTCCTGCAACCGACCTCCCCTTTCCGGGCGGCCGCCGACATTGACGGGGCCATCCAACTGGCCAGGCGCCAGGACGCGCAGGCGGTGGTCAGTGTCACGGAAGCAATGGATCATCCTTACCTGGCCAAATCGCTGGATGGACAGGGCCGCATCCGTCCGTTCATCCCGACCGATGTTCCCTCGCTGCGACGCCAGGACCTGCCGGTGGTGTATGTCCTGAATGGAGCGATCTACCTTGTGCAAACGGACCGCCTGCGCGAAACCCGAAGCTGGTGTCCACCCGGCAGCGTAGCGTGGATCATGCCGCCCGAGCGGTCGCTGGATATTGACACCCCCTGGGACTTGCGCCTCGCCCGCCTGATCATGCAGGACATGGACAACCTTGATGAGGCGCTCATATGAAAACCATACAGATCGACAAGCACACCCTGGGCCCCGGACATCCGTGTTTTATTATTGCCGAGGCCGGTGTGAATCACAACGGGTCCGTTGCCACCGCCATCGCGCTGGTCGAGGCCGCGGTGGCCGCCCGGGCCGACGCCATCAAATTCCAGACCTTTCACGCTGACAAGTTGGTGACGCACGCCGCCCCCAAGGCGGCCTACCAGCGCGCCGCGGCCAATGATATCGAGACGCAGTATGAAATGTTGCGCCGCCTGGAGCTTTCGGAAGACGCGCACCTTAAATTGATCGAGGCCTGCAAGGCGCGCGGCATCCTGTTTCTCTCTTCGCCTTTCGACACGATCTGCGCCGACTTCCTGGCCTCGCTGAACATCCCCGCGTTCAAGATCGGCTCGGGGGAACTGACCAATCACCCCCTGCTCGCGCATGTGGCCCGTTTCCACAAACCGGTCATTCTCTCCACGGGCATGGCCACCCTGGAAGAAACCCAGAGCGCGATTGACGTGATCCGCGCACAGGACGATCCGCCCCTCGTCCTCCTGCACTGCGTGTCGAACTATCCCACCGCGCCGGAAGACGTGAACCTGCGGGCCATGGACTCGCTGTCCGCGCGTTTCGATGTGCCTGTCGGGTTTTCCGATCATACCCCCGGCATCGAAATCGCCATCGCCGCCGCCGCACGCGGCGCCTGCGTGATCGAGAAACATTTCACGCTGGACCACACAGCCCCGGGACCTGATCATGAAGTCTCGCTGGAACCGGAAGAACTGGCCGCCATGGTGCGGGCCATTCGGCATGTGGAAAGCGCGCTGGGCGACGGCATCAAACAGCCGGTCCCCACCGAAATGAATACCGCGCAGGCCGCGCGCAAGAGCCTCGTGGCGGCCCGGGACATCCCGCGTGGCGCACAGCTTACCGACCAAGACATCGACATCCTGCGCCCCGGCACCGGGCTCGCGCCTTCTTTAAAGCACACCCTGGTCGGGCGCATTGCCGGCAGCGATATTCCCAGGGGGACCCTCTTCGCAATGGATATGCTGGCGGAAGGATAAAAACATATGCGAACTATAGGTATAATAACAGCCGGCCGGTCCGATTTCGGGATTTACCGCCCCCTCGCCGGCGCCATTCAAAACGAGCCGGGACTTGAACTGGTCCTGTATGCCACCGGCGGGCATTTTTCGAAGGAGCACGGCTATACCATTGATGAGATCAACGCCGCCGGCCTTCCGGTCACCGCGCTCCCTGTGCCGGTTAGCGGCGACACGCCGCAGGCGGTCGCGCAGGCCATGGGCGCCATTACAGCCGCGTTCAGCGACACCTTTGCGCAGCGGCCACCGGACGTGCTGGTGTCGTTGGGCGACCGCTATGAGATGATCGCCGCCGCGCTCGCCTCGGTCCCGTTTTGCATCCCGCTGGCCCACCTCCACGGCGGCGAACTTTCCGAAGGCGCCATGGACAACGTGTTTCGTCATGCCCTGACCAAACTCAGCCATCTGCATTTCGCGTCCACCGCCACCGCGGCGCGCCGGATTGTGCACATGGGCGAGGAACCCTGGCGCGTCACCACATGCGGGGCCCTCGGGCTGGACAACCTCGCCGCCCTTGAATTCCTGGACAAGGCCGCCATCGAACAGAAACTCGGTATTGCGCTGGACGCGCCCCCCGTACTGGTGACCTACCACCCGGCAACCCTTGAACCCGGTCAAACCGAACAACACATGAACGAGTTCATCCGGGCGCTCGCGAGGATCGGGCATCCGCTCATTATCTCCTATCCGAACACCGACATGGCCTCCGCCACCGTCATCCGCCATCTCCAGGCATTCGCCGCGGCGCGCGATGATGCCCGCCTGGTGTACAACCTGGGCACACAACTGTATTTCTCGCTCATGCGCATCGCCCACGCGATGCTCGGCAACTCCTCCAGCGGTATCATTGAAGCCGCCTCCTTCAAGTTGCCCGTGATCAATGTCGGCACACGGCAGCAGGGACGCCTGCACGCCGAAAACGTGCTGGACACCCCCTGCCGGGAAGCCGATATCCTGAAGGCCTTTGAGACCATCAGCCAACCCGCCTTCCGCACATGGATGCAGTCCATCGAAAATCCATACGGAGACGGCCACACGGCTCCGCGCATCCTTTCGGTGCTGCGCGACACCCCCATCAACGGGCATCTGCTGAAAAAGAAATTCCACCTGCCGGAACCCCAACAGGAGGGCGCATCATGAAACAGGTTGCTGGCATCGGCGCGGGCGGCCACGCGAAAACCGTAATCGAGGCGATTCGAAGCCAGGGGCGGTACGAGATCATCGGCCTGCTGGATGAAAACGAGGACCGGGTCGGAACTACCTGGATGGACATTCCCATCATTGGCACGGATGACAACCTGGCCACGCTGCGCGAGAAGGGCATAAAGCGTGTGTTTATCGGCGTGGGCGGCGTGGGCGACCTGCGTCCGCGCATGGCGTTGTTCGCCAAGGTCAAACTGCAGGGCTTCGAGATCATCCGGGCCATTCATTCCGGGGCGTGGGTCTCCCCGTCCGCTGAACTGGAAGAAGGCGCGACCGTCCTCGCACAGGCCGCGATCAACGCCTCCACGCAAATCGGCTGCAATGTCATTGTCAACACCGGGGCCATTGTCGAACACGACTGTGTCGTCGGCGATCATGTCCACATCTCGCCGGGTGCGGTCCTGGCCGGGCATGTCACAGTCGGCGAAGCGGCCTTCATCGGGGCAGGCGCATGCGTCCGGCAGGGCGTACGCATCGGACGGCGCGCCATTGTCGGGATGGGGGCGGCCGTGATTCGCGATGTGGAAGACGACGCCTGTGTCGTGGGCGTCCCGGCGGTCCCGATTCCCGGGCCGGACGTCACCTGACGCAACGGGCGCGCTTTGCGCCGATAGTTTTTGACTACACATGCCGGCCCCGCTACGCTGGGGCCTCGAGAAATGAAAGGATCGTGGACTATGCTGGAAGTACAACAGGATGTATTGGCGGGCGCTCCGTTATTGATATTGCAGGGTCGCTTTGATGGCACGGGCGCGGTGGCGTTCGATGAGGTGGCGGGCCCCATGGGCGAAGGGCCTTCCGGTCCGCTCTTGCTGGACATGGAGCAGGTGGACTACCTTTCCAGCGCCGGATTGCGCAGCCTGATGCTTCTGGCCAAGGCGCGCTGGCGGCATCAGTCGAGGCTCTGGATGATTGCCATGCAGTCCCCGGTCCTCCAGGTGGTCGAAATGGCCGGCCTGACCAGTCAGTTTGAAGTCTTTACCAACCGTGCGGAAGTTGAAACACGCCTGCACGCGCGGACGGAATCCCATACGCGCGACACGGTGGTGACACCGTGCGGGCGCGAACATACGTTGCTGCCGATTCCCGGCGCGGAGAGCACATTGGACCGCTGGCCGGTCGCGCCGGACCATCGGCTGACCTGCCTGGCGCTGGAAGAACTCGGGGTGGCGGTCGGGCGCGCCGGGCTGGGCAACACCGCCGCACAGGCGGCGGAGGCCCTCGGCGCCTTCATCTCCACCGGCCACATGATAAGCGTACGCCCCATGGAAACAGGGGGTGGCGCCCCCGATTTTGTGGTAACCAACCACCCTGCGACCGTGCCGGTATACGTGGAGGAAGCCTGGAGACTCAATGGCCGCCCGGCCGCCTTTGTAACCGCGAACGACGCCGACACCACCGTGGCCGACGTGATTGCCTCCTTCCCCGCCCTGCTGCAGGAGGCCACCGGAGAGGCGCCCGGGATCGTCACCTGGATCATCGCCGCGCTCGATCCCGAGAGCGACGCGCACGAAGGCTGGGTGGGCATCGGCGGCCAGCCCCCGGACGGCGACTGGCAGATGGAAGCGGTACGGGCGCAACCCCTGGCGCTGAACGCCGCCCACGAAGACGCCCCCGCCTTTCTCCGGGCCACGCTGCATGTCGAGACACTCACCGGCGCCTTTCGCCCGAAGCCGGAACAACGTGTCGGCCGTTACGTCGCCTGGCTGTATGCCCCCAGCGAAATACGCACCGCCGCCGACCATCGCCTCCAGCTTGTCTTTGAAGATGTCACGGAACCCCACGAGGAATGGGATTGGATTGCGCGCCGCATTTACGCCGGCGCCGGCAGCCTGCGCCTGCGGCAGTTGTGCGGCGGCTATTCCGCCGTCACCTTCCATGCCGAAAGCCGCGACCAGGAGGGCCGCCGCATGCTGCCCACCGTGCTGAAAATCTCTGATCCGGCCTTCTCTGAACGTGAAAACAAGGCCTACGACCTGTACGTCAGCAAATACATCCTCAACAACAGCGCGGTGCGCATGGGCCACTGCTCACGCAACAACTGGGTCGGACTGCGGTATAATTTCCTCGGGATCACCGGCCCGGAGAGTCAATTGAGCTGGATTGGCGAGCATTTCGTCAAACGGCCGGTCGACGAATCCATGCCCCTGTTCCGCGAACTGTTCGAAAAGATATTGCATCCCTGGTACGGCCAGGCCCGCCCGGCCGCGATCAAACCCTATCGCGAACACGACCCGCGCATCCTCTTTCGCGGCCTGGCCGATGTGGCGAAGGAAGTGCTGAATATCAGTCCGGACGCGCCTTTCATCCCCTGCCCGCCGCTGGGACGCGACCTGCCCAATCCGTATTTCTTCCTCGAACATTTATACACCGCGCGTGCGGACGCCGAATGGCCCGGCATGTCCTCGATCGTCCACGGCGACCTGAACATGAACAATGTGCTGCTCGATGAAAAAGAAAACATGTATGTTATCGACTTCTCGGAGACGCATATCGGCGAACTCGGCGGCGACTTCTCGCGGCTGGAACCCCTCGTGCTTTTACAGATGACGCGCATGGAGAATGAAACCGACCTGACGGCGCTGCTGCGCTACATGCACGCTGTAGCACGCCCGGAAACACTTTTTGACCCGCCGTACACCTACGACGGCGACGACCCCTTTATGCCGAAGGCGCACGCCCTGGTTAAGCTCCTGCGTCAAGAAATCCGCACCCTGTCCGGCGACCGCGAACACCCCGTCTGCTACCTGCTTGGTCTGCTGCACTGGTCACTCCCGATCGTCTTCTTCCATCAAATGCCGCTGCTGAGCAAACAAGCCTCCTGCTACGCCTCGGCCCTGCTGATCGAAGCCCTGCTGGAAGCCGACCCCGAAACCGCGCAATTCTTCCATCGTGAGGGATGAGGGAGGAGGGCTGAAGGCTGAAACCTGAAGGATGAGGGAGGAGGGCTGAAGGATGATGGTCTCGAACGTTAGCCGCGGAATGAGGTTTTCATTGCTTCGCAAGTAATCGCGGTGATTTTTTCATGGTATCCACTTACGAAGAGATACTACGTTTGGAAAATGAAACTGACACATATAACACGAACGGTGAAGTTCAAGATCTCTGTCTACACTTTTCCACTATCGAGCCGGCCTGTACCTGTGCCCACGCTGCCCCAAAGAACCCGCGATGCCCCGGGCCCTCTGAATCCCTGGTGTCACTTTACATTCCATGAGATAAGGATTTCTGAGGTTATTGGTGATCCAGCTTCGGGGGGCAGACCGAGTTTTTAAGCCTGTTTTTCGTTCAGGCGTCAGCCTGCCCGTTCGTTGTACAGGCTTGAGCCTGTCGCGCACGGCGAGCCGCGCATGCTTCGCGCCGAAAATGCCGAAAAAACAGCCAATTTCAGTGAAAAAGCCGTAAAATGGCCAAAAAATGGCCATTTTCGAGCTAAAAAACGGCTCTTGTGCAAATTTCATGGAGAGATGTGGATAAATGATGGTGATAATGAGGATGCAAATTGATATATGTTCTGGATGAAAGCGACAAAAGAACACT
>RZZM01000658.1 GCA_009929845.1 Spartobacteria bacterium
AATCAAACCACCAATCAGGTGGCGTATGACTTTCGTGAAATGAAACGTATGCACGTTAATTCGTTGCGCGTGGAGCTGACCTGGAGCCAGATTGAAACCAACGAGGGGTGTTACGATTTCTCCAAGGCGGATTATCTGATCAACCTGGCCGAGGAAATGGACATGAAGCTCTACATGCTGATGGGCTATCAGTATCCGCCCGGCTGGTTCAAGACCAATTACCCCGAGCGGATGGCGTATCACTACGACCAGTATCTGAGTGAAACGGGGATCTCCGATGTGCTCAATTACAATTGTCCCGAAGCGATCGACGCCTATGCCTCCTATGTGAGTAACCTGTGCGCCCGGTACAAGGATTATACCTGCATCGGCGGGTGGATAGTGGGGAATGAATTTGCCTACTACGATTTGTGGGAGCCGCCCAACGACTATCCGGACCATCGTTTCTTGGGGTACGACACCAACTACAGCCTGGTTTCTTTTCATAATTTTCTAAGCAATCGATACAACAGTGCCATCGCGGAACTTAACGCCACTTGGGATACGTCCTACAGCGCGTTTAGTCAGGTGCCTATGCCGACCGCCTTTCCCTCCGACCGGAAGGACCAGGCGGGCACGCAGCGCTCGGGGTATACCGATGTGCTCCTCTGGCGACAGCAGACCATCGCGGAATTCCTTTCCGCCGGGGTGGGGGCGGCCAAGGCCGCCGACACCAATCACCTGGTCACCTATGCGATGGTGGGTGGCATCTTCAGCGGACTCGACGCGAACAATACCTGTGAGGATGCCCGCGCGATCGTCACGGTCTGCAACAGCAACAACACACCCGTTGATTTCTGGACCATTAATAATTATCCGTGGACGTGGACCGGGACGGAAATGCGCTCCATGGATTTCGGGGTCGCCAAATACCGGGACACCATCGGCCTGCCGGTCATGCTTTCGGAGTGCGGACTGTCGGATAACGACATCCTCTTCACAGAAACGGTCTATCGCCAAAAAGACGCGTTAGCGGGCATAACGTGGGAGGCCATCATGTCCGGCGCCATCGGCGCGCATATCTTCCATTGGAACGACCGCCCGGAATTCTTCTCCTATGATAATGTGCTTGTTCGTGAGGGCGGGTTCGGCATTGTTCATGGTTCGCGCCAGGTCAAGGAGGTGTATTGGAATGTCCTGGATGCCTACCGGCGTATGGATGAAATCCATCTGGAACGGCTCATGCCGGGGTCCGCTGATCCAGCCAACGACTTGCTGGCGTATTGGAGCAAGGAAACCGATCTCGGGTTCGGGCGGTACAACCAGGAATTTGCCATGATATGGGCGGCTTTCAAACGCATGGGATATCAGATCGGCATTATGGACGAAATCGAGTTTGACCAGGCTCAATACACCAACGCACAGGCGATTTTTCTTCCCCGTAATAATCAGATGGAGCCCCAGCGTCTGTATGCGCTGGAGACCAATGTGCTGGCCGCGGGGGTCCATATTTTTGCCGAAGCTGACCTGCCGGGACAATATAATTCCTATTACGGGTCGAATACGGATTGGTACGCGACGATTCAATCCATTTTCGGCCTGAATGTTTCCAATGCCACCCCG
>RZZM01000225.1 GCA_009929845.1 Spartobacteria bacterium
CAAACGGGAGCGCCCTTGTGGTAATCCCGCGGTTTCACTCCATTGATTCCAGTCGACGCCATAGTTCACGACTTTGCCCGCCGGATTGTAGGTGTAGGCGTTGGCCATGAAGGTGTCACCGGCAGATGTGGATTGAATAAGGATATTCACAGAGCCGGGCGATGCTGCTGCCGGCAGAGTGATGGTTACCCAGTCGGTTCCCTGAGCGGTGACGGTAGCCGCAATACCGCCGACAAGGACGTTGGTAATGTCAGCGCCGTCACCCAGCGTACCGTTGGTAATAGTGATTGAATTGCCGCCGGCGTAGGGGCCGATGTTGGTTGAAGCTGTGTAACACGAACCTGCCAGGTTCAGCGTAAAGGGCGAGTCCGGCGCGTTGTTCGTGAAGACCACGAAAGCGCTATGATCCCCGATGGTGGTCGGGGAGTACGTCACGGTGAAGTTGCTGACCGTACCGATGTCTACCGTGGCCGGGATACCGGCTATCGAGAAATCGGACGGATCCGACAGATCGGACGGATTGATGCTGAGGACATCGTTGCCGCTGTTGGTGATGCTGAAGGTGTTGGTCAGGGCCGAACCGAACGGGGTGGGGTGGAATGCACTGCCCTTGGCCAGGCTGGCGGCATCGCCACTGGCTATCACCGCGCCGTTGGTTCCGAGGAGGGTTTGTTCGCCGGAGGTATACGTGAAGGCGTTGTTTTTCAGCGTCTGACCGAAGCTGACCGAGTAAACGCGGACATGACCCGCCATGAGGCCGCTCGCGGCGCCTGCGGTAACCGTAAGCTGTGTACTGCTCTGGCTGTCGATCGAGATGACCGGTATGCCGCACAGGGTCACATTGGTAGCATCACCGCCGTTACACAGGTTGGAGCCGGTAATGACGACCGGGTACCCGCCGGTCCAGGAGCCACTGATGGGACTGATGCCGATGTTTTCATTTGTCAGTTCCGGATAGCGATAGACATTCGTCATGTAGCTGCCGTTGTACCCGCCGATGGCATAGATCTGTCCGTTGAAGGTGGCCGAAGCCTGGTATCGCATGGGTTGCGGCAGGCCGACAATCTCCGTCCAGCTTGTCGCATCATAGCGGTATACATTGGTCTTGTAATTCGCGCCATCGTATCCGCCGATCGCGTACAGATAGCTACCCAGCGTAGCCGCACTCATCGATGCATTGGACGTCGGCAGGCCGGCGACTTCCGCCCATTCCGAACCGTTAAAACGGAACACATTGGTGCGATGCAGATCCACCGAGTTATATCCGCCCACGCTGTAGAGGTTATCCCCCAACGTAGCGACCGCGTGGTAGGCCAGCGGGAGGGGCAAATCAGCCACGTTGGTCACGCTGGCGCCATTGAATCGATATACGAGATTCGTGTAGTCACCCAGGTAGCTGCCCCCTACCGTGAAGATGGAATCCCCCACGACAGACCCCGCTCCGAATGCATAGATATACGGGCCCAGCGAATCGACCGTCCAGTTGGTTCCCTCATATTGCTGGTTATTGACCGACCAGCCGGCGTTATACCCGCCACCTGCCCACAGCACGTTGCTCAGGCTGAGTACACCGCCGACCGTATAGGCTCGGGGGTTAACCAGATCCGCAATCCGAACCCAATTCGTTTCGTCAAAGCGATAGGCCCTGCCTGATACATCACTTATGCCGCTTCCGTATTTACCGCCATAGACCAGGAGATCGCCATTATACACCGCCGCCCCGGCACCACTTCGCGGTCCGGGCAGGCCAACCACCTCTTCCCACATCGTCCAATCATACTCGCGGAATCCGATCGCTCCTGCCTGATTATAGGTATACGCATCGGGCAGGACGATTTCGCCACTGTCCGAGGTCTGCACGGTAATATCCACCGCGCCAGCGGCGCTTGCGGCGGGTAGGGTGATCGTGAACCAGTTGGAGCCGGAAGCTATGATCGCTGCCGAGCCGACGCTCGGTGGTCCCAGGAGCACATTGGTAATCGTCCCGAAGTAGCCGTTGGTGATCGTCAGCGTGTTGCCTCCCGTATACGGCCCCACATTGGTTGATCCTGCAAAACAGGAACCACCCAGGTTAAACACAAACGGTGACACCGGATCATCACTCGCAAAATTGACCGTCGCAACGTGCGTTCCTATGGCCGTCGGATTGTAAACAACGGTAAAGGTATCAACACCGCCCACTGCAACCGATGATGGAACACCGCTCAAAGTGAACAAGTCGGCATTCGCACCATTGGTCGTCCATCCACTGATTGAAAGCACATCATTACCCGTATTGGTAATGGCGAAGGTGTTCGTCAAAGCCATGCTCACTTGCGTCGCATAGAACTTCGATCCCTTGGCCAGATCAATCGCATCATCACTCGCAATCGCAGCGCCATTGGTCCCCAGCACGCCCATCGTTGGGGCCACATAGGTGAATGCATTTGATTCGATCGTCGCTCCAAAACTGACCGACTGAATTACAACGCGGCCAGCAGCTCCGCCACTCGTTGCACCGGCCGTAACCACAACCTGCGTAGCGCTCTGGCTGTCGATCGATGCCACCGTCACGCCGCACAGGGATACGTTTGTGATGTCTGTGCCGTTACCTAGGTTTTCACCACTGATGGTCACCTGATAACCGCCGGTCCATGACCCGCTGGAGGGGGCAACTCCCGGACCTCGCGCCGGATAACGGTAGACATTGGTCTTTGCCGTATTGGTTTCCATCCCGCCTGCCACATAGAGCGCACCGTCGATCAAACCGCCGGACATGTACATGCGTGGTGAAGGTAAACCGGGAAAGGCCTCCCAGGTCGTTCCGTCAAAGGTGTAACAGTTCGTCAGGGCAAAACCGGCACTTCCCCCTGCCGCATAAATTTTGCCGTTCATCAACGCGGCCACGGATAGGTCATACTGCAACGGGGTGCCATTCACAGGCATCAAGTTCGTAGCGATTCCGTCATAGCTGTAACAGTTGGTGAAGGTGCCGACATCCGACCCGCTGATAAGATAGATCAGGTTGCTGTATACGACCGCGGTGGAATTATCTATTTGCGTTTCTTCCGTCCCGACGAATGACCAGGATGAACCGCTGTATTTCAGAATATTCGTATTCGCCTCAAGTCCGTTCGTGCTCAGTGTCCCACCAAACGCATACATGTCTCCATCCAGAACGGCGACCGCATGGTTTTTCATGGGTAGCGGCAGGCCGTTTGTGGCCGTCCAGGTCGAACCATCAAAGAACCATACATTGGTACGGGCGATGCTGCTGTTCCATCCGCCCAACGCATACAGGTTTCCGTCCATAGCCGTCACACCGGTATTCCCGGACAACCCAAGCGGTAATCCAGCAATCGCCGTCCAGATTTCCCCGTCAAACGAATAGGCGTTTGTCCGCAAACTGAAATCCGGGTTGAATCCGCCAAAACAATAGAGGGTATTATTCACTACACCATGTGCTGAAAAAGCCAGCGGCATGTTCAAAGGCTCAAGCTCTTCCCATCGACTCCAGTCGCTGGCCCCGATCTCACCGGACGGATTGTAGGTGTAGGCATCCGCCAGTAAAATGTCGCCGCTGTCGGTCTGGACGATGAGATCGACCGTGCCCGCGTTGGTGGCGGCGGGGAGCGTAATCGTGAACCAGTTGGGGCCGGAAGCCGAAGGTAGCACAGACATTCCTGTCTGTGTAATCAGCACATTCGTGATCGTGCCGAAGTTGCCGTTCGTAATCGTGATCGTGTTGCCGCCGGCGTAGGGGCCGATGTTGGTGGAAAGTTGGAAAACATGACCGGTCAGGCCGAAGGTATAGCTTGGTGTCGGGCTGTTGTTGACCAGGTAGCAGGTCGGAGTGAAGGTGCCGACCGCCGACGCGGTGAAGACCACTGGGACATTACTGGCGGTGCCTGGGGCAACCGTCAATCCGGTCAATCCGGTCACGTTAAAGTATGCCGCGCCCGCGCCGGAATTGGTTGCGGCGGTGATGAGCAGGGCCTCGTCGCCGCTGTTGGTCACGGTGAAGATGTTGGTTACGATGGTGCCGAGTGGCGTCGGCGCGAAGGCCGGTGCTGCCACGTCAATGCCTGATGCGTTATACGTGAAGGCGTTGGATTTGGTGGTGGTGCCGAAACTGGTGGATTGGACCACCACGTCGCCCAGGGAACCGGAGATGGAAGCTCCGGCCACTGCCACGATCTGCGTGGCGGACTGGCTGACGATTGAATCCGCCGATATCCCGCACAGCGTCACATTGGTGATGTCGGAGCCGTCGCACAGATTGGTTCCGGTGATCACCACCTGATATCCACCGGTCCACGAACCGGACGAAGGCTCAACTCCCATTTTGCTGGCCGGATAGCGGTACACATTGGTTCCCGTGTTTGATCCATCCCAACCGGCGATGCAGTACAGGGCGCCACGGTACGTACAGGCCGACATCCAGGATACGGATTTTGGCAATCCAGGACAGGCCGTCCAATTCGTCCCATCAAAACTCCACACATTCGTTGTGGCGTTATAGCTTTCCCATTGGTCGTAATCCCCGCCCACGGCATAGAGCTTCGATTCCAACGAGGCCACACCGAAGAGGGTGCGCGGCTCCGGAAGACTGACGGTCTCCATCCAGTTGGTTCCATCGAAACAATACACGTTGCTCACTGCAAACCACCCGCTATTCATGCCGCCCACGAAATACAGGCGTGCGCCCAACACCCCAATGCCGGCGGATGAGAGTACCTGGGAAAGGCCTGCCTGTGATTGCCAGTTGGTGCCGTTGAACCGATAGACGTTGGTCGAGAAATCACCCGCGACACTATAAAGATGCCCCTGGAAGACGGCGGCACTGTTGAAGGAAGCCGCAGACGGCAGTCCCGCCACTTCTTCCCACGTGCCATTGAATCGGAACACATTGGTTTGCATCGAATTCGACATGTCCTCGCCACCGACCGTATAGATGTAATTACCAAAGGTGGCGGCGGGGAAATAGCCCAGCTCCAACGGATACCCCTCCGCTTCCGTCCAGGACGAACCGTCATACCTGTAGACATTCGTCGCCACGGTGTCGCTGCTGTCATATCCTCCAATGGAGTATAGATAGTCTCCCAACACCGCCGTTGCCGTGCTGTATCGCGCTTCGGGAAGCCCGGCGACTTCTTCCCATCCGGACCAATCCGCATATCCGATCGCCCCCGCCGGATTGTACGTATAGGCGTTGACCAGGGTGGTGTCGCCGTTGTCGGAGGTCTGGACGGTGAGGGACACGGCGCCGCCGGTCGCGTTGGTGGCGGCGGGGAGTGTGATGGTGAACCAGTTGGGGCCGGAAGCTATAATCGCTGCCGAGCCGACGCTCGGCGGTCCCAGGAGTATATTCGTGATCGTGCCAAAGTTTCCGTTCGTAATCGTGATCGTGTTACCGCCCGCGTAGGGGCCGACATTAGTGGAGGAGGCGAAGACAGAACCGGTCAATCCAAAAGTATAACTTGGCGTCGGACTGTTGTTGACCAGGTAGCAGGTCGGGGTGAAGGTGCCGACCGCCGACGCGGTGAAGAGCACCGGGACATTGCTGGCTGTGCCGACATCAACGATCAGGCCTGCCAGCGCCGAGATATCAAAGTCCGACGCGCCCGTTCCATTGTTCGTCGCTGCGGAAATTGTGAGCGACTCGTTGCCGGCATTGGTGACGGTGAAGATATTGGTCACGATGGCGTTTAGCGGTGTCGGGGCGAAGGCCGAGGCGGAGATGGAAATTTCCGACGCGAGATAGGTGAAGGCGTTGCTCTTCACCGTTTCGCCGAAGCTGGTGGACTGCACCACCACATCGCCGACGCCCGACGCGCCAGCCTGTCCGGCCCAGACGACCACCTGCGTGGAGGATTGCGACGTGATATTCGTCACGGCCACTCCCGCCAGAGTAACGTTGGTGATGTCGGTTCCATTGCCGAGATTGCTTCCGCGCAACATCACGGCATACCCGCCCGTCCAACTGCCCGAAGAAGGAGTCGCCGCGGCGACTTCAACATTGGTAGGGTAACGACAGGCGTCATTCTGATAGCTCGAGTCATAGCCGCCATAGGCATGCAATTTGTTATCCATGACGGCAAACCCAAAGTTGCGGGTTGCATAGGTCAGCCCGGGGATGGATACCCAGTTGGTGCCGTCAAAGCTGTAGACATTGGTTCTGCCGCTGCCGCCGAGCATACCTCCGGCAGAGTACATCACTCCATCCATCGTTGCGGCCTTGTTGCCGGAGTAGGCGAACGGAAGGCCCGGAGCGGAACTCCAATTGGCTCCATCAAAGCGGAAGGCATTGGTCATGCCGCCGCCGAAGGCATATAGCCGGTCATCCAACACGGCCACCGCGAAACCCTGGCCCGCCGCAGGCAACCCGGCAACCTCTGACCAGGAGGAACCGTCGAAACAGTACACATTAGTGTAAGTCGTGGCGGCATGGCCTCCGATGGCATACAGTTGTCCCTGGAACTCGGCGCATGCGACATCATCGAGCGCGACCGGCAGGCCTGCCACCTCGCCCCAACTGCTTCCATCAAACGTATAGACGTTGGTGGTGTAGCTCGAATTCCCGCTGCCCGCCACGACATAAATGAGGCCACCCATGGTCGCAGCGCCGGGCCGCGACACGGCCAGTGGCAATCCCGCGACTTCCGACCAGAAGCTGCCATCAAAGCCGTACACATTCGTCCTGTAGCTTCCGGTATAGCCCCCAATGGAGTACACCTTCCCTTCGAGTGTGGCCGATCCCATCCCGTAAATCGAACGTGGCAGATCCTCGATCGTCGTCCAGTGCGACCAGTCGGGCATCAGGCCTCCCAGTTCACCCGCCGGATTATAGGTGTAGGCATTGGCGAGGGTGATATCGCCGTTGTCCGAGGTCTGCACGACGATATCCACCGTGCCCGCGTTGGTTGCTGCGGGCAAAGTGATCGTGAACCAATTCGCGCCGGAGGCCGAAGGTAGCACAGACATTCCTGTCTGTATAATCAGCACATTCGTGATCGTGCCGAAATAACCGTTGGTGATCGTGATCGTGTTGCCACCGGCGTAAGGACCGATGTTGGTGGAGGCGGCGAAGACAGAACCGGTCAATCCAAAAGTATAACTTGGCACCGGGCTGTTGTTGGCCAGGTAGCAGGTCGGGGTGAAGGTGCCGACCGCCGACGCGGTGAAGACCACCGGGACGTTACTGGCGGTGCCGGGATCAACCGTCAGACCGGTCAGCGCCGACATATCGAAGTGCGCCGCGCCCGCGCCACTGTTGGTGGCTGCGGTAATCAGCAGCGCTTCGTTGCCGCTGTTGGTGACGTTCAGGATGTTGGTGACGATGCTTCCAAACGGAACCGAGGTGAACGGTGGGCTGCTTACAAGAATGCCCGCACCGGTGTAGGCAAACACGTTGCTGCCGATGGTGGCGCCGTAGCTGACGGATTGAACCACGATGTCGCCGGTGCCGATGTTGGTGCTGCTTCCTGCCGTCACCCAGACGCGCCCGATGATCTGGCTGACGATGGTCGCCTGCACCCCGCAAAGGGTCACATTGGTGATGTCGGAGCCGTCGTTGATGTTTTCACCCGCAATGACCACCGGATAGCCGCCGGTCCAGGAACCGGAAGACGGGGTTGCGGGCATCGGGCCGTTGTAGCCGCTGATGCGCATGCAGTTCAGGATGTTGCCAAGGGCTTGGGACTTAAACAAGACCACGGAAAGGGCGCCGTTAGATGGTGTGGCATCAGCCCAGGTCACGTAATTGCTTTGCGAATTGTAGACATCCAGCACATTGATA
>RZZM01000659.1 GCA_009929845.1 Spartobacteria bacterium
ACCGCGGGCTCTAATGCCTTACACCGACCCATGCGCACACCGAGCCGCGCACGAACAGGAAAAAATTTCCTCCTTTATACAGGCATGAAAAATGCTATTTCCGCCCTGGCCAGGATTGTGTAGTATGTATACGACTCAACCGGACCGGCGATTAACGGCCTCGTGATGTATGACTATGCCAAGAGAAAGAAGTATGAAAAAAATCCGACAGGAAACTCATCGAACAACGCATCCCCTGCACACTAAAGCTCCATGGTTGGTTCTTGCCCTCACCCTCGCGCTGGGCAACGCAGCCCTGGGCGTCACGCGCTACGTCGCGGTCTCGGGCAATGACGCCAATACCCCCTACACCACCTGGGCCGCCCCGGCGGAAACAATTGCCGCGGCCATCAGCGTGGCCACCGACGGCGATGTCATCCTGGTCAGCAACGGGGTCTATACCCTTTCCTCCGTGCTCACGATTACAAACGCGATCACCCTGCGGTCCGCGAATGGACCCGAATCGACCATCATTAACGCGGGCGGCGTACGCCGCGCCTTCTGGATCGGCAATGTCTCCGGGGCCACCCTCGCGGGCTTCACCATCACCAACGGCTATCACAATATCCTGGGCGCGGGCATTGATATGTATTCGGGAGACAACCTGATTTCAAATTGTATAGTTCGCGGAAACCATACCGGCCCCTCCGGGATCGGAGGGGGCATCTATTTCGGACGGAACTCTTCGGGACGCGCGGTCGATACCCTCGTGGAAGGCAATACCGCGTTCAAGGGCGCAGGGATCCTCTTCACAAACAGCGCGGCCAGCATCAGCAATTGCACGGTCATTCAAAACCAGGCCGGCATCCACGGCGGCGGTGTCTATATCTGCGGGGACGGCGCCGTGCTGCATTCCCTGATCTCGGAAAATTCCGCGTTTGACGGCGGCGGCATCTACTGCACCGGCAGTACCGCGTGGATCACCGGTAATACCATCAGCAGCAATGTCGCCCAACGGGATGGCGCGGGCGCTTACCTGGACTTCGGCGGCACGCTCTCCAATTGCATGATCACCGGGAATGCGGCGGGCACCAATGGGTTCGGGGGCGGAGTGTGCATCTTTTCATCCGGCCTTGTGGTCGATTCAACGGTTGCCGGAAACAACGCGGGCTTCGATGGCGGCGGCATCTACTGCTGGGAGGGCGGACACGTGAGAAACTCCACCATCGAGGGGAATACCGTCGACGGCGACGGCGCCGGCATATATGTCTACAACAGCACCCCGTCGGCAACCACCAGCAGCGTAAGCTCGATAACCAACTGCCTCATCCAGAACAACGCCTGCTCCGGATTCTATATCGGCTACGGACGCGGCGGGGGGGTCGTATTGAACGGAGACGGCAAGGTTGTCGGCAGCACCATTCAAAACAACCAGGCCACGGACGCGGGCGGCGGTGTCTTTATCGTGAACTGCCCGGGCGCCATAAACGCCGCGGATGTCCGGGGGTTGATCGACAATACCGCGGTCCTGGCCAACCGCGCGCTGCGCGGCGGCGGCATCTGGGCCGTGGGCGGCACCGTAAGGAGCTGTACGGTCATCGATAATGC
>RZZM01000660.1 GCA_009929845.1 Spartobacteria bacterium
CATCGGGCAGTTCGCGGAGCAGTTCATCATTTTCAGCGAAACTGAAGGGGACCAGTTGGTCTTCCGGTTCGAACTTCGGCCACGCGCGGAGCAGGGAGAGGACGTAATTGCCGATGCCGCCGACGTGGGGTTGAAGCATATAAAGATTGATTCCAATGCGCATCCGTTCTCCGCTCCGTGTTCTAGGATGATTTCCTGCGTTGGGAGACCCGAAAGCGCAGCACGATGAGCGGCCAATGCGGAAAACGGACCAGCACCGTCCCAAGGGCTCGGGTGACCGTGACCAGCCCTTTCCAGCGTTGCGCGCGCAGGCATTGCAGCATGGCGCCGGGCAGCAGGCGCGCGGCGATGTCGATGGCGTGGGCGCGCCGTTTTTGGCGGAGCAGGAATTTCACCGCGTGTGTTTGCATGGTCAGCAGACGCACCGGGGCAGGGACGGCATCCACGTCGGTGCGGTATTCGCCTTCAGAGAGCGACAGGCTGTCGGTCCGCGCGGAGGCGCAGACGCCCGCCGCAAAAACAGCCGGCGCCACCCCTGCCGGACAGGTCTCCGGCAGCACGCTCGCCGGTCCGAACGCGGACGCGCGAAAGAGGCTGGTGTTGAGGGCGAACGCGTGCAGGGAACTCACGACCTGGAAGGCGGGCACAAACTGTTGATTGGGCGGCGTGACCTGAATGCCGGGCTCATCGCGGTGCGATTTGCCCTGTTTTTGTGAAAACCGGACTTCGTAGGCGCCGCACAGGCAGAGGGCGGCATCACTATTCCGCTCCATGTGCGACACAAGTTTTTCCATTTTGTCCGGCGGCCATCGATCCCCGGCGCGCACAAAACAGATGTATTTGCCGCGGGCGATGGACAGCGCCAGGTTGGCCGCCTGGATGGGGGAGGATGTTCCCGGGGGCAGGGTGAGTGAGGCCATATGTCCCGCCGGGTCTTTGGCGTATGTTTCCGCAATGCGCTCACTGGCGTCGGTCGAGTGATTGTTGACAACTAGAATTTCGACGTCCTTGACGGTTTGTGCGCGTATGCTCTCGATGGTCTCGCCCAGGTATGCATCGTCGTTATGGGCGACCAGGATCACGGAGACAACCGGCTGGAAGGCGGCCCGTTGGCGTCCGTCTCCCGTGACGGTATAGTCGCGCTGATTGATCTGGTCTTCCACCTGATGGCGTCCGCTCCAGCAACTTTGCCGGCGCACGGTGTGCAGCCGTCTGCTCAAAGGATCATTCCTCTTCCAGGCCAACCGGTAGCCCAGGCAGCGGAGCAACCATTTGGTGACGCGCGTGTGATTGGGTGTTTTTTTCCCGAAGATTTGTTTGATGATCTCGCACAGCCCCACATTACGCAAAAAGACCAGGGCGTCGGCATAGGTGCGGGGAAGAATGTAATACGTCGTGTATTCGGCAATGTCGGTATGATTGTTCTTCAGCAGCCAGTCGACGAGGCGCGTTTGCAGATCAAAGACCAGCATGGGGCCGATGCCGGAGCGGATGACATTGGCGGTATAGTGGTCATCATGCGCTCGAAAATAACAAAGTGCTTCCGGCAGGCGGGCTATTGCGTGGTTGATGCTGACCTGCGCC
>RZZM01000661.1 GCA_009929845.1 Spartobacteria bacterium
GGTCCCGGTGGGGCCGGCCCCTGAATCTACAGCCCCGCGCGCAGCGAGCGCGGCTACAACAAATCCGAAAACGCTCTAGTGTTGTGTAACAGTCGCAGCTTTACAACGATTGACTTTTTCTAGGATTTCATCGACCCGCTTGGTCCACACGAAGGGCTTCGGGGTCAGGTTGTTTTGGCGGATGTACTCTTGGATCGCCTCGATCAACTCTTTCACGTTCCGGAAACTTCCGCGGCGGATCCGTTTCCGGGTGATTTCGGCGAACCACCTTTCGACCAGATTCAACCAGGAAGAACTGGTTGGGGTGAAATGCAGGTGGAACCGGCGATGGCGCGCCAACCATTTCTTCACGCGGGGGTGCTTGTGGGTGGCGTAATTGTCGACGATCAGATGGAGTTGGCGCTCCGGGGGCGTTTCACGGTCCACCTGCCGCAAGAACCGGAGGAATTCCTCGTGGCGATGGCGGTCGAAACAACCCCCGATGACTTTGCCTTGTAGCACGTCCAGCGCCGCAAAAAGGGTCGTGGTTCCGTTGCGCACGTAATCATGCGTCATCGTCCCGCATCGGCCCGGCTTCATCGGCAGGCCGGGCTGGGTTCGATCCAGCGCTTGGATCTGCGATTTCTCGTCCACGCAAAGCACCAACGCCTTGTCCGGCGGATTCAAATACAACCCCACGACGTCCGACAGTTTCTCCACGAATTGCTTGTCCGTTGACAACTTGAACGTCCGCGTCCGATGCGGCTGCAATCCATGGCTGTCCCACACCCGCGCCACGGTCATATGGCTTACGCCCAAATGTCGGCCCAGAGTCCGGGTGCTCCAGTGGGTTGCGTCTTTCGGCTTTGTCTGTAGGGTCGTGTCCACGATTTGCTTCACCCGGTCCGAGCCAAATTTCTGGATGCTTTCCGCCCGCGGTGGTTCGTGTTCCAATCCCGGAGGCCCCGCATTGGCAAACCGATTCCGCCAAAGGAGCACGGTGGGTCGGGTCGTGTTCAGTTCAAGGGCAATCTGCCGGTTGCTGGTTCCCGCGTTGGCCAGCAGGCAAATTCGGGACCTCAACACGATCTTCTGCGGCATCGACGGGGCACGGGCCCAAGCTTCCAACTGGGCCTTCTGCTCGGGTTCCATGAACAAGGGACGGGCTTTCTTCCACATGTCCGGAAGAGTCGCACACCTGCCTCTTATTGTAAAGAGATAACTGTTACACTACACTAGGCTAAGCGCTCGATATCCGTCATTTCGCAGGCGAATTGGGCCTCCCGGCCAAGCTCATATCTATTACAAACAGTGACACCATTAATTACAATTAATGGTTTCATTGTTTGTAATATATGAACAGGCGGCGGATGACCCAAACGGGGCGTTGATCCTGCTTAAGACAGCCGGTAATCCGGACCGACGCCGTGCCGCGGCGTCTGCCAGTCGATGTTGTCGAACGGGCACTTGAGGGTGCAGCAGCGGCATTGCACGCAATTTTCCGGGCGGATGGCGATGGATTCGCCGGCGCCGGCCGCATAGACGTTGGCGGGGCAGAACCGGGTGCAGGGGGCGGCGTGGAGCCGGAAGCACGCGCGGCATTT
>RZZM01000226.1 GCA_009929845.1 Spartobacteria bacterium
ACGCCGGACGCGAAATGAAGCGGGAGGGTCATTGCTTGTCATGCCGTAATATATGAAGGCAGGTCCCCAATGACCAGCGTACGCAGGGCTCGGCGCAAGAAAATGGGGACAGAGCAATGCGCAAACTGTCGTTTTGGCAAGAAAATGGCCATTTTTGAGCCAAAAGAACTACCCAAAATGATTCGTCTACATTTCGTGCATGACGAAGTATTGGCTGTATGAAACTACCACATGACATCACGGCAACCAAACTTCTTAAAGCACTCAAACCTCTCGGGTATTCTGTCACAAGGCAAAAGGGCTCACATACGCATCACAACAAACATGCATGGCGAACACCATGAAGTCGTTCCCAACCATACCCCCATTAAAGTGGGAACCCTCAGGGGTATCATTCGCAGCATTGCAGCCCACCATAAAATGAGTGCAGAAGACATTATTAAGTTGTTAACCTGATTGTATCGGATTTATTACGTATACAGCACCAGTAAAGCATCAACCGTTAGTTCATGCGCCCACTACGCAATACTATAAAACGGTGTGACCTAATGACCTAAAAGACTAATAGCCTAATAATCTAAGCGTCCTCAGGACGCTATTGAACAAGGTCAGAACTCCTTACCTCGTGGAAGTTGGATGGACACCTTCTTTCCTGGCGGTGTTTGCGGGTGGACATAAACGCCCCGGTTATAGCGCAACCCCTATACGGTTGTTTATGTGTTGTTTATTCCTGACCGCGGGTTGCACCCGCGGCCAACGGTCGAGGTAAGGAGTTCTAAGTTACGGGGGCCAGGCGCTGTGGAGGAGGCGTATGCCGGTGCGATAGTATCGCTGCGCGGCCTGTTCCGCGTCGGGGTCCGTGAGCACTCGGGCCGTGCCGTCACCGTCCAGGGCGTCCGCGTCAACCGCGCGCCAGTCGGGGGGCGCCAGGGTGTCGGTCCATTCCAGCCAGTACGCCCGCCCGGGCGAGGTCAGGATTTCGATGTCGCCCGCGGCGCCGGAAAGGGCGCGCGGGAGGGGCCGCGATCCGGCGTTGAGGGGGTCGGTGCCGGCGATGAATTCCTGCATGGCCGTGAAGCCGTCGTAATCCACGTCCAGGGCGCCGACCAGTCCGGTCACGGAACCGCACGCATTCATTTCAAAGGCGTCCGGCAAGCCGTCGTTGTCAAAATCAAAATCATCATCCATGGCGTAGAACGCGGCGCGCGCGTCCGAGAGCAAGGCATGTCCCGATGCGTCACGCGCGACCACATGGACCTGGCCGCGGGCGGGGTAGTTCCGCCCGATAAACCAGTCGAAATATCCCGGCATCCAGTGTTCGGCGTTGTTCACCCGCTTGCCTTCCGGAAGCGGGTAGGTGTTGGTAAGGACCAGGGTTCCGCCGGGCGCAATGAACCGGTCATACCAGCACTGTTCACGCTGCCCGCACAGGCGATCGCCCTGCTCGAAGCTGAGTGAATGCACCCACGGGCTGTGGAAGGTATCCACCCAGTGGCGGTCTTCGCCGTATTCATGAATCACCTGTATCACCGCCGCGGTTACGGACGAAGAAGTGTGGTTGGTGATGGTCAGGATGTTGGTAATCACCTGTCCGGGATTGAAGTGCGCGAGCCCGATGGCGTCTGTCATGTCGGAAGGGCTCAACGCACAGCAGGCGGTGAGCGGTTCCGCAACGGAAGCAAGCTGCCACACGCCGATTTCATCGTAGGCGTGTTCAAAGCCGATGGCCCTGATCGCCGACGGATCGATGCCCGCAAAGCGATGCCAGGGAATAGAGATGGCGCGCGGCAGCGATTGCAGCCGCGGCAGTATGCTCATCACATCCACCCGGCTTGTGACCCCCGCGGCGTCCGCCACCCAGATACCAAGCTGCTCGCCCCTATTGGTCGAGGCGGTCATGAACCGCAGCGCGGTATGCCCGGTGACATCCACCGGCGCGACAGACGCCCAGAAGGTTTCCGGGCGGTTAGTGACCACCTCACTGCCGTTGCGCGAAGTGACTTCAATCCGGTCGAAAAGCACATCGGCATGCGGGCAGTCCATGCCGCCCACCCAAAGGACCAGCCGGTCATAACCGTCCACCGGCGCGACGCGTTCAAAATCGACATTCAGCCAGACCCCGGTCGGGGTGACGGCCGAAAATTCAACGCCGGTCGAGGTGCGCCCGGCATGTTCATAGCTTTCCATCATGATCCCGCAGGCCGCCCAGTCGGTGGTGGATTCACTGAAGCCGTTGATGAAAATGCGTCCCTTCACATGCAGCGTTTCGCCCGCGAGGCAGGGAATGTCCTGCTGGAGGTTGTTCCAGCTCCAGCCCGACCAGGCGCCGTGGATGCGCGCGGCATAGCGGCCCTCGCAGGCCGCGAGGTCCGTGGCATAAATATCCAGGTGGTCCGCAAGGGCGGCCCAGCCGAGGATATGGCCGGTCTCGAACCCCATATTGTTTCCAAGGTGAACAAAATCATTGGTCCGGGGCGTCGGGGCCGTCGAGGTTGTGCGCGCAAAGGTGTGGCGCGGGCCGGCTTGCAGGCGCGCGCGCGAAACATCGAATCCGGTCCGGCCATCGCGAAGCCGCGTGGCTTCCACCCGGATGTAATAGGCCCCGGGTGCTACGGCGCCAGCATCCCAGGCGCATTCCGCGGTGTGGGTGTTGGTGGATACGGGAATCGGTCCGCCGGTGTTGATCAAGGTCCAGTCGTTATCCTGTCCGTTACCGTAATATACGTTGGCCTGCAGGGCCTCGTCGCCGTCCGTGGCGCGGAAGACCACCGTATAGACGGACCCGCTCCACTGGTTCGCGCCGTCGGGCGTCGACGGATGCAGGATCTGCACGCCGGGGACGTTCAGGGCGCGGTAGCGGTAACGGTAGGACAACTGTTCGCCGGCGGCAATATCCCGGCGGATGGGACAGGAGACCACCGCGTTGTCCTTGTACTCCGAATCGGTATGCTGCACATGCGCCTCGATTTCGGTCGGAAGCCCGGCGTTATCCAGCATGGTGATTTCATAGCCGCTGACCCGGTGATAGGCCCCGCCCGGTTCAAACCCGTAGGAATCCGCACAGCGGTCCTGCTGCAGCAGATAGACGGTATCATTGGTTTGAAAGACGCCCATCGGATGCACATACAGATTGGTGGGCGGGTTGTGGACGCGCCAATGGATCCACTCCCCGTCGGCGCGCTTGAGCAGCACCGTGTCGATGTCGTGCGCCTCGGTCCCGTCGGCGATGTTGGTGGTGGCGCGCCAGCACATGTCCACCTGCGCGAAACAGGTCAGCGGACTGTGATCGGCCTGCACAATATCCCGGTTGGCCCAAAGGTCGACATCCATGTCAAAATAGGCGCCGGTATGGCGGACCTCGTCCGGCGCCATGTGCAGCGCCATGCGGGCGGCGCCGATAACGCGGTTGTCGCGGTCCGATTGAAACGGCAGGAAAATTTCCGCGAAGCTGTCGTCGTGGTCGGCGCCGATGGACGTGGGAATGACACGGGCATAGGCTTCGGGCATCAACGGGAAATCTTCACCGTTTTTGTACAGCCCGAACAGGTCGTGGGCAACCGGACGGAAGCTGCCGCCCATGTACGCCTCGTAGTCGGTCATGCGCACATATCCGTTCCCTCGCAGTTCGATCAGGTGGGTGTAGTAGGCGCCGCCTCCCGGCACCGGATCATAGAGGCGTCCCACTTTGAAGCCGACAAAATACGAAGCCTGTCCCGGCAGCCGTTTACACCGGTCGTCATCAAATACCGAACGCACCCCTGAGCCGGCATTCGCCCAGATAAAATCGCATTCGTGGTAGATTTTTTCTATCCAGCTTCCCTCGTTCAGCGCGTAGAGCGTCATGGGTTTGACGGTGATGCATCCGCGCGCTACCTGCTGCATGTACCAGACGCCGTCATCATACAGGTTGTTGGCGCCGCTGTTGCGCAACCCGGCGGCGAAGTGTTCGGCATAATTGACATTCGGATAGTCCACCATGCCGTAGGCCGATTCCCTTTCCGCCCAGCCCATGTGGTGTTCCCGGGAGGCGACGTTGACCTCGGGGATCCCGTCGCCGGTGACATAGGTGTCCACCTTCAGGGTCTTGACGTTCAGTGCCGGACCGTTGGTCGCCACGGTATCAATGATGTAGTATTTGTCGCGCCATGATTCGTAGCTGGAGTAATCGACCGGGTAGACAATGTTGAGGCGGCAGGGCCATCCATCGCCCGGCTGCGTGCTGAGGCGTTTGGGAAAGAGGTACAGCGGGGACCCGAGCAGGTAGGTGTGTTCGTCCGGAAACGGACCGTCGCCGAATTCCTCGCTGGTGTTGTCTTCCTGCCCGATCACAAAAAACGGCGCGCCGCTGGTGTGAATGTCCGGGGTCGCGTAACGCGCGTTGTGCCAGAACCGGTCACAAAAGGCAAACCGGTCAAATTCAATATAGCCCGGTCCTTCCCCGGGCAGTTCGTAGAGGATCACCGCCGCCGTGGTGGTCACCTCATTGGTGATGTCTTCCAAGGCATTGAACGACCACCCCGGGATGTGCACTTCCACATCCGACGGATAATTCTGCGGCGGCGCGCCGCCGGGCGAACCGTAGGTTTGCGCGCCGGGGTACGACACGAATGGTACCGACCGGTCCCCATCCAGGGCAACCGCCGCCGCGGCTTCGCGCAAGGCATCCAGTTTGGATGCGGGCGGCTGCAGCCCGGCGGTAGAACCCAGCACCCGGCAGGCGTCAACCCGCACCTCGGTTTCCGCCGCCAAGGTGTCCGCGCCGGAATGCGCGCAGAAACGAAAGAGGAGTTTGACATCATGCGGCGAGGTATTGCGGCCCGCTGTGCAAATGCGGATTTGGTCCCAGGTGACCACCTGTGTGCCGCCGGAGCCTTCAAGCGCGCGCAGACGGAATGAATTCACACCCGGTTCGAGGGCCGCGGCCGGGAGGTACAGTTCGCCGTCGGTCTGTCCGTTCACAGAGGTCCGGTCGGCCTCGACCCAGGCCGTGTGATTCCAGTATTCCAGGGCCACGGAGAGCGCCCCATCGCCATCATTCCAGCAGGGGGTGAGGACCACCAGCATGTCCTGCGACGCCCCGTCTTCATCCACCGCAAAATGAAAATGCTGCATGGTCCAGGAATACAGGTTCAGTTCCTTGGGGAACTGCGCCGCGCCATACAGGTCCAGGTCAATGGATTCGCCGCTGTAAGGCGGTTGCCTGAACTCGCCGTCCCCATCACCCGCCGTGCCCAGGGTATGCGAAATCGACACCAGGCTCCGCAGACGCACCTGGTCCCAATAGACCCCGTGCGTATCCGTTTCCGAAGGCGGGACCCGCAGGCGGAAACTGTTTTTGTTCACTGCCAGGCCGTCCGCGGAAATGACAATCCGCGCCGTGCCGTTGCTGGAAATGTCGGTCGCCCCGGCCTCGGTCCATTCCGCGCCGTCATAATACTCAAGGATAACGCGCAACGCGTCCGCGCCATCCAGCATCGCCGGCGTCAGCTCCAGCGCCATATCCAGGCCCGCCTGCGATTCATCAAGAAAATCATAAAAATACTGTACATTCCATTCCGTGTCGTGCAACCGGCAGGGGAAATCCGCCGCGGTCGCGGTGGCCAGCGGCGCCGGGGCGCCGGAAAACCCCGACAACTGGAATTCCGCGTGGGACTGGTCCGCGACCCCCAGGGTCCGATCATAGGCCTGGAGCATACCGCCCTGTTTCCAGAGGCGCACATCATCAAAATAGACACGCGCGATTGAGTCGGTCCCGCCGCTTCCGCCCGCCAGCAGGCAACGGAGGATGTATTCTCCGCCCTCGGACGCCGGCAGTGTGATGGACAATGGCAACCACTGGTTTTTTGGACAGTCCTGGTCCAGCAGGATTTCCCCGACCGGACCGCCGCCCGCCCGTTCGAGCTTTAATCCTGTAGCGGCCCAGTCGCCATCCGTCGACAGCGTATCGACATAGATCCGCGCCCGCGCCTCCAGCGTCTCACCCGCCTCTACCACGGATTGCTGGTACATCTGGCTGAACGTCCAACCCGACCACTCCCCGAAGATACAGCCGGACCACATCCCCTCGAAACACGCATTGGTCGACGCGGCCACATGGAGCTGATCGGGAATAAGCCGCCAACCCGCTGTCGAGCCGCCCTCGAAACCCGGATTAGCCACCCCGAAAATAGAGCCGGTCAGGGAGAACGGCGTCCAGGCATCATGCGGCTGTCCCCAGGACGCCACCACCTCGCCGAACGAACTCTCCAGCACCGCGTCCAGCCGGGCCTCGCCGGCGCCGGTCTCAGACGTCCAGTTGCGCCAGAACACCATGCCATCCGCGCGCAGCGTGTCACCCGGCGCCGCACGCAAGGTTTGACGAAGCGTATTGGTAATCCATTGCGCGCTGTGAAGGGTGCCCTTCATTCTCCCCGCATAATTACGCATATAGGTGGTTGAAGCGCTCACCCCGATCTCCAACTGGTCCGCCTCCGCCCGCCAGCAGCTCAAATCCCCCTCTTCAAACCCCGCATTGCGCAAAACATCCGCAAAAACGCCCCCGGACACCCAAAAACCCAACAAAATAAGAAAAAAACCCTTCTTCATACTGCCTTTCCAGAAAATTGAGAGCACTGAAACAGGGGGAACGCTATCATGCAATGCAATCGCTCACAATACAAATTTTTAGGTTTATTTGCTTAAAAAAAGAAGATTTTGAGCCCCAAAAAGGTTTTTTTGGGCTTTTCCGCCTGCATTTTTGTAGAAAATCAGCACCGAAGGTGCTGAAGAGCCTGGCCCAGGGTCCATGACTGGGTTTAGAATATCAGAACTCCTTACTTCGAATGTTAGCCGCAGAACGAGATTTTCATTGATTTGCCAGTAATCGCGGTGATTTTTTACAGGCTTTAGCCTGCCGCGCACGGCGAGCCGCGCATGTTTCGCGCCGTGAACGCCGAAAAAAAGCCGATTTTCAGTGAAAAAAGCTGAAAATGGGCCATTTTCACGCTGAAAACCCTAAAAACAGCCATTTTTTGTCACTTTCCGGCTCATAAAGGCCGTTTGGTATGTTTTTATCCGCATTCATCTGCGTTCATCCGTGGCTATAAAATGGATATTGAGAATCTACGATTTTTGTCGCTTTTTGCGCTGTTTTGCGCGTGCGGCGCGGCATGTGGCTCGCCGTGCGCGGCAGGCTGAAGCCTGTACAACGAACGGTGAAACCTGAAACGTGCAACCACCGCCCGCCGACACCTTCATTCCTGGCGGCGTTTGAGGGTGGACATAATCGCCCCGGTTATAGTGCAACCCCATTCGTTGTACGATAACTGCGATTTGAATGCGCCAGAGGCTGTTTTGGCGAATGGAAGCGTCATTTCTATTTTCCAGGCGCTTTTTCACCGAAATCGACTGTTTCGACGGGTTTTGACTGTGGTGAAATCTGTGGGTTATCCGTCCGGAGACCGTTCGGCATGTGATTGGGGTTTCAATCGCGCGGGGTGTTTTCCCATGACAGGATATCGTCGGAGGTGTCGGATATCTGGTCGGCGCCGCAGGACCACATGACGATACCTTCCCCGATGCGGCGTTCATAGATGCTGTATTCGATATCGCAGACGTCATCCAGGTCGGTGTCGAGGACGATCTGGTATTGCTGTCCCCATGGGTCGATGAAATTTCCCTCCGCATCCGTACCGGACAGGCCGCGT
>RZZM01000227.1 GCA_009929845.1 Spartobacteria bacterium
TCATGGGCGACATCAAAGCGTTTTTCGAGTTTGTACTCGATCATCCAGCGCCGGAACCCGATGGGCGACTCGGCGACGATGAGCACCTCCTTCTGCTTCATAATATCGATATGATACTCCATCTTGGCCGCGAAGGCGTGCGCGCCGATGCGCAGGCCGCGCCGCAGCGCGAGCGTATGCAGGGAGACACCCACCTCGGGATTCAGGCGACGGCCGTTCACAATGGCCACCAGCTCCCCATCGATCTGCGCCACCAGGACATACTCGTCCTGCATGCGATACCGATAATAGCCCAGCAGTTCAGCGTACACACGCGAGGCCACAATGTCATAGTAGTCGCGCTCCACATGGATGAGGGGTTCCACATGAGGCAGCAAATCGGGAATCTCATCCCGGTCAATCTGCCTTATCACCAGGTCTTCTCCGCCCGCCAGTGTCATATACTTGGCCGGAAAGGGAGGCGCAGGGTGATCAATGGGTCGAAGAATTTTTTCCAGTTCAACCGCCATATTCACTCCTTCTGTTTCTGCCTTAGCAGGTTTTCCCGGATATACTACCCGCTTTGCCCTGTTTTGACAATAGCAACCTTGCTACCTTATGACTCCCGGCAAATTTTCCTTGGTCACTTACGCATGTACCGCAGGCCCCGCCCGAGGCGTGCGGCGTAGGTTGCGGGCGTGATCTCTTTCGGGGAAACCCCGTAGGCGGTGGCCAGCACGGAACGTTCCGGAAACAGGGCCCGGTAAAGATAATGTATTTTTGCGGGAAGTCCGGGTTGGGCGGACCAGTAGAGCAGGTTGCAAAGTTCCGGATGGCGATATCCCCGGCAGGCCAGGCGCGTGAACAACCGTTCTCCGCTCCCCGGCGCGGGCATGGACAAGGTATCGAGTATGGGTTCAAGGCGGGGGTCAGGGTTGTCCATGCGAACCAGTTCAAGGGCACAGCGCACGGGTTGCGTTAAACCGTAGTGCTTGACGGTTGCGCAAAACCGCTCCGTATCCAGCGCCGGGGAGCCTGAGAGGACCTGCGCGATATCGCGAATGAGTATCCATTTGCAGCACGAGTGGCGGACAGCGTGTTCACATAGATGGATGAGCAGGTCAATATCAGACAACCCGCTTAATCCGTCCGACCACAGCGTCGCGCGCGCCCATAGCGCATCCATATCAAGTCGCGCAGCGCGGTATTTCGGGAGGATCGAGTTAAAGAGATGCCAGTGTACATGCAAGGGGGCCCGCCCGTGTTCCGGGGGACGATACATCACACTGTTGAGGGCCGTTGACTGCATGAGCGTCGCCACGTCCAACGCATGATCCCGACGATACCCCGCGCGGAGTAATGTCCGGTCGATCGCCGGCAGGTCTTCCGGATGCACCAGGATATCAATATCCGAAAAGCGCCGCAGCCCGGCATCCGGATAGACCCGTTGAATCAGATAAATTCCCTTCAACAGGATGCACGGCCAGTTCTTCAACAGGGTTGCCAGATCACCCAACTGCTCGCCGAAAAGCATATTGCGCGAAAGCGTGGCGATGTACTCGGTCTTGCAGGCCTCCAGAACCACGGTATCCGTGATTTCGTGCTGATGATAAAAATACAACTGCTCGGCCAGGCCCTCTTTTTTAGCTGTCGCGACGAAATGGTCCGGGAAGATATCCGGCCATGCGCCGTGGCGGTGCGGGGATGTAGCAGAGAGAAGCCGCTCGATGGTATTCATGAGGATACCGACGCCAAAGGGCGCGAGCGCAGGCATGCGCGGATGGCCGACCGTATTGCACGAGCGCCCTCAAAGAGACTAACCTCGACCAGCGAGAACAGCCCGGAAAGAAACATGGCGGCGCGGCCCCGCCCGGCGGCCGGGTTTATCACACGGTCATCGCGTTTGATGGCTCGCACAACGCCCAGCGCCTGCCCGATCAACACCGGACGGTCCATGCGCCGTACCGCGTCGCCGCGTGTCCGCAACCAGGTAACGCCATGCCGCGACATCGTGCCCAGGAAACGATGCACAAAAAAATCGCCGTCTTCTTCAAAACAGATGATCTCGCCGAAACGCAGGCGCACGGAAGAACGTAGAGAGGCCACCCGCACGTCATCCCCCGGTTGCAGGACAGGCGCCATGCTGCGCGAGGCGACGGTGAACCATACGTCCCGGCCACTTTTCAACGCATCTGTGACACCTTGGCTGACACCGTTTTTCACTGGTCCCCACCCTTTTAGAATCGTGTTTTCTGACAGCCGGACTGTCCCTGGGTCATGCACGTCCGGCGCGGCACCCAGCCTGAGTCACAAACAGCGGACAGGACTTCCAGCTTTTCCCGGTGAATAACCCTCGGTTTTTCATAGGCACGTTTTTTCGGTTGTCGCTCACTGTTCATATCACAGCCCTCAGTAAACACTCATCAACGGCTCGTTTGGTCGCCGCCGCCACCCGGCAAACGGTGGGCGCGGCATCAAACGGCCTTCCACATTCAGCCCGGCTTATGCCGGGACATCGTGAACAACAGGAAATATACGCGCACTCCTGACAATTCACATAGTCACGATACCTTGCGGCATGCAACTGGTCAAGGTGCGGACTCGACCAAATATCCGCAAAGCGCTGCTCCCGGATGTTTCCGACCTTTTCGCGATAGCCCAGGCAGGGATACACATCGCCGTACGGATTGACGGCCACCGCGTTGGAGCCCGCGCCACAAACCGGGTCGTCCGGCGCGGGCGGTTCGGGGCGCCCGCCGCCTTCAACAGACACCTTGTCCCGCAGGAATTCATACATTTGTTCATCCGTCAACCCGATCTCCCGCATAGGATGGTGATCCGCATCCGTCGGGATCAGGAGGTAGTCAAAGACAAAGCCCGCGCCAATCTGCGCGGCAAAATCGGCCACTGGCCGGTATTCTTTCAGGTTCAATTGCATGAGAGGACATTTAATGGTGAGCGGCAACCCGTGTTCCCGGCACAGGGCGAGCCCCCGCAAAACGGCGGCATGCGAACCGCTCACCCCGGTTATGGCGTCATGTATCTCCGGTGTCATCGCGTAGAGGCTGATATCAATGCCCAGGAGGTTCAGCGTGGCAAGATGGTTGGCCATCGCCTCGTCGATTCGCGCGCCATTCGTCATCAGGCGCAACGCGAATTGCCGCCCGTTGGCCTCGCTGAGTATCTCGCGGATATCCTTTCGCATCAGCGGGTCCCCGCCGGTAAAGGTCAGAAACAGCGAACCGGCGGCGGCCAACTGGTTCATCACATCGGTGATCTCATCGAGGGTGAGTTCATTTGCCAGCCCGTTCCGGTCGGCGTAACAGTGCCGACAGGACCAGTCGCACCGGTAGGTCAGCTCCCAATGCACGGTAAACGGAATGCGCCGCTCGTAGGTCTTGCGCAACACCCGCTGGTAGGGGTCTTCATCATGGGACCACTCCGGGGCACGGTCAATCATGGGAACAGCCTGTCGCGCAAGGGACAATCAACTGATGGGTCCGCAGCTCCCCGATAAAGGCCAGGATGTCCTCCTGCGCCCGCGGACGCTCCACGTCAAAGGCGTCGCACACGTCGTCGACAATCCGCGGCACGGCGCGATTGCCATCCAGCAAATCCCAGACATAACTGCCGACTTCATTGGTTATGCTTACCATCCCCTGCCCCGGCTGCACAATCACCGTTTCGCCGTCAACAACCCGTGAAACAGCGCGCTCGGCGCGTTGATAGACCTCACATACACCGGTCATGACGCCTGTCCGATCTGCTGACTGATCACATCCCAGAATTCGGGATCCTTCCTGAAATGCAAACTGTAGCAAGGCACATCCTCAACCAACCGGTTGACCTTTTCCATGATCCCGAACCCCATGTCAAAACGTGTGTCTTCAAAAGGCACCGCCATAAGCGAGGCCAGGGCCAGTGATTTGTGCAATGGCGCAAGCTTGGTGGTCGAGGCCTGGATGAGACGGATGACGGCCTTGAGCGGCGTGCCGGTATACACGGGGGTCGATTCGGGGTTCGGGTTACGCACCACGCCGGGCATCCCCCAGCAGACCCACCCGCCAGCCTTGCGTTTCAGGCAGGTCAGGTCGTCCGACAGCACGACATGCCCCGCCGCGGCAAAAGAACAGACGGTTGACTTGCCCGCGCCGGAGGGACCATAAAAAAGATAAGCATCCGAGCCCTGCCGGATACAGGCCGCATGCAGGACAATCCCGCCTTCACTGTATATGCGGCGACGAATCACCTGACGCAGACAGTTCATGGTGGCCTCCAACGGGTACTCGCCGTGCAGCAGGAGCAATACGGACGTGCCGGAGTGATTCAGATAGGCGGTATACTCATTCTCGCCCTCGATGCAGTCGCTGAACGATGCGCCCAGGGAAAGCACTTCGGGCGAGCCCGCCTCGCCGACCTGCTCCACGCGAAGGGTCACATCAATGGGGATGTCCATTTCCTCCGCGTCCATGTACTCAATCAACCTGACCAGCAACGAAGTATCCACTGAGGTAATCCGAACACTGATCCCGCCCACTACCGTGGTTAAACACTCCTGTCCTGCCTGCTTTGCCATAGCCATATTTCCTCATTTTTTAACGTTAAGGACTGTTGGTTGTTACTATTAATCGAAACACTGCCCACGGGCTGCCCGCGGTATTTGAATAGACCATCGAACCGCCGGTTCCGTTCAGATTCTCCAGTAGATTGCTCCACAGGAAGGTGCCCTGTTGATACCCGGCGCCGCCCTGGACCGTATAGCGGCGACCCAAAACGGAGGCCCATTCAAAAACAATGCCATCTTGCGGCATCGGCGCGCCCGATGCAATGCGAAACCATTCGGCCCCGTTCAATGGACTGGTCCCCGCGATCACTTCGTCACCATCGAGCATCCCGTCGCCATCCGTATCAGGATTGTCCGGCGCGGTCTTGAAGAAAATCTCCTGCGCATCGTTCAGGCCATCCTCGTCGCCGTCTGCCTCAAAAGGATTCGTGGCATAAACATTGACCTCCTGGAAATCGGTAAGTGAATCGCCGTCGGTATCGACGGGCGGGTCCGTCAGCAACAGATCAATGCCGTCCACATCCGACACCGGATGGAGGGGATTGAGCGCATATACGCCCTGCGCCTCCCAGGTGTCGCAGGTGAAGTTTTTATTGGCGTCGCGGAAGGCCTTGATGTACCAGTTGCTCTGCCCCGGTACAGAGAGACTGTAGGCGCCCAGGTCGGACAGGGCCACCGAAAGGTTGGTGTGCCAGGCGTCGCTTTCGGACACCGCGATCACCCAGATGATCCCGTGCTGCGTTCCGGTATAGGCGATATGCCCGGCAACCGTCACAGCGGCGGGCGTGAAAGAGAACTGCACCGCGCTTTCCATCGGATTGCCGGCCCGGTCGGTGGCGCCGGCCAGCAGGTCAACGGTATAGGTGGCGGCGGTGTCCCAGGCCTGCGCAGGGGTGAAGACCAGGGTGTCGCCTTCCCAATGGAACTGCCCGGTGCGGGTCGGCGACAACCGGAACGCCGCACGGACGGCAATATCATCCATCGCCTCGCTGAACGTGATGCGCACCGACGTCGAGGTACCTGCATGTAGCGCGCCTTCCGGGGACCAGGACACCACGGTCGGTGTTGTGGTATCGGACACCCCCTGATACTGCAGGCGCAGCGCCGGATCGCCGAAGAGGATAAAGGTATTCAGCAGATTGTCGGCCTCGCCACCCAAGGCGACCGCCAAATCGAATTTGGCCTGCGACATCGCCGGCCCCATCCGGGTCTGGCCGACGGCAAAGATCGCGTCAAATACGCGCTCGACCATGGCCTGCTGATTGGGCGGCAATCCGAAGGCCGACGGGGAAAGACAGGCCACCGCGCCGCGTCCGTTGGTGCGCGCGAGTTCTTCACCCAGGCATTCATAGCCATCGCCCTGCGGCCATATGAAATAGCCGTTCATGCAGGTCGGCGTAATCACCAGGGGCAGGCGATCAGCGTTGTTCAAATCCGGCAGGTCGCTGTTCTCGAACACCGTCGGCGGGTCGGCCCACTGTTCCGTGCTGCCGTGCCCGGCATAACTGACCGCCAGGTACCCGTCGTTGAATGCATCGAGCACATCGGCCTTGCACTCGAGAAGGTTTGTATAATTCGCCAGACGTATCCGCTCGCGCGCCATGGATTCCGGGACATGCGCCGCGGCCGCTTCATTGAGATGCTCGAACGAGGTGGCCCCGTCCTCGACATCCGACACCAGCAAAAGGTTGGTCATCCATCCTTCCGGGGAAAGGGCCTCGTAACCGATGACTTTACCGACCATGGTTTCGACATCATTGGTTGTGCGGGCGGGCATGCGGCCCACATACATGTCCGGCAGGGTATCGTCATCGAGGCACACCAGCCAGTTGTCCGAGGCCGTCTCTCCATAATCCAGCCCGTGCAACAGTTTTGTGGGCACATAGTTGACGTCGCCCAGGCCGTAGTAATCCCGGTAGTCATAGGTGCCGTCGCCGACCAGCAATACATAGGTGGGCGCCGGGGATTGCCAGTATGCCCTCGCGTATTTCAGAAAGTCCTGAATGGCATAGGGCGTGAAAAGCCCGTAACTGAAATCATCGTAGACATCCTGGACGCCCACGACCCGCGCACGCATACCTTCGCCACGCCGATGGTCGGCCAGGGTCTCCACGGCTTCCTTCCACGGGTCGTAGGTGATGATGATATAATCAGCGCCGTTGGTGGTTGAACGCAGGTCCGAGGTCGCGTCTTCCCAGATGTACAATGGCTGCATCACCCCGGCGTCGCCGACCGCCATCAGTGTGTCCGTCGCCTGCAACGCAACCGAACAGTGCACCGTGTACGGGCCCGTGCCGGATACCACCACATTGGTCACACGGGTGATATTGGTGGCGGAAACAATCTCATAGACAGCCACATCCGGCGTATCGAAACCGGTGAGTTCATACGCAAAGGCGCCGTCGGCCGCCGGGGAGGCCGCCAGGGCGTCATTTAGCGCTTTCGTCTGCCGCGTGTACGTGAATTCAATCCAGTTGATCAGCACATCCTCCCAGGGGGCGCCGGTGTCGCCGGGAATCCCGACCGTAACCACATTCGTTCCATCCAGCAAGAGGGCCTGGCTGACATTCGTCGCGAAGGTCACTTTTTCATACCCGTTCCACTGCAGGGCGCCCACCGGCGCGCCGTTCAATTGAACCTGCGCATGGTGGGCGGCGGTCAACCCCTGCATTTCGATTCGCAGCGAACAATCATCCGTCACCGCGTCGACATCCGGCAGGTTCACTTCAAAATCATTGGTTTGGCCGTCGTAGAGTTCCAACATGAACCAGTGGTCGTCATCCGGGGTTTCATCCGGAATGTCCGGAATGTAGTCCACCTGCTCTTCAAGACGCACGGTACAGGCGTAATTAGACGTCGCAACGCCTCCGTAGCGCGCCACTTGCGCTATCCGCGCGCCCGCGTTGGTGGCGAGATTCATCCAGTATACATTCTTGTCCGTAAAGGGCGTATCGACTCGCGCGGCATAGAATTCAATGTAGTCGTTTGTGCCAAAGGTTTCGGGGCCTTCATCGTAGACATACACCGGGATTTCGCTCCCTTGGTTATACAGGCGAACGTGCCCGGTCACCCATGCGTCCAGGTTGGTGATCCCGCCCGGCCCCGAGAGATACCCGGCGGTCAGGCGACAGATGCCCTCGC
>RZZM01000662.1 GCA_009929845.1 Spartobacteria bacterium
TTTCTTTTCTTCCATTCAAAAAATATTGTTTCTAATATCTCCGTGACCTCCGTGGCCTCCAGCGAAGCGGGTGGTTTAATTCTGCAGAGCCTTTGTATGAATCAAGCTATTCGTGTTTCGCGAAGAATAATTTGCGCAAAAAAACGAAATTATGGGAGATAGCAGTACATAAATAGGTGTTTTTTGCAAAAATGGGCCGTTTATAAGGCATTTGTCGGCATTTTTGCCCTTTTTTCCCTTCTCTTCGCCTCTGCGCCTCTGCGTTCATATTTTTTTTAACGCAGAGACACGGGAACGCGGAGAGAGGGAAGAATCGACAAAGTTCGCGGCAAAGTTCGCGACAAAGTTTTGAGAAACCGGGGTGTTGCGTGCCGTTGAACTTTTTGGATAATGGCGAGGTTAGGATTTCTGACGGTGCGTCTTATTCTGCCGGCACGGCGCGCTTCAGGGTCATCGGGTTAAACCGGTTCTTGGCAAAGATGTACCAGGCCGTCGCGGAAGCAAACCCCCGGTCCAAATCCACCCATTCATATTCGCCGCTCTTGTTGTCGACAAACGGTATCGCCCGCACGGTCTTGCCCTCCAACTCATATTCCACCATGTAGTGGTCCATCTGGTTGGCATAGAAATTCCCCCGCTCAAAGTTGCCGACGGCAAAGTACGCGCAGGCCATGTGGCCGATCCCGTCCAGCCAGACGTTCTGGATATCGGTGTTGGCGGAATGGTAGACTCCCGATACCTTCCGTCCGTTTCGCTCAAGGGTCTTGCGGTAACGCAAATCATAATCCGGGATATCCAGGCAAGCCTCCGCTTCCTTCCCGAAGGCCAGCACCCGCCAGGTGTACAGATCCAGCGGAAGGGTCTCGCCTTTCAGGTGCGGCGCCAACCAGGTCTTGATCTTCGCCGCGCGCTCCTCATCCCCCAACAGTGTGAACAGCGCGTAACAGTCGATATTTCCTTCTACATGTCCAAAGGACTCGTGCAGCTTGCTGTCGCCATCGATCCACCCATGTTGCACATACCCGCCGTTACCCGCCGGGTCGTCAATAAACCAGCCCTCAATCTGCTGACGCAGCAACGCCATAATATCCTTGTAACGCTCCGCGTCATAGCGCTCGGAATAATACAGATAGACAAAGAGCAGCCAGGCCATGTCCCCCATCCACCGGTCGCTGCCCGAATTGGAATGCAGCTCCACCGTCCCGTTGGTTTCAACCTTGAAAACCGCCTGGTAAAACCCGCGCGGCTCCCCATTGTAGTAGAAATTCTGCAAGGTTCGGTCCGTGTTGCCGGGGTCCGTGGCATTCGCATAAAAATCCAGGATACGCTCCGCGCGTTCACGCTCGCCCTCCAACAGGAAGGCCTGCGCCACCAGCGCGTTGTTGAAGGTCTGCATCTCCAGGCTGTCCATCGAACTCACCAACTGCTGCTGCGGGGTCGAGGTGTCCTGGTTCTGCTTCAGCCACTCCATGACCAGCGGGTCCAACGGACGCAACTCGGCGTCACGGCGCTGCCGGAACCCGATCCCCGACATTTCCGCGTCCGGATCGATCAACGCGCCCACCGGGGCCAGCGA
>RZZM01000663.1 GCA_009929845.1 Spartobacteria bacterium
CGGATTTGGTCTGGAGCGGGCATCCGCGCGGTGAGGGCGAAGATGCCTGTTATGCGTGGGTGCAACCTGATCCGGAGACGGTGGACCTGAACAGCCGATGTGTGTGGGGTGATCCGGACAATCCCGGTGACGGTTTCCTGCGCGGCATGTACGAGGCCGCCAACAGCGGATCGGGCAAACCGGCCTACATCATGCATGGGGTCTGGCCGGGGTTCAACAACCAGCTTGTGGCCTGGGCCTGGAGCCCGGACCCGGACAATCCCCGCATCCGGCCCTGCGTGATCTGCCGCGAGACCACACGGGGCAACACCCTCGAACTGACCTGGAAGGTCTACATGGATTACATCAAACCGCGCACGCCGGAACAGGTCCCCGCGCCGTTAATCCAGTTGGTGACGTGGAATGACTATGCCGAGACCACCGTGCTTGAGCCCACCCGCGACCACGGAACAGCGCCCCTGGCCTACTGCCGCGAGCAACTTGCCCGCGCCCGCGCGATCATGGCGTAGCGCGTTAATATACATTAATAGGGGATTGACATTTTCTTGATTAATGCTATTTTCCTAAACAGGAAAATAAGTATTATTAGGAATATGATTACACAAGCTGACATTCTTGAACGTTTGAGAAAGGGAGAAGTCACACTTCGCCCTCTTTCCTTGAGACTGCTTCCGCGGAGTACTCGTCTTGTTGAGTTTGACGTTTGTCTTGAAGTTTCCTGGCGGCGGCAGAAGACCCGGTTTGCTGTTGAGATGAAGTCCCGTTCAACTCCGAGGGCTTTCCGTGAGGCGGTAGATCGTTTAAAAGCGGCAACACTTCCCAAAGGCTGCCTGCCCATGATTGTTGTTCCTTATCTCAAGGAAGAACAGCTTGTGGAGTTGGAGCGGGAAGCCATCAGCGGTATTGATCTCTGTGGTAATGGGGTGGTAATCGTGCCAGGTGACTTCGCTGTATTCAAGACGGGTGAGCATAATCCGTTTCCGTCATACGCCCCGATCAAGAATATCTACCGCCGCAACAGTTCCATGGTTGCCCGCGCTTTCTTGACCCGGCCATGGTTTCCCAGCGTTCAGTTTATCCAGCGCGAGATCAATCAGGCAAATCTCCTGGTGTCGCAGTGGGAGAAAGGTCCCATGGGTCTTTCTACGGTATCCAAGGCGCTCAAGACCCTTGAAGCGGATTTGATTATAGAGCGTAAGGAGGGCATACAGCTTCTTCAAGCCGAGAAACTTCTCGCAAAGCTGACCGATAGTTACGCGGCGCCCAATATCAGGAATCGCCTGCAGCTCAAGGTGGATACAAGCGACACAACACTGTTCCAGATACTCACGTCAAGTGCTGGGGCATCTGCCCCGCCCGTCATGGCGACGGGGTTGGGTTCTGTGTGCCGGTATGCGGTCATGCAGCGAGGCAGGATGCTGTCCGTCTATTGTCCTTGTATTGATGGCGTCCTTGAACGACTGAAGGCCACGCCAACAGACCGGTTCCCCAATCTTGAACTCATGGAGACAGATGATGAAGCCCTCTACTTTGACGCTCGGTTTCAGGATGGCTTCCGATGGGCTTCGCCTGTG
>RZZM01000664.1 GCA_009929845.1 Spartobacteria bacterium
TTCCTGGGTCTCGCTGAGCATGGTGGTGTAGCCCTGCATGACCCAGCAGGGGATGTCCTCGTAGCCTTCCCAGGAGGTGTCCGAGATCACCTGCCATCCGTTCTGTTGCGCGTCCTTGTTGATCTGGCGCACGGCGTCATCGTAGGTGCCGTCGATGATGACGACCTTGGCGCCATACTGTTCGATGGCCTGGATGCGTGCCTTGGAGGTGAGTTTGTGCACATAAATGACACAGTTGAATCCCAGTTGCGAGGCCGCCCAGGCCACGCCGCGTCCATGATTCCCGTCGGTCGCGGACGCAAAGGTCATTCCGGCCAAGTCCTGTTTGCTTACTTCGTCCATCAATTCCTGCGGGTTCATCTCACGATCCACACAACCCAGGCGCTCCTGCAGGAACCGGTAAATGGCGAAGGATCCGCCCAGGACCTTGAATGAATTCAGGCTCATGCGCAGTGATTCGTCTTTGACCCAGATGGCCTTTACGCCCAGCATGGCCGCCAGGTTGGGAAGATTCTTCAGCGGGCTCATGCGGTAGCCGACGATCTGCTGATGAAAGTGGCGGGCCTTTTCCGTGACACCGGGGGGGAGAATCCGGTTGGTGGCGGCGCTTTTTTTAATGCTCGCGGCATGTTCATTGATGATCCATTGTATGGGTTCTGCTGCTGCTGATCTTTCTTCGTTCATTCAACCACCTCTTGGCTTGTCGCTTGTGTAGGATGCCGGTTAACAATGTAGGCCGGTTAATAAGGGATGTAGTGTAACCGGTAATGTAGCGTTTGTTAAGGAATTCTGTTGATAATATTGTGATTATGGAGCTGGGGCTTCGCGTTTCCGGGCTTTTCTGTGTCTGCGGAGCCGGAGGCTCCGCGCTCCCGGGAATGCATGCTTTTTAGGTTGTCGGCAGTGCGGCGGCAGCCTCTCGCGCGGCCTCCCGGAGGATTTCGGGCAGGGCGGGGTGTATGTAGACCATGGAAAGCATATCGTCGAGGGTTGCGCCCATGGTCATGAAGGCCAGCGGGGTGTGCAACAGGCTGGAGGCTTCTTCGCCGATGATATGGACGCCCAGGATCTTTCGGGTGTGTCTGTCGATCAGCAATTTAACGATGCCGTGGTCCAGGCGGCGGGCCAGGCCCATATTGCAATCCGCGAACGTCGCGATCCCGCGAACATACGTGGCGTTGCGCGCTTGCAATTTTTCCTCGGTCTCGCCGACGCAGGCCACTTCCGGCAGGGTGAATACCGCGTGGGGCATCGGAGGGTAGGCCAACGGGCCGGCCTGTCCGTCAAGCGCGGCGCGGACCAGGTATTCCCCCTCCACATTGACACTGTGCCGGAAAAGATAATTGCCCACACAATCGCCGAGCGCATATACCCCGTCGGCATCGGTGCGCAGATGGTTATCCACACAGATAAAGCCTTTTTCATCACGACGGACCTCCGTATGCTCAAGACCGAGTCGGTCGGTCTCCGGGGTGATGCCGGTGGCCACCAGAAGGGCCTCGGCGGTGATGCGTTTTTCCTCGCCGGATTCCATGTGTCTGAGCGTCACGGTAAACAGACCTTCCTC
>RZZM01000228.1 GCA_009929845.1 Spartobacteria bacterium
CACCGACGGCGACGGCATTCCGAACACCTGGGAATACGGTGAAGGGCTCAACCCGAACAACCCGCTTGACGGCGGCGAGGACCAGGACGGCGATGGCGTGCCTTCCGAACAGGAATACATCGCCGACACCAATCCGTTTGACGCCGACTCGTACCTGCACATCCGCGCCATGAATTTGATCCCCGGCGCGCAACAGGTCGAATGGATCGGCGGCACCTCCGTTGTGCAGTATCTCGAATGGAACCCGACAATGAGCGGCGACACATGGTCCGTCATAACGACAAACACGCCCCCCACCCCGGTCACCAACCTGTTTGATGACACCTTCCTGGACATCGAAGGCTACTACCGGATACGCGCCATACGTGAGGATTAAGCACACGCTTTTCTTATCATAAAATAGGCGATTTTCGATGAAAATCGGGCATTTTTTGCCCCCCCTGATTCGCTGGGGCTCCCCATTCGCTGGGCTTCCCTGTGGGTGGATTGTTGGACGCGGGTGCACCCGGGACCGATGAGGGCGGTAGTTTTTCGTGGAAAAGCGCATCACGAAAAGGTGATTGACAAAGTCCATGCGTTGTAAATAATAACGCACCATGAATAAATATCGAACATTGCAGGGGCGGCTTAACGAGGCGTTGGATGTGTTTCGCGTGGTGAGTGTCACGGGGCCGCGGCAGGCAGGCAAGACCACCCTGGTCAGGGAAATCGCTGCGGAGCGGGGTTTGGCCTATGCCTCGCTGGAAGATGCATCGCTTCGCGCGGCGGCCGGCACGGATGCGGATGCCTGGTTGGATGCCTTGGGGCCGCGCGCGGCCATTGACGAGGTCCAGCATGTTCCGGATTTATTCCGGGCGATCAAGCGCAAGGTGGATGCTTCCAACGAACCGGGTCAGTATCTCATCACCGGTTCGGCTCTCTGGCTATCCATGCCGGCGATTGGAGAAACCTTGGCCGGCAGGGTCGCGCTGCTCAACTTGTGGCCCTTTTCGTATGCGGAGCGGGAATCCCGCACACCGTTCGATCTGAACCTGCTATGCGAAACCCAATGGGATCACCAAGCCGTTCAGCGCCACGCGGAAAACCCGGAACCTTCCGGCGGTAAAACCGCGTGGCTGGAGGATGCCATGTTGCGCGGGGGGTATCCGGAACCCGGTGCCCTGAAACGTCCGCCCATGCGAAAACTATGGTTCGACAGCTATGTCAGCACCTATCTGCAGCGCGACGTGCTGGATATTACCCGCATCGAACACCCGGACGCCTATCAACGCTTGATCCGCCTGCTTTGCGCTCGCACGGGGCAGTTGTTGAATGGGGCGGCCCTGGCGCGCGATCTGGGGGTTCCTCAACCGACGATTAAGCGGTATGTGGACTGGCTCACATTGACCTACCAACGGTTCGATGTCCTGCCTTTCAGCGCCAATACAGGCAAGCGCCTGGTCCGAACCCCGAAGAGCTACTGGTCGGACACGGGCATGGTGGCCGCGCTGATGGGCTGGATGTCCTGGCCGGAGGTGGCGCGCACCGGAACCGATGGCGCGTTGCTGGAAACCTGGGTGGCGGGCGAGCTTCGCAAGGCGCTGGATGCCGCCGGACTGGGTCCGTTATACTTCTGGAGAACGCATGGTGGCGCCGAGGTGGATTTTCTGATCGAGTATCAAGGCCGGGTGACAGCCATTGAGGTTAAGCTCGGGCATCGTGTGGATGCCCGCGATCTGAAGGGGCTGAAAGAATGTGCCGATGCGCTGGGCAACCGCTTCCTCCGGGGCATTGTCGTGTATGGAGGTTACGAAGTCTTGCCACTCGGCCACAACCTGTATGCCGTGCCGCTCTCTTTCCTGCGTGGAACCAAAGAGTAGCCATAACCATGCGTTAAAATGAACCTCACAGATGGTATAAAGTCCAGGTGCATGGACTTCAGATGGTTTCTGTTAATAGACGCCTGGTTTGTTCGGCCAAATAGAGGGGCAGACCACGCAGAACTCCTTGAACGCCCCCATCAAATCATGATGAACGGACACAGGGATTTCGTCCCCGACCTGAAAAGTCCGCAGGAAATCCACCAAATGCGGTCGGGCAGTTGTTGGCCTGGCCCTGCGCGACGGACCGCGTGTACGATGTCGAGTTCGATACGACCTTCCCGCTGGGCGGCAAGACGTCCGCCGTGCGCCTCGACAATCGCCTTGGCTATAGCAAGTCCCAGGCCGGAGTGTCCTGCCGCGCGGGCCCGTGCGTTTTGAGTATGCGTCAGCACGACGGCCAGCGGGGTGCGCAGTTCATGGGCGGCATCCGCAATGAAGCGCGCCTGCTGGGCAAAGGCGGCTTCGAGGCGTTCAAACATCGAGTTCAGGACCTCGGCGAGCTGCCCCAGCTCGCTTTCCCAATCGGAGGTTTGGACGCAAGAGCCCGGCTTCCCCTGCGTAAGCTATTCGCAGGGTGCAGCCGTGTATAGCAATCTCATCTACAATGTCAGCGGTTATTCTCTGGCTTGACAAACAGGGTGGATACGTTCGGCGATGCCGGATGGGCGATGTCACCATCGGCGGCTTGGGCTACGTGATCTTCACCGACACCAACAAACCCGCCGGGCAGTTTTAACGCACAGCCAGGCCAGAGTAATACAGGAGGACGAATAATGACTATCCACAGAAAACGCAGCATACGCAGAAGTTATCACACAGTCTTTTTTCTGTGTCTTCTGTGGTCACCGAATGTTTTTGCCTCGTGGATTGATTGGAACGTCAACACAGCGATTCCAGACAATAATGAAACAGGCCTCCAAGACACACAAACCCTGTCCGGCTTCGGCAACGTGATCCAGTCGCTTGATGTGCGTCTGACCTTCACCGCCGCCGCGCTGGACTTCGCCTACAATGGGGACTTCTATGTCACCCTCCAGCATGATAGCGTGCCGTGCAGGAATACGACGCCTGTGTGCCACGACATCTTCAACAGGAAAATGCTCGTTGTACAGCAATGATCCCCTGCGTGAGAAAATAGAGCTCGTTGTACAGCCTTCAGGCTGCCACGCACGGCGAGCCGCGCACGCAACGAAAATGTGTAGCAGACGACAAAAAAGCAGCCAAAAACAAAAAAAAGCCAATTTTTGCGGTTTTTCAGGCCCAAAAATGGGCATTTTTGACAAAATTTTGGCATTTTCTCTGAAAATCTGCTGTTTTTTGGCATTTTCAGCCCAAAACAAGTGCGGCTCGCCGTGCGCGACAGGCTGAAGCCTGTACAACAAACGGCCAGGCTGACGCCTGGACAACGAGCCTCTTCCCTTGATGGGTTTTTGCGGGGTGCTGATTGTCGTCGCTCCATCCCCGATCACCCCCCATTGGATCAGATGGCTCAACCGCTTTTTCTCCAATGATCTATTGCGCAACATCTGAAATATTAATAGTATCCAAGTCATGTACATGCTTAACACAGTTGGAGTGGTCGAGTCTATATGGCACACCGCTCAAGCCTCTTAACAAAGCGACTTCCTTTCGGGTATCATAAAACCCAATGGAATCAAAGATACAGGAGTGGAAAGATATGACTGCAACGATCATTAAACCCCTTGCCCATGGAAAAATCAGAGAAAAAGTTTCCAATCATTGGAAAATCGGTTTTGCGGTGCTGGCGGCGTTGCTTTGCGTGGTCGGAACGGCGCAGGCGGCGACGTTGGGCGGCGATGCGGTCGAGGGGGCGCTGAGGATCGAGTGTGGTAACACGGGGATGCGGGTGTATGCGTATCTGGACGGGACGTGGAAGCAGCAGACGTATTCGGATAACAAAAGCAGTATGGTGCATTATGAACAGGGCGGGACGTTCAAGTATACGGCGGGGTATTATTCCGGGTCGGCGATGACGTGTACGAAGAATGAGAATCTGAGTTCGACCGTGAATGAACGCATCTGGACGGGGGGCTCGGTGAAGCTGACGATGCGAACAACGTATGTCTCGCCCTCAAAAACGGAGAGCTATGAGTTTGTGGTGGAGAACACCAGCGGCAGCGCGCTGAGCAATGTGAAGCTGTTCCACGGGCAGGATACCTATCTGGGCTATTCGGACGCAGGGGGCGGTTTCTGGAATGAGGCGCAGGGGACGGTGGGCGTTCAGAAACCGTCGCAGGATAATCCGGACCGGCTGATTTATCAGACGCTGGGCAGTGCTTCGACCAAGCCGAATGATTATGCGAGCGCGGGGTATGGCACAGTGGCGGGTCTGGTGGCGCAGGGGGCGCTGAACCAGACGATTGACGCGAATTATTCCACGGATAACGGCTATGCGGTGCAGTGGAACCTGGGATCGCTGTCGCCGGGGCAGTCGGTCACCATCAATGCGGGGGAAACCATGGCGGTGGGCGCGTCGTTGGGGGCAACCCTGACCGGTGGCGAGATGGGCACTTCGATGACGGTGACGGGCGTAGTGGAAAATGCGGGCGATACGACATCTTCCGGTACCCTGGGTGTGAGCGTGGATTTGGCGGGCTGGACGGCGGTCATCAATGGATCAACGAGCTTTAACCTGAGCCAGGGGCAATCGATGAATGTGCCGATCACGGTGACGTGTCCGCCGGTGATCTCGGTGGGACAGGTGGCGACCGTTACGCTGACCGCGACCTCTCCGGATGAAACGGCTGAGGCGGCGGGTTCGTTTACGGCGGTGTATTACGACGGCGTGGCGCTGGTGACGAACGTGACCGACGGCGGTGCGGCGTCCATTGCAGAGTACACCGATTTCGGCGGACGGTTGGTCGGCTCAGTGGTGACGCAGCAGTTTACCGTATATAATGGAGGTCCGAGCAATATCACGCTGCTAACCAATGCGCTGACAGGCTCCAGCCAATTCCAGGTGGCGGGGATTCCAGAGACGCTGGCGGTCGGGGAAAGCACGAATTTTACAGTGACATTCGATGTGGCATCCTACGCGACGGAAACGGCTACACTGACGCTTTACGATCACAAGGCGTGGAGTCCGTTTGTGATGAATCTGCGCGGATATGGCTATGTGATCAGTCCCGACAACGGGCCCAAAGCGGGCGGCAACACGGTGACGATCACCAACGGAACGCTGGGCGGCGGCGCGGATATCACGCAGGTGACGGTGGACGGCAGGAACGCGGATATTCTGGATCAGGGGGTAAACTGGGTGTCGGTTGTTGTTCCGGCGCAATCGTCAAGCGGCTTGAAGGACATCGCTATCTCATCCGTTTCCGTCGGCACAAAAACGATGCGCGCCTGCTACCAGGTGAATCCGACGCCCTATATTTCTTCGGTGAGCCCGAAGAGTGCGGAAGGCGCGGGGGTCTCCGTGACGATCAATGGCAGGGATCTGGGCAACGGGAATCTCGCGGACCTGACGAATGTGACGATCTGCGGAATAGCAGCGACGGGCTGGTCCCTGAGCGGTACGACGCAGCTTGTCGTCCAGACTGGCGCGGGGGGCGAGGGCAAGGGGAATGTGATTGTGGATTCGCTCTCGCACGGACGGGCCATTTCGTACAACAGTTTTGCGTATGGCGGGGCGAAATTCGGCGTGGTGTGGACGAATACCGGCGGGGCGGCGGTCAGCGGGGGCGCGCCCGAGACGAAGTACGGCAACGATTTCGGATATGTCGCGGCGGGGCGCGTCGGCGAGCGGATGTTTGCAATTACCAACGCGGGTATCATGCCGGTGCAAATCAGTATGGTGTCGACGACTGGACCGGGCGCGGCGTATTTCAAGGTGGTGGAATGTCCGACGCAGGTGGCAGCGAATACCAAAGGTACGCTACAGATCGCGTTCAGCTCGGACGTGCCGGTGAATGCCGAGGCCACCCTCCTGTTCTATCACAGCAGCAGCAACAGTCCGTTCCGGCTAAATCTGCTGGCGGAAGCGATTACCGTGTCGCCGATGGAAGGACCGTATGCCGGGGGCACCACGATCACGCTGAGCAACATGACGTTCGGTTCATTGGGCACCGTGCAGCGTTTTTCATTCGGAACCAGAATCGGTTCGGTGGTGGCCCAGGGCACGAACTGGGTGCAGTTATTGACAACGAATTCATATACATTGGGCTGGACTGACGGCATGATCGGCGATGCGATCGGAACCCGCTCGCTGCTGAATTCCTTCTTCTTTAATCCGGCGGGATCCGTCAGCACGATCAGTCCGTCCTCCTGCTCCTGGACCGGCGGGCGACAGGTGGTGATCAGCGGGGCGAATCTGTGCAGCGGGTTGGATGATGTCACATCGGTGACCCTGGCCGGCGTGAAAGTCGCGTCCATCGTGAGCGCATCCCCGACCGAGATCGTGGTGATCGCGGCGCCCGGTTTCGGTGGGAGTTACTACTCCTACGTTCATTCCGTCAAATACGGTTCAACGTTTGGTTTTAACAAGTTCAGCTACACGGGGCTGTCGGACTCGCCCTACAGTTTCAGCACCAACGCGGGAACGGCTAGCGGCGGTGCCGAGTTAACCTTCACCTTCCCCGACATGGGGTCGCCTGTGGTCGTCACGCAGGTTTTTGTAAACACAACCGTTGTGCCGGTAACCGGATACGGGTCCAACAGCGTCACGTTCCAAACCCCGCCAGCGGATTGGGCCTGGATGGGAATCACCAACATCACGCTGTATACCGAGGATCACGGGAATGGCTCGTATACCTGCGGCTCCTGGACCAACCTGGGCTATGTGTATCGCGAGCATGCCTTCATCGGGCGGCCGGATATCCAGTCGAACGTCTGGCAGGGGAGCTGGATCAATATGGGATATAAAATGTTAACATCCCGGGATGATATTTATTCGATGGCATTCGGGCCGGATGGCAGGCTGTATATCGCCGGTGAGCTTGATATGGAGTTCTATCGTGATTCCCAGGTGGCCTACTTCGAAAATGGAATGTGGCAGGAAACGGGGATCAAGGCAACCTATGTAACCAGCATGACCCGACAGGGGGATCATCTGTATGTCGGGGGACTGAACCTCACGAATTATTATGGGCAGGTTGGCCCGCGAGCCCCCATTCTGCGAGGGTCCAGACAGGACTGGACCCCGCTCACCTATACTTCCGTCACGGCCAACACGGAACCATACTGCTACGCGCTGCACCACGACGGCACCTACCTGTATGCCGCCGATTATCACTACTCCTATCCGGGAGCGCCGGACGTCTTCCGTTACGACGGCTCAAGCTGGACGGCCTTGGCGGATAACAGCTACACGGTGACCGTCTATGCGCTGGGAACCTACCAGGGACGATTGTACCGCAGCGGCGAGCGGCCCTGGCAGGTCAATCATTACGCCAATCCGGTGCAGTACTGGAGCGGATCGGACTGGCCGGATGCCGGCTGGGTGGACACGAATGATTATTCCTACTCCTATTCCGCGCGCGCCCTTTCATTTTGTGAGTTCAAAGGAAAGTATTATGCGGGTCAGGCGTACTTTGATCCGTATACCGCAGACAGCGGCAAAATGCAGTTGTTGTATCGTGACGGCACCTCGTATTACCCCGGCTGGCAAAATGTTCCGGGCTTCGTGGGCATGCGCAACATGATGAATAAAGACAACACCGGAACCCGTGCATTGACCACCGACGGCCAATACCTGTTCGCGGCGGGTGTTCAAATGTGGTATACGCCGGCACCGCCGGGCAGCAACTATTCGTG
>RZZM01000229.1 GCA_009929845.1 Spartobacteria bacterium
CCCCACGGGGAAGGCCAGGCCACCTCCCCATCGGCCTCGGTCCACGCCTTCCAGAGCGCAAAATCGCCCACATCCTCTTTTTCGTATTCATCCTGTTCCACGCGGGCGCCCGCCTGCAAGCCGGATTTATCCAGGTGGGCCAGCTTGCCGTATTCCGGAAACTTCGCGATGCTGAAATACACGGACCCGTCCTCGGACTGATACGCATAGCCTTTTTCCTGCAAGGTCATGATGATGGAAATCATATTCCCGATATGGTCGGTGGCGGCGGGATAGTACTCGGCCTTTTCAATTCGCAGGGTCTGGATATCTTCAAAAAACGCGTCGATATACGTTTTGGTATAGGCTTTGAGCGGCACCCCCGCCTCGCGACTGCCGCGGATCGTCTTGTCGTCAATATCCGTTAAATTCATCACCTGCGTAATCTGATATCCCCGGTAGCGGATGTAGCGCCGCAACAAATCCTCAAAAATATAGGCCCGGAAATTGCCGATGTGGGCATAATTATACACGGTCGGACCGCAGGTATACATGCGCACATGGTTCTGCTCCATCGGCTGCAATGCTTCCAACTGCCGGGACATCGTATTGTAAATCTTAAAACTCATGAACCTGCATCCTATTCACTCATCCATCATCTGCCTGTTTCGCGGTCCAGGCGCACAATCGGCACAGTATACGCGGATTGCGGCGGGAGACAATACGTAATCGGTTGATTTTTCCCGCGTCCGCAGGTCATCCTCAACGGGCATCGCCCGGCGGCCCATCCAGCGGCAGACTGCCGCGACAGTCAGGATAGCCCGTGCAGCCCCAAAACTGAGCCCCGGCGTTCTTACCCGCCTTGGCCGTGCGCATTACCATCGGCGCGCCGCATTGCGGGCAATCCGGGATCAGATCGGTCGGATCGGACCGATCCGACCGATCTCGCCCCATCTTCCGACGACCGCGTTCCGCCAAACGGGCTGCGGCGAGTTGTTCGCTGTAACCGCCGCCTTCCACAAAGTCGCGCTCGAGGCCCTCGATCTGCTGGTCGAGCAGGTAGTTCGCCTGGTGAATCAGGCAGATGATCGCATTCGCCCGCACCGCCGGGTCGTCGTGCTCCAGCCACCGCGCATACAGCGCCCAGCGCTCGGTGTCCGTGAGGTCTTTTATATCGGTCGGATCGGTCGGATCGGTCGGATCGGTCCGATCGGTCGGATCGGTCCGATCTTCCCGAAATCGCCGCGGAACCGACCGTACAGCGGAGGCCTCGGCCGAATCGGGTGCCCATTGCGGCAGCCGCCGGTGGCGCAGGAAGTCCTCGTAGTCGAGCAGCAGCTCCTCCAGGCTGGAGCGCGCCACGTTCACCAGACGCAGTTCGGTCTGCGACGAGGTGGCCGCCGCGCGACTGCCCTCGGCAATGTTCTGCCGCCCCGACCGCGCCGCCTGCACCATCTGGTCCACCGTGCGAGACCTCGGATCGAGGAACTTCTCGCAGAAGAAATACGTCGCGTCGTAGATCAGCGTCGCCGTCTGAAAACTCGCCAACTGGCGATATCCACCGCTGGGGCGAAGTCTCTTGCTCATAACCTCTTCCGTAATGAAAATCAACTATCTTTTGCTAGGCTTTGCGGAGCAAAATGGTCATTGAGATAGCCGTGACCACCAGGACCATGCCCATTTGCACGAGGGCCGTTCCGAAGAGCGGCAGATGGCCCAGCAGGGCCAGCAGGCCCATGACCAGGTTCACAAAAATGGTGATAACGATGCTGAACCACATGGTTTCCACCGCCTGTTTGCTGCCGACAATGATTTCCCGCAGCCCGGACAATTCATTGCGCAGCAGGGCGACATCCGCGGCCTCGATAGCGGTATCCGCGCCCATGGCGCCCATGGCGATGCCCACATCGGCGGCGGCCAGGGCCGGGGCGTCGTTGATCCCATCGCCCACCATCCCCACCACGGCATACTTGCGCTTTTCCTTGTCGAGTTGCTTGAGCTTGGTGTCGGGCATGCAGTCCGCCAGGACTTCGTCAAGTTCCAGTTTCTGCTGCACGCGTTCGGCCACGCCCGGATTGTCGCCGGTCACCATCACAAGGCGCCTCACCCCGGCCTTGCGGATGGCCCGGATCGTATCCAGCGCATCCTTGCGCACCTCGTCCTCGAAAACAAAACCGCCGAGAATCTGCTCGTTGTCGGCCACCAGCACACCGGTACAGCCGCGCGCCGCGGTTTCCGTCAACCAGGCGCGCACCTCTTCAGGGATATCCCGCCCGTCCTCCATGAGCCACAGCGCCCCGACCTTGATCAAGCGATCACCCTTCGTGGCGCAAGCGCCGCCCCCTTCAAATTCATGAAACCGGTCCGGCGCCTCCGCCTGAACCTGTTTTTGTCCGCAAAATTCGCAGATCGCTTTGGCCATGGGATGATTGGAACGTTGCTCGACAAAAACAGCGGACTGCATCACGTCCTCTTCCGGGTGTCCGCCAAATGTCTTTACACTACTGACCGTAGGCCGCGCATAAGTCAGGGTGCCGGTCTTATCCATCAACAGCGTTTGAATACGGGCCACCCGTTCGATGATGTGCCCTCCTTTGAATACGATGCCCCGGCGGGCCGCGCGCACGACGGCCGCGTAGGTGGTCATGGGCGCCGCCAGGATCAGGGCGAAGGGACACAGGGCAATGATAATCGCCAGGCCCAGGCGGAACGCCTCGGCCGGATGCATCTCCGTCTGCGCCTTGGTGAACTCGAACTGTCCATAGATGGCAAAGACAAACGCGCCGACGGCGAGCAGGAGGATCACAAAATAGCCGGCAAAGCGATCGACGATCAAATCCATACCGCCGCGCTGTCGCGCGGCGCGTGAAACCAGGCGGTTGATGCGGGCCAGTTCGGTCTCCCGTCCCACCTTTTCGGCGCGCATCTCGACGGTCCCGGATTCGACCATACCCCCGGCGTAGACCCGGTCGCCTTTCATACGCACACGGAAGCTTGATTCCCCTGTGATGGCGGCTTCGTGGATTTCCCCTTTGCCGTCGGTGACGACGCCGTCCACCGGAATCATCATGCCCTGCTTGACGATCAGCACCTGCCCCTTCTGGACATCATGCACGGGGACCTGTTTTTCGCCGCTGTCGGTTTTCAACAGGGCCATCCGGGCGCCCAGCACACTACTGGCGGACAACCCCTTCTGCGAGCGCAGCAGCGCGGCATTCTCCAGCACCTCGGCCACGATGGAAATAAAGACCACCATGGCCGCTTCCAACCAGGCGCCGATGGCCAGGGCGCACACGGCCACCACCGCGACAATCAGGTCAACCGTGGCCTTCGGTTTGCGGGCAAAAAGATGGACGCCGGCGCGCCAGAACGCCGAATAGCCCAGCAGCACCACCAGCCCGTTCAGGGCCAGATACGGAATATTCGGAAACCGGTAGCCGGTGGAAGTCCGGAACAGGAAAATGGAAAGCAGCACTGCGCAGGTGGCCAGGATCATGCGGATGGTGATCCCCTGCCGCACAAAAAAGGCCTGCGCCCGGACGGAGGCGGATTCGACAACGCGGAAATCAGGATGCGTGAGCGCCGCGCGGAGGCCCCGCTCCGTCACCTGCCGCGGATCATAATGAACGGCAACGAATCCTTCGAAGAGATTTACATCCACACGCAAAATACCGGGATTGGCCTCCAGCCCCCGCCGCAGGGCCTGTTCGTCCACCGACGCCATATCATCCAGTTGCGTCTTAAAAACCTTGTCTGTCTGTATCGTTGCCATCACCGACTCCTTTTCTACCGTGCGCGCATTGTACCCGTATCTTCCTGGCAAACAAACCTATTTTCAGGGTTATGGGAAGCCGAATTCAATCCGGGGGAACATGATCACAGCCAGTCTGCAACCCCAGCCTAGCCCACCAGCGCATGGCGGACGATGTTCTCGACTGTGGGATGATCGCCGAGTTTGGGCAGCACCTTGCGCACCATCTTCCAGGCATCCACCTGCTTGTAGCCCAAAGAAATCAACGCCATCACCGCGTCATGCACCTGCTGGTCCGCTTCCGAGCCCTCTTCCACCCCGGCCACGGCCTCAAGGGCCTCGCCGCTCGATATCTTGTCGCGCAATTCAATAATCATGCGCTCGGCCATCTTCTTGCCGATGCCGGAAATGGAACTGAGGCGCTTGGCGTCCGCTTCGACAATCGCCGTTTTGAAATCGCGCACCGACATCCCGCTCAGCGCGCTGAGCGCGATCTTGGGCCCGATGCCGCTCACCCCCAGCAACCGGGTGAACAGGTCCCGTTCCGACGCCTTCAGGAAGCCGAACAGGGTATGGGTATCTTCACGGATATAATCATAGGTCAACACCCGCACCGGCTTGTCGGGCGCGGGCAACCGGTCGTAACTGCTCAGCGGAATGAACACCTCATACCCCACGCCGTGCACATTGACCACAATGCGCGTCGGCGCCTTTTCCGCCAGGATCCCTTCAATAAATGTAATCATTTCTTCAACCTCTCAAATGTATCGCATTCCATGCAAAGCCCTGCGCTCACTGCCGGCCCGACACAGGTTCCAGGAAACACCCCCGATAGGCCGTGCCTTCAAGAAGCATCGCCCGCGCGGAACGCTGGTTGACCGCGGTTACCCGGACCTTGCCGATTACATTGCCCGGCACGGTCTCGATGACATTTCCCGTGACAGGGTCCGTAATGTCGCGGCCCTTGTCCCGCACCACAAACTCCATCAGGTTTTGCAATCGCACATTCTCGCCGCCATTGATGACCACTTCATCCGGACCGGCTTCCGCCACGCGCGGCTGCCAGTACTCGCGGGGAATATCCTTGAGTATCCGCCGGATGGCCTTGCGCATGGCCGACGTGGTGGCGCGTCCGAGGGGACTCTGAAAAAAGGCCTCGCCGCCAAAAGATATCTGTTTGTAATTTACCGCGGCCCCAAAGAAACCCGAAGAAGCCGTGGCGTCCGTCTGCACCGACGAGATAATTTCCCCGGATTCAATATCAATCACCTTGATGTTCAGGGCCACACGCGCCACCGACCCGCGTCCGCGCGCCTTTGCCTTCTTGACGCCGAACCACCCGGAAACATCCCCGGTAACAGTGAAATCGGTCACTGCGCCGGAAATCAGGTACCGTGTATTCTTCAACCGCCCCTCCTCAATCCGCCCCTCCGGTCGAAAGAGTTTCTTTCCCTGGCGGAGGATTTCATCCAGGATGCCGTCGATACGCTCGCGTTCCAGCACCGTGAACCGGCCGGTATCCAGCAATTCGGTGGTAAGGACCTCAGCCATGCCATCCCCCAGTTTCCACTGGCCGCTGAAATTGGCGAGGTTCTCAAAATCACTGACTGCCACGGTAGGTTTCAGAATGACCGGCGCCCCGTACCTAGGGGGCGCCACCGGCGCGCGGTCATCCATCACCGTGGTGCAGGCGGACAGCGCGCAGGCCAGCAGACCCCAAAGAAAAACAGTCCGTCGGCATGAAACAACAGCCGGGCTCTTCATGACACGCATCCGGACATCACAGGGCAAACTGACGGACGGAGGCGACCACATCCGCCGGGTCCAACGGCTTATGCAACAGTTTTTTCACATTGGGAAACTGCTTCATTTCCTCTTCGTCAAAGTCGGGGAACCCCGCCATGACGACCACCGGCACCTTGCTGCCTTCCGCCGCCATCAGCATGAGCAGCTCTGCGCCGTTGATATTCGGCATGCGAATATCAAGCAACATGCCCTTGCACTTCGGGTCCTTGGCCTTTTCATAGGCCGATTCACCGTCGAAGGCCACGCAGACCTCATACCCCTCGTCTTCCAGCAAGCGTGTCAACAGGTGTGTCAGCACTTTATCATCATCTGCTACAACTATCATATAACAAGTCCTTCCTTGTGAGTGTGAGACTAGCAAAACGTTGTCGGGCTGTCACGATTTGATTTATGTACCGGCCCGCAAAAATACAGCGCCATAATGGGTTGCCAAACACCGGACAAACAGCGTAGGCTGCCCGAAAATCAGGGGCCGTTACGGCCCCGGCAATACATTTCGAGGGTCGGCAACAATGCTGGACGTACAGCATATAGAATACAAAGGACTGGGTCCTTTCAGTTTTACCATTGAAGCGGGCGTGTGCGTGGGACTGACCGGCCCCTCGGGCGCGGGAAAATCGTTGCTCCTGCGCGCGCTGTGCGATCTCGATGACTCCCGGGGACATGTAGCGCTTAACGGACGAAATATGCGCGAGGCGCCCGCGCCTGAATGGCGGCGGACCATCGGGTTCCTGCCGGCCGAAAGCCAGTGGTGGGATGACCGGGTTCAACCCCACTTTACCGGGGAGCCCGGCCGACAGTACCTGGAACCCCTGGGCTTTGAACCGGATGTGATGAACTGGTCCATCAGTCGCCTTTCCTCCGGGGAACGGCAACGCCTGGCCCTGCTGCGCCTGCTGGTGAACCTGCCGGACGCGCTGCTGCTGGACGAACCCACCGCGCACCTGGATGCCGGGATGGTCGAGCGCGCGGAGCAACTGATCCTCCAGTACCAGCGCGAACGAATGATTCCGATCCTGTGGGTGAGTCACAACCGCGAACAACTGGAGCGGATCGCGTCCCGGATCCTGCGCCTGGATGACCGCCGACTGATTCGCGAGGTGGTATCATGGACGTGATTGCACTGACCGCTTCCGACCTGTCCGTGATGGCGCTGCTCGTCGTCGGCCTGGCCCTGCTTTCCTTTCGCATGCGCCTGGGCATCGGGGGGCGCCTGCTCATCGCCGCCCTGCGCACCATCATCCAGTTGACCCTGATTGGCCTCATCCTTAAATGGGTGTTCGGGACCGTCTCGCCGCTCTGGATCATGCTCATAACCCTCATCATGCTGAGCATCGCGGGCTTCGAGGTCATGCAACGGCAGCAGCGCCGCCTGTCCGGCTGGTGGGGCTTCGGCACGGGCATCATCTCCATGTTCATTTCCTCGTTCGCGCTTACGGTCTTTGCCCTGCACGTCGTGATTTCCGTCGAACCCTGGTACAATCCGCAATACGCCATCCCGCTGCTGGGCATGTCGCTGGGCAACACCATGAACGGGATATCGCTCGGGTTGGACCGCCTGACCGACACCGCGTGGCGTCAGCGGGAAGTGATCGAGGCGCGGCTGATTCTGGGACAACCCAGGGAACAGGCCATCAGCGACATTCGCCGCAACAGCATCAGCGCCGCCCTGACGCCCATCATCAACACCATGTCTGTGGTGGGCATTGTCAGCCTGCCCGGCATGATGACCGGGCAGATCCTGGCCGGCAGCCCGCCGATGGAAGCCGTCAAATACCAGATCCTGATCATGTTCCTGATCGCGACGGGAACCGGCCTCGGCAGCATGACCGCCATCGCCATCGCCTCGCGCCGCCTGTTTGACCACCGGCACCGCCTGCGCCTGGATCGCCTTACGAAGAAAACGTAACGCCTGCATATATAATCCCGTATTCGTCTTTGGGAAAAAGCGGGGACAGAGAACACGCAGGATCGGGAAAAAATGGTTTTTTTAGTAACTTCTCAAAAAAGTTTTTTTTAGACAGGATTAACCCGCCTTCGTCTGTGACTACGGCGTGGCACGCAGGATTAACAGGATAAAGAAGATTACTATCC
>RZZM01000665.1 GCA_009929845.1 Spartobacteria bacterium
GCGAGGCCTGGCTGATTGATTGTGTAGTGACGGGTAATGCCGTACTGGACAACAGCAGTGATGGGGGCGGCGCCTATGGCGGCGCCGTCGAGGGATGCGTCATCGCCGGGAACACGGCCCTGGGAGCGGCTTCGCGGGGCGGCGGCCTGGCGGAAGCGACATGCAGCCAGTCTACGCTGACGAGTAATCAGGCGATCTATGGGGGCGGCAGTTTTGGCGGGGTTCTGAGCAACTGCACCATTGATTGCAACACCGCGCAGTTCGGGGGCGGGGGGTATGACGGGACCTTCTACCAGTGTCAGCTTACAGGCAATACCGCGTCCAACGGCGGCGGCCTCTTTGAAGGCGCGGGGTATGACTGTGTCTTTTCCAACAATGCCACCCTGGGCGCGAACGGCTATGGCGGCGGGGCGTCCCAGTCCGAACTGCATCGTTGCCGCCTGCTCAACAACACCGCGTACCAGGGCGGCGGCGCGCGACTGTGCGAGCTCTACAATTGCCTGCTGGCGGCAAACCAGGCGGACTACGGCGGCGGCGCGGCCTCGTGCGACGCAGTCAACTGCACCGTGGTCAATAATGATGCCGTAACCTTCGGCGGCGGCGCTTTCTGGGGAACCTTCCGCAACAGTATTGTCTACTACAATACCGCCTTCGCCTCACATAACTGTTATGAGAGTGTCTGCACCAATAGCTGCGCCTCCCCCCTGCCCGCGGGAACCAACAACATCACCGCCGCACCGGGGTTTGCCGACTACGCCGCAGGTGATTTCACGCTGGCCTCCGACTCCGACTGCATTGACCGGGGAACCAACCAGGCTTGGATGGTCACCGGATACGATCTCGACGGAAACGCGCGCCTGTTCAACGCAATTGTCGATATGGGCGCCTATGAATTCAGCAATGCGACCCTTGATTCGGATGGCGACGGTATCCTGGATATCTACGAAACCGATACCGGCGTTTATGCCGGCGCGACCGACACCGGCACGGACCCGTTGGTGGCGGACACCGATGGTGACAACATGCCGGACGGCGACGAGGTGGCCGCCGGTACCGACCCCACCGACAACGCCTCCTGGCTGGGCATGATGGCCCCTGTCACCCTCTACGACGGGGGATATGTCATCGCCTGGCAAAGCGCCTCGAACCGGTCCTATCGTGTCGAACGGGCCACAAATATGCTGACTGGGTTTGATGCTGTCATTCAGACCAACATCCCCGCAACCCCATACATAAACACCATCACGGATATCACCGCCTCCGCCTCGAGTATATATCTGTACCGGGTGAGGACGGAATTGGAGGAGTAGGGGGGCCTCACTGATTAGGTAGGTGGTAAAACAGGAAGGCAACGAATAGAAATCACTTTGACTGAAATATCCAGCCTTCGGCGCTTATCGTATCGGGGTCCATCTGCCTTCAGAACTCCTTACCTCGTGGAAGTTAACGTGACACCAAGGTGCAGTCCTGGGCGGGTTGTCCCGGGGTTCGCTGATCATAATCGCACTCTTTTTAGGGGATTAGGTGGTAGGTGATTAGCGGTTTAGGTGGTAGGTTGATCG
>RZZM01000666.1 GCA_009929845.1 Spartobacteria bacterium
CGGACGCGGCTTCCGGGCGCACGCGCCGGAAGGGGAGGGCGCGGACTGGAACGACGTGCTCAAGGCCCGCGCTCAGGGACTCTCGGGGCCGATCCCGGAGCCCTGACGGCGGAATTCGACGAGCAAAGGCCAGGAAATCCTGCTTACAGGACAAATCAGCCCGCGCGAAAGCCAGTTTTGAGGCAAAAAGCCGTCTCTGAGCCGTCAAAAGTCGTGAATTCGCGCGAAATCGCGCGTTTTTCCCATCTCGCCCCACCATCCCCCGCCATTGGCGGGTTTCGGAAGACAATCCCCCCTCGTCCCCACGGTCGCCGGGCTTGCGAGCGCAAACCCCACCATTGCCCACCCCTTCCGTCTGCCCTTCGCGGCTCGCGCGGTTGCCGCGCTCCTCCCGGAAAACCGACAATTAAAGCCCCGGCCCTGGGCGGGGACATTCAAGACCGGATGACGCCCGGGTCCCGGACGCGCGCAGGCCCTGCCCAGGCCGCGCCCTTATCGGAGGACCACCCAATGCCGGACATCGGGTACATCTGCATAAAGGAACGCGAAGTCCCACGGAGACGGCGGGAGCAGAATTGACAAGTGACAATTGTCGCGTTACATTGTTCGGATGATAGGGAACATCAGGCACAAGGGATTGAAACGGCTTCATGAGCGGGGAGACCGGAGCAAAGTTCCGGCGGACCATGCCGAAAAGCTGGAAAACATTCTGTTTCTGCTGGATACGGCCTTGGTTGTCGAAGCCCTGGACTTGCCGGGATTCCGGCTCCACCCCTTGACCGGCGACCTGAAAGGTTTCTGGTCCATTGCCGTCCGGGCCAATTGGCGCGTGATCTTCCGGTTTGAGCAGGGACAGGCCCTCGATGTCGATTTGGTGGACTATCACTAGGAAAGGAGGCTTTTACCATGACGATGCATACCCCCCCCCATCCGGGCCGTATTGTGCGGCAGGAATGCATTGAAGCGTCCGGCCTGACCGTTACCGACGCCGCGCGCGCGCTTGGCGTTACCCGTCAGACCTTGAACAATCTGGTCACGGAGAACGCTGGTATTTCTCCGGAAATGGCCATCCGGCTGGAGCAGGTGTTCGGCAGCACCGCCGACACGTGGTTGCGGATGCAGGCGACCTACGATCTGGCGCAAGCTCGCAAAAAAGACATCCACTTGCAGCGCTACGAACCGGCCTGACCACCAGGGAGTCCCTTCAGAAAGGGCTAATGGGAGCGTAGGTGCACTAGGGATCAACACATGCAAACAGCCTGCTGACTGCCCTTAACCCGGTTTTCTGTTCCATTGCGCGAAGGCCGGATGACGCCGATCCCGGACGCGCGCAGGCCCTGCCCAGGCCGCGCCCTTATCGGAGGACCACCCAATGCCGGACATCGTCGAGAAGAAACTGCGCGACTGGATCGAGGCGTCCCTGGAGGACCTCGATCCCGCCTATTACACCTGGCCCGTCGGGGAGGACCGCGACCAGCTCAGCGCGGCGGAGCGGGCGGTGTTCCTGCTCGATCCGGCGCGCATGGCCTTCCTGATGGTCGTCTACGACGCCTATCAC
>RZZM01000230.1 GCA_009929845.1 Spartobacteria bacterium
GAAATAATTCCGACAAAAACATAGAACAGGTTGAATACCCGCAGTTTTTCAATGTCATAAGGGTTGAGCATGCTGACTCCCGGCGCGCGGTCCAGCAGGGTCACCGCCGCTTGTGCCGCCTTCCTGTGGAGCGAGAGGGCCGTGTCGTCATTGGTGATATCATACGATTCCTGAGCAACAATGTCGCCATCATCCGGTTTTGGCGTCATGTAATGAAGGGTGACCCCGCTGGTTTCCTCGCCGTTTACGAGGACCCAGTTGATCGGGCAGCGGCCGCGATAGGCCGGCAGCAGCGAGCCGTGCAGGTTCAGGCAACCCTTTGGCGGGATGTCCAGGATGTCGGCCTTGACCATATCCCGGTAATAGAAAGAAAAAATGACTTCCGGCTGCATGTCGGCAATGCGTTTGATCCACATGGGGTGGTTGATGTTTTCTGGCGCGTACACCGCAATCCCGTTATCCGCCGCCAACTCGGCCACCGCGTCAAACCAGATGTATTCCCGGGGATTGTCCTTGTGGGTAAATACGGCGGCAATCTCATACCCGTTGCGCAACAACGCCTTGATGCCCTCGCAACCGATGTTGCTGTATGCCAATACGACAGCTTTCATAGTATCACCATTTGTTCCTGTGCTTTTGTTTGCTCACCGTACACACGGTTCGACTGTTTCAAAAATAAAGAATCGTCATATCTACATGAAAACAGACGATAGTCAATACACCTTTGCACCCATCCACCCGCAAGTTGCGCCGATCGTAATCGCACCCATCCAATCGCCGATCACGCTGGAGGCCGCCGGGACCCAGGGTAGCGTCGCTGTTTGCGCTGCAACCGGGCTAAAATATTCAACCCCGTTGGGGGCCGCGGTCCCTGACCCCCGACCTCCGTTGTTTTTATTGCGTTGGGAACCCGGGGCAGGGGGTGGAGGTGCGCCATTTGTGGGGGTAGTCGCGGCATTGTTGGGGGCGGACGGGGTAGATGGCGCATTGGTTGTTTTCGAGGAAGGGGCAGGGGGTGTGTTCGGGGCCGGCCAGGCAGAGGCGTTGGCGGTCGGGGGCGAGTTGGGTGTGGGCCTGGATGAAGGCGTCTTCCGTAAGGTCCAGGCGCCGGGCGATGGCGGTGATATCGTCATGGGTAAGATAGACCCACCCGCCCCACCGGCAGCATTTGCCGCACTGTTTGCACTCGAAAGGCATCATCCGGCGGCCGGTTCCGGCGCGGGTTCCGCGGGCGCGGGTTCCTCTTCGGTATCCGTCCGGGGCGCGCCCGGGTCCACCGACATCATGCCGCCGAGGGGGAAGCGCAGGGGGTCGTTGATGTCAAGCAGTTCATACATGACATCGATTTTTGCGTTCCAGGCAAGCGCGCGGGCCAGCTTGAACATGGGATAGCTGTCGTCGCGCACCTTGAACGAGAGGATTTGTGTCTTCGGGTCCATGGAGGTGAGAATCTTTCCGTACCAGTCGGAGGATTTTTCGCCATCATAGCTTTTGATGGCGTAGCCCTCGACGCCATCCCTGAGCTGGATGCCCATTTGATCAAGCATGGAGAAGGCGAGGATGACCCTGTAGAAGTCGTCCTGCACCTCGATATTCTGGTAGGCCTTCATGAGACCGACCGTGCGGTCGCGGGATTCGGCGATGTACTTCGGCGCCTCGGAGTCCAGGGCCTCCTGGACCTTGCGGCGGAGGCCGGGCAGGTCGATAAAGTAGAGCTGGTTGTTGGCGCATTCGAGGGTGACGCGCTGTTTGCTGGTTTCCTTTTCCATGGGGGTCTGGATGAGCACCTTGATCTGGCCGGCATCCAGGCTCGTGAGGATCAGAATCAGGACAAGCACACCGACCAGGCAGGTCATGATGTCCAGGAAGGAGTCCAGATTGATGCTTGCGCCTTTTGCCATAGTCGATAACTCAGTCGGTGGTAATCAGGTTCATCGTTCGCTTTTGACCTGTTCGTAGTTGGGTTCACGGTCGGATTCAAAGAGTTCGTGGCCGACGTCGATGCCGCGTTCTTTAATGAGGGTGCGCAGGCGGCGGGCGATGCGCGCGGCGTAGGGGCGGACGAGGAGGACGACGTATTCCTCGTCTTTGACGGCGTCGAGGCGGGTGAGAAGGCGCTCGACGGCGTTGCCGGGGATTTCGAGGTCGCGTACGGGCACGATTTCGCCGCCGGGATAGACGATCAGGCGGTCGCGATAGACGTCAATATAGGACGGTTCCTTGTGCTCGTTGCCGAAGGGGAAGGGGGCGCCGCCTTCGGTGCCGGTGCCGCCCTCTTCGGGAGGGACATAGATGGCCGAGCGGACCACCGAGGAGATGCGGACATTCTCAGGGTTGCTCATGATGATGATGGTGTTGACCACCAGGAGGAAGACCAGGGACCCAATGGTCAGCATGAGAATGGGCATAAAAGAAGACAGGTCCTGATCGTTTCCCTTCTTTTCTTTTTTGGCCATAGTTTATCGTTCTCCGTGCGGGCGACACGGCTATCCTTCGGCAACCTCTTCACGCAGCATGATGACGCGCGGCCGGCTGAGTTTGGTGCAAAAGGCGTCGGTGGATGCCAGGTGTTGCCGGAGGTCCGCGAGTGTTTTCTGGAAATCTTCGGAGGCGGCAATGCTTTCGAGGCTTTTGCCGACGGCCTTTTCGATGTGGAGGAGGTCTTCGATGCCAGCGGCGAGGCGCTGGACCTCTTCCATGCGGGAGGCGAGTTCGTTGGCGGCCTTGATGGATTTTTCGGAGCTGTCGATGGTGGCCTGGCGGAGGTCGGCGGCGGTGTCGTGGTAGCGTGCGGCCAGGTCGTCGGCGGATTTGTAGAGTTCCTTCATGATGCCGCCAAAGCGCTCCAGTTCCTGGTCGGCGGCCTTGTTGCGCAGGGCGAGGAGTTTTTCTTCTTCGCCCTTGAGGTCGCCCACGATGCCTTTGAGGGCGCCTTCGAGGGCGTCGCTGACCCCGGAGACGCTGCCCGTGAGGCGGTCGGTAAGATCGTGGAGGGTGCTTTCATAGCCTTGGGCGAGATCGGAGAAACGTTCCTCGACGAGCTGCGAGGCGCGGTCGATGGAGCGGGTGAATACCTCGTCGTAGCGGTCGGGGTCGGGGATATAGCGGCGGAAGGCAGCTTCAATGGAATCCTCGAGATTTTCGATGACCAGGGGTTGTTGTTCGGGAGAGGGCAGGTGGGAGACGAGATTGTCATCGAGGTAGTTGTCGATTTCAACAAACAGGTTTTCCTCGCGGCGCTGGATGGACGAAAGCGGGAACATGACGAAGACGGAGAGGACGAGGGCGAGGAGGGTGGTGTCGAAAGCGACACCCAGGCCCATGGTCACCTGTCCGATGGCGTCCTTGATCTGGCTGAGTTCGGCGGAGCCGGAAAGGAAGTCACCGAACCCGGCGATCGCGTTGCCCAGCCCCATCACCGTTCCGATGAAGCCCATGATCGGGATAGCCCAGATGAGCACGCGCACGGTGGCATAGGTCGAGTCAAACGCCGAAGTGTCGCGTTCGGATTCCGAGCCCAGCCAGTCGGCTACGCGCCCGATATCCTTGGAGCCGAGCCAGAGGGCGAGCAGGCGGTCGAGGCGGTTGAGGGTGATGCTCCAACTGAAGGCCTCGCTCTGGCCGATGGTATGACGGAGGTCCTGGATTTGTTCATCGTCGGTGAGGTCAAGATCCCGCGGGATGGGGCCATCGCCGATGACACGCAGTTGGGAGCGCACAATACGGGATTTCATGACCAGGAAGGCAATGATCATGAAGGCCATGAAGAGTTCCGCGTACTGCACCGGACCACGTTCGCGGATGACCGCGAACAGGTACTTCAGCTTGCCGCCTTGCAACGGGCCCACCGCAAAATAGACAGCTACTGTACCAATCAGACCGACCAGCAACTGAATAAAAATGTTGGTGTCCGTGGATGGCCGCGCAGCACGCGATGCGCCAAGCTCTTCTGTCAGTTCCTCATCAAATGTGTCAATATCATCTGCCATGTCGCACCTCTAACAACGTGCCGTCGCCCTGCTGAAACGCTGCCTTCCGTGCATGCGTTAGGTAATTCGCGGCCTATCAGGCGACTACCGGACACTATTTTTGAAGTTAACAGTAGTATTTAGCAAAATTTTGTCAATGCTATTCACAACTATCCACGGAAGGCTTTTCAGGGAACTTCCCGGTTGATTTCTGTTGAGGGGGGTGGGTATGCTTGCCATGAGTTGTTTACAGATTGGAGAATGAAAATGCCGGATGTCATTTTTTACGAAGCGTTTGAAGAGGAATCGGCCGCGATCAGGGCGCAGGTGGCGGATCAGTTTGAGGCGGTCTACACCTATAAGACCATACAGGAAGAGGGGGATACCATCCCGCCCGCGCCGATCATCAGTATCCGTACACAATCCGATCTTCCGCTCGCGTGGGGCGGTGATGTCGCCCTTCTTTCACGCAGCGCGGGTTATGATCACCTGACCGCGTACCGGGCCGCCGCCGGTCGGCCAGATATTCCCTGCGGATATTTGCCGCTCTATTGCGCAAGGGCGGTGGCCGAGCAGGCCATGCTGCATTGGATGGGCCTGCTGCGAAAACTTCCCAAACAGATAGCCCAGTTCAATACCTTTCATCGGGATGGCATCACCGGAAGCGAATGCATGGAGAAGATCCTCCTCGTCGTCGGGGTCGGAAATATCGGCTATGAAATTGTTTGTCTGGGGATGGCGTTGGGGATGTTTGTGTGGGGCGTGGATTTGGTCGAGCGTTATGAAGATGTCGAATATGTGGACATTGACGAAGGGCTGGCGCAAGCGGATATTATTGTCTGCGCCATGAATCTGACCGAACGGAACAGGGCCTACTTTAACTACGAACGGCTCTCGCGGGCGAAACCCTCCGCCATTTTTGTGAATATTGCCCGTGGCGAGATGTCCCCGCCGGGCGATTTGTTGCGACTGCTGGAAGAAAACAGGCTTGGTGGCGTGGGGATCGATGTCTACGACCGCGAAAATGAGTTTGCGGTGATTTTGCGGGAAAACAGATCATGTGAGGACTCGGGGTTTGTGGCGGTGCGAACGTTGTCAAAGCGCCTGGATACCATTTTTACCCCCCACAATGCCTTCAATACCGTGGAGGCGGTGGAGCGCAAGGCCGCGCAGAGTGTGGAGCAAATACTCCATTTCATGCGGGACGGGGCGTTTAAATGGCCCGTCCCCGATTGAAAAACTTCTGCAAAGAGAGTTTGACAGTCGCCGGTCTGAAGTTCAGGATGCCTTTTCTGTGTGAAATAGAGCACAGAGAGATACATCACTTGATTAAGGAAGGATTACATAGAATGAATAGCAAGAGATTTTTCGTAAAGAGCAAGGGAATATTTGCAGCGGTGGCGTTGTCTGCCACGGCGATGATGTTTGCGGGTTGCGGTAAGGCGGAGCAGTCGGAACCCGCTTCAGGCGCTCAGAACCTTGAAGATTTCAAATTTTCTGATGCCAAGGATATCGCGATGTCCGCGCCGCCTCCCGTGCAGGCTGTTGCGCCGGGTACGGTGCTGGCCACGGTGAACGGTGACGAGATTACCCAGGCGGAACTAAACCGCGAATTTATGGGTTTTGCCTCGCGTTCGCCCCAGCCCATGCCGCCTGAACAAATGCAGCGGATGCTGGCCCAGATGACCCCGCAGATTCTGGACAGCCTGATTGTGAAGTCCCTGCTGATGGCCGCCGTCGAGGATGAAAAAGTGGAATTGACCGATGAGGAATACGAAGAAGGCGTTGGCACCCTGACCGCCCAACTGCCTCCCGGCGCGACGATGGATGAGCACCTGCAGAATCTGGGCATGACCGCCGATGAATTCAAAGAAGCCCTTTCCCTCGACCTGAAAATCAACAAGATGATCAAGGCCAAGCTGGAAAATCTCAACGAACCTTCCGAAGAAGAAGTGACCGCGTTCTACGAAGAGAACAAAGAGCGTTTCGTACAGCCTGAGCAGGTGACCGCCAGTCACATCCTGATTGGATTCGAGCCGACCGATGACGATGCAGCCAAGGCCGAGAAGAAGGCGAAGATCGAAGCGATTCGCACACAGATTGAAGAAGGCGCCGATTTCGAGGCCCTGGCCGGGCAGGAATCGACCTGCCCAAGCAAGGCCCGTGGCGGCTCCCTGGGTTCGTTCGGCCGCGGCCAAATGGTCAAGCCCTTTGAAGAAGCGGCGTTCAGCCAGGAAATCGGCGAGGTGGGTCCTGTGGTTGAAACTCGTTTCGGTTACCACATCATCAAGGTCACAGAGCACACGCAGCCCGATGAATTGGAGTTTGAAGATGTCAAAGAGCGTATCTCCGATGGTCTGATGGCCCAGGGCCGCCAGAAAGGTATCCAGGAGTATCTTGAGGAACTCAAAAGCAGTGCCGACATCAAGTATTCCGACGACAGTCTCAAGCCTCCCGCAAACCCGATGATGGGAATGGGACAGCCCCGTTAACGAGGTTGTCGAGTACGTAGCCTGAGAAAAGTCTAATTTGAATATACGGGACCCTGCGGTCGGCATGTCCGTCGCAGGGTCCCGTCATTTTCATTGATTTGCGACGCCTCCGGCCGGAAAATATCACGCATAATCCCAAGGCGGGAAAAGGCTTGCAGTTCAGTTCAGCCTGCTCTCAATAGCCCGTTTTTTAGACAGGATTAACAGGAAATACAGGATTTTTTTAATTCACCGCCCTCCTGCGTCCCGCCCTGCGGTGACTACGGCGGGTAAACTTCAGAACGCGAAAGAACGCGAGAGAAGAGAGCGTAGGGGGAATAAAATTCCGGCGCAAGCCGGTCTTTTTCATCTGTCCCTTTTCATGATCAGTGCTTCGTTCTATGATTTTCCAAAAAGCCATGACCAAGGATGTTCCATCGCACATCCAATAACTTCAAATGACTCTTCCTTTAATCTAAATCTGTGTTCATCTGTGTCCATCTGTGGTTCCTATCTATTGTTTAACCACAGATAGACACAGATGAACACAGATAGAATTTACAGAACAATACGCTCCCATTCCAGTTTGGCGTGTTTGAAATTGATGATCAGGCCTACCTTTAGTCCAGTTATCTTAAGATAGTTAATCATCTGTCCCTTTTCATGATCAGTAATATGCTCGATGGTTTTTGTATCAACTACCAGCTGATCATATACAATCAAATCAGGGATGTATTCTCCTACCTTTACTTCTTTATAAACAACATCATAACGAGATTGCTGCTTGCAGGGTATGTCTCGTAATCCAAACTCAACGACAAGTGCATTCTCATATGGCTTTTCCAAAAAGCCATGACCAAGGATGTTGATGACTTCCATCGCACATCCAATAACTTCAAATGACTCTTCTTTTAATCTAAATCTGTGTTCATCTGTGTCCATCTGTGGTTCCTTTCTTTTGATATAAAGTATCATAACTGCTGATGTGCTGCACAATGTGAAAATCACACTCTGCAGGACGAGTTGAACTGCTTTGAAATGGCCACAAATGGCGCATAAGCTCAAAAAGGGGAGGGAGCATGATGGGATCGATATTTTCCTGTGTGTGCGCGGCAGTCTGAAGGCATTACAACGAGCCTCATACTCTGTGCTGCCGTGG
>RZZM01000231.1 GCA_009929845.1 Spartobacteria bacterium
GTGGCCATCCCGGAGTGGACGGATATGTTCAGGGAGCTGAAGGTTTCACCCAAAGCGCTCCGCACCCATGCGAAACAATATGAAGGCAGGTATTACGCGCTTTGTCCGCTGTTCATGGACCGGGACGCCGCGCGCGCTTACGCCCTGCAGGTGAATGGGGACCTGGCGGCCATCACGTCGGCGGAGCAGCAGGCCTGGGTGCAGAAAGAATTTCTGTTCCCCGGCATCACAGCGTGGTTGGGGGGCAGCGACGCGCACAAGGAGGACGACTGGCAATGGTTGTCGGGCGAGAAGGCGGGCTACAGCAACTGGGCGACCGGGGAGCCCAATAACGCCGGAGAAAAAGGGGAGCACGCCCTGGTGATGCTCTCTGACGGGACCTGGCAGGATGCGATCCCTGATAAACCCCGACCGTTCCTTGTGGAGTGGAAGAAATGAGCAGACAGGTGATATAGATGGCCAATATCATAAACAAAATCATGTATGCCCTCAGTTACGCGCTGATGGCGCCATTCAGAGGGATGTCGCCATGGCTGGCCCTGGTCTGGATATCTGCGCTTGTCGGTTTTTTTGCCTTGTTGATATTCAAATACTTCTCCAGCCAGGAACGTCTCACCGCCGCCAAGCAGGTGGTCTTTGCGCGTGTACTTGAATTTCGCCTGTTCCGTCATGATGTATGGAGCGTATTTGGCATTTTCGGAAGGGTCCTGCTCTCTACGGGGGGCTACCTGCGCTTTGCCATTAAGCCGTTTTTTTTACTTTTTGTGCCGTTAGTCCTGTTGCTGTTCCAGTTGGCAGGGTGGTTTGAATGGCGACCGTTGCGCCCCGGAGAAAGCGCGCTGGTCCACGCCAGAATGGGGGAAGAGCAACCCCTTGCGGATAAGAACCGGCTGGTCGCTTCCCCTTCGTTGCTTGTTGAAACACCGGGCGTTGCCGTGCGATCGGAGCACATGATGGTTTGGCGGGTGAAAGCGTTGGCCCCGGATGCCGCCGCCTGGCTGGAGACTGAAGCCGACGGGGAATCGGTTCGCAAGGCCATTGTGATATCGGAAGACCTGGTGCAGGTTTCTCCCGCGCGGGTGTCCGGTTTCTGGGCGGCGTTGGAGAATCCTGGAGAAGTCGCTCTGCCCTCCGATGCCGCATGGGAATCTATCCGCGTGGCGTATCCCCGCCGCCATTTCCGCATCGGCCATTGGGACATCCACTGGATTGTCGCGCTGTTCCTGATCTCGATGGTATTCGGTCTGGTGTTGAAAAAACCGATGCGTGTGGATTTTTAGTTGGCCGGTGAAATAGGGGGGTGGGCCATGGGAGATTATGTATCGCGCAGAGCAGAGCAACGCGGAGATGGGAAATGACTACGAATAGGCTAAAGGAAATCCGCGATGCGCTGCGGGATTATGCGGAGGGGTCGTCGCATTGCGATCATGTCGACCTTCCACTTCATCAAGCGTGGTGATTATGAGGAGACGCTGAAGATCACGGAAACGCTTGTTTCAGACGTCCATGACCTGATTCATAAAGCCGTTGGATGGACGCTGCGAGAGATCGGGAAGCGCAATATGAACAAGGAATGTGGCTTTCTGTTGAAGCACTATCGGAACATGCCGCGAACCATGTTAAGATTGGAAAAGGTTACCGCATCGTAATCATTGATTCCTGCATATTTCCTGGAAGCGCGGGTAAACTGTTGGCTGTACACTGACGGTTTTACACACGATGAAAGGAAAACCAATGAAAGAGAAAACATTGATCGGGTCGGTTGTCGCGGGCGGTATGGTAATGTGCGGGTGTTCCTTTGCCGAGCAGCCGACGGGGGGTATCCCGGCGGCTCCCGACTATTCCGTGGATAGCGCGTGGCTGGCCAAGCCCGATGCGACCGATAAGGCGATCGATGTGTTTTATGTCTATCCGACCATCTACTCCGGAACCGACCCCGAAAACATGGACATTTCCGATCCGGCGCTCCGGGCCAATGCCGCCGGGCTGCTGGAGGCGCAGGCCGCGGTCTATTCGCCGCACGCCAACCTTTTTGCCCCGTTTTATCGTCAGCAGTCCGGCGCCACCCAGAGCATGAAGGCGGGAAATGATGGAAACGATCCCTTCCTGGACCCGCGTTTCCAGGTCGGCGCGGGGGATGTTGAACGGGCGTTTGAATATTACCTGACCCACCTCAATCCTGATCGTCCGTTTATCATTGCCGGGCACAGCCAGGGGTCCATGGCCCTGATCAACCTGATGCGCAAACGATTCAATGACGAAGCCCTGCAAAAACGCCTGGTGGCGGCATATGTAATCGGATACTCCGTGCCTGTGAAGGAGTTGGATGAATATGTCTGGATGAAGCCGGCCCAGGGGGAAACGGATACGGGCATAATCATCAGCTACAATACCGAGGGACCCGATGCCGGACCTTCGCCGGTCCTGTATCCCGGCAAGGTGGTCCTGATCAACCCGTTGAACTGGAAGACCGATGCCACGCCCGCTGGTCCAGAGGCCAATCAGGGGGCCAAATTTTTCAATGACGCCACCGGGGAACTGATCGAAGAAATTCCCAACTTTACGGGCGCCCACATTGACGAGGAGAAGAGTGTGCTGATTGTCGATGACATGAAAACCCCGAAATCCGACCGGATTGACCTGGTGAATCTGGGACGTTGGTCCGACCGGGTGTATCATCGCTTTGACTATGCCTTCTTCTTCAACAACCTGACGGAAAATGTCCGGAAGCGGATCGAGGCCTATAATGCGGAAGATAAAGCTGATGAGAAGCAGTGAAAGGATGATGGCCCGGGTGCTGGCGGCGCTCTTCCTGCCGCTTGGTGCCGCCTGGTCCCAGAGCCCTGATTACAGCGATTCGCACAACTGGATCATGCCGGCAACATCCAATAAACCGGTAGACGTCTTTTACGTTTATCCAACCGTCAGCGCGGACCCCAGTGGATATATGGATGTGAACAACGAAGAGGATCGCGGCCTGGCTCAAAGCATTTATCAGGCACAGGCGTCGATCTTTTTTGACGAGGCGAATGTCTATGCTCCCTATTACCGTCAGTTTTCAACAGGCGGAGAAACGGCAACCCCGGATTATACGCGCGGACAAGAGGATGTTAAAGACGCATTTCAGTATTACATCACGAACATCAATCCGGGGCTTGAGCGTTCGTTCATACTCGCCGGGCACAGCCAGGGGTCGCGGGCATTGAAGGTTTTGATCTCCGATGTATTCCCTGGAAATGCATTGCTCGCCGAACGACTGATTGCGGCTTATCTCATCGGCGAAACCATTACGGATGCCGACCTGGCCGACACGGGCGTTACAGGCGCTCAGGGCGCAGCCGACACCGGTGTGGTGATCTCTTTTAACACACAGGCGTTCGGATGCGAGCCGGGGCCGATGGTAAGCAGCTCGAACGCGCTGTGCATCAATCCGCTGAGCTGGACAACCAACGGCGCCTACGCATCAAGCAATCTGCACAGGGGGGCGGTCATCTACAATCATGAAACAGGCCGAATCATCAGCGGACCGACACCCCTGCTCCTTTTCTGCGATGCCCAGATTGATACAGAAAAACGCGGGCTTATGGCCAACATTCCTGATGAATGGAAAATCCTCGATTTCGGCGCCTTCGGGGGCGGTGTTTATCACCGTTACGATTACGACTTCTGGCATGAAAACCTTAAGGATAATGTCAGCATGCGCATTGCGGCCTATCACTATCCCGACACAAACAGTGTAGTTGTCACCGCAACGGCGGGACCCCATGGAAGCGTCGAGCCGTCCGGCAGCTTCGTCACCAACCGCGGCGCAAACATCACCTTCCTGTTCTTCGCTGAAACATATTGGGAGGTCGACTCCATCCTGACCAATGGCCGTGAATGTGCGGCGGCGACGCCATCCTTTACCTGGGAAAACCTGCAATCGGATTCTGAACTGCAGGTTACTTTCAGCGCGTCGAGCACGAGCCAGGGCATCCCCATATGGTGGCTTGCGCTGTATGGCTGGACCAATGATCTCGAAGCGGCGGCGGCATCCGATCCCGATAACGATGGACTGACCACCGCACAGGAATACCCGCTCGGTTCCTGTCCGACCAACGCGAATACTGATGCCGACCAATATGACGACGGCATTGAAGCGCTCAGTGGGGCGGACCCGTCCCGCGATGACCGCCAAACCTATGGCGCGATTCTGGACTATCCTGATTTGTTCGGGCTTTATACGACCAGCAACATCGGCAATCTCGCTTTTGGTTGCGCCATGGTCGCTGTTACAAGCAACCAAACCATCCATCTGACCCTGCAACCCAGAACCTGCCCTGATTTGACTTCTACGAACTGGAATGATGTCGGTTCTCCACTGATCTGGAGCATGCCTGCCGAAGACGGCAAGGCCTTTTACCGGATGGAAGGATTCTCGGGTGAATAATGACCGCGACCTGTTAGCATGTTTCCATCCCGCTCGCAAGGCGTGTTGGGAGAACTCCATTCGCCGAAACAGCCTCTGGAGGGCGGCTACTCCGTAGAGCCCGGGCGTATAGAAAATCAAATGGGGCCAGGTGCGGTATCTCTTCGTAAGTGGATAAAAAAACCGCAACATGCAAGTTCCCGCAATGGCGAAAATGCGGGTGAAAACGCTTGCCTTGATCTGCGCGGATATGCCATTTAATGAGGTTCTATGACGATGATTATGTTGGAGAAAACGGAATGAGTAACGATTTGATTCCGGCGGAACGGATCGAGGGCATGATTCTTCAGCTTCGAGGGCAGAAGGTGATGCTGGACCGGGATTTGGCCGCGCTGTACGGCGTCGAAACCAAGGCGATGAAACGCGCGGTGAAGCGCAACATCACAAGATTTCCCGATGACTTTATGTTTGTCCTTGATAACAAGGAGCTTACAGACTTGAGGTGCCAAATTGGCACCTCAAGTTCGTGGGGAGGACTACGCTATCCGCCCATGGCTTTCACCGAACAAGGTGTCGCTATGCTGTCGAGTGTGCTGAATAGCGAACGCGCGATTTCTGTCAATATCACCATCATGCGGACGTTTGCCCGGTTGCGGCATATTCTGGCGTCGCGCGCCGATCTGGCCCTCAAGCTGGAGGAATTGGAGAAGAAGTACGACAAGCAGTTCCGGGTGGTCTTTGATGCGCTGCGGGAACTGATGAGCCCGTCGGAGTCGCTCCGCAAGCAGATTGGCTTTGGTGTCCGCGAGCGAGGGGCAACATATCGGACAAAAGGCGCTGCAAAGACAAATAGACGGAAGGTTGCTAAATGAGCCCCACATCCCCGTGTATAGGTGGACCATGATGTGAATATTCTGCTTGTAGAAGACAATCGGGAATTGAGTCGCAGTATTGTCGATCTGCTGGAGATTGAGGGACATACGGTTTTTGAGGCGAATACGTTTCAAGAGGCAAAAGCCCATGCAAAACATAGCGTCTTGCTGGTCCTGTTGGATCTCATGCTGCCGGATGGACGGGGCGAGCAGTTGATTCCGCTTCTGAGGAGCGAAGGCCGCAACCCGCATATCATTATGTTGACGGCGCTCTCGGACCGGGCCAGCAAACGGGTCTGCTACGAAGCCGGCGCGGATGATTATATCACCAAGCCGTTCGATATGATGGAGCTGTTGTATAAAATCAACGCCATCCAGCAGCGGGAAACTTCCAATGCATGCCTGAAAATCGGCCCGCTGCTGATTGATCGCATCTCCGGCGAAATGCATCACGGCGAGAAGTATATGGTGCTCCCCCCCAGTCAATTCAGGCTGCTCGATGCGTTATACCAGAAGCATCTGCTTGGTGAGATGCTGCCCCCCGAAGAGATTGACGCTCACGAAGCTCAAAGGGGGATCGATGTCCGCCAAAGGTTCCGCGCGCTGGTAACCCGCACCCGTCACAGCATTCGGGAACTCGGTTGTACAACCGTGCATATTCGATCTAACTACGGCGAAGGATATACCCTGGACATTGGGGACTGAAAACAGCATGAAATGCAGCATCCCATACAAAGCCGCGCTCATTACTGTTTTTCTCGCGCTGTATTTCGCAATTCCGACGGCCGTTTTCCAGGGGGTGCGCATCCTCGACACCACCCTGTCGCGCCGCATTCCGGTGACGCCGGAACCGCTGCTCGTCGATGCCCGATTCGATGACCGCCTGCATCCGCTCATCCTGCCTGAACCCGCCGATGATTCGGTCCGCTTCAGCATCGCCAACAACAGCAATGAGCCGCTAACCCTGACGATCGGGAACCTTTTCTTCCCGCACCGAATCTACGTGAACGGGAACCCGGTTTCCCAGAACATCGACGCGCAAAGGCCTGGATATGACCCCGCCATGCGAAGCAAGGAATTTGTCATTCCTCCACTTTCGCTTGCGCAGGCCTTTCGCGTTGAAGGGGATTCAGCCCAGGGCATCCGGGCCTACCTGGGACGCAGCACGACAGTTCGGCGGCAACAGCGAATGGCCGGCGAACTGAACAGCTTCCTCACCCTGGTGGTCTTAACATTGGGCTTGCTGAATCTGGTTGTTTCCGCGGTTCACAAACGTCTGAACAAGCTCAGTGTCGCCGTACTGCTCGTCTTTTTTTTCTGCGTATTAAAAATCGCGCTCACGGACTCATCAGCGATCGGCGCCATGCTGCTGCCGGTCCCGGCCGCCCAATTCCCGTTTTGGGATTTTATCACCACTTTCGGATTTTCGTTTTCCCTGTTTCTGATCTATGGGCTGTTCTTCGATGTGCGGCCCCGGCGGCTTTTCTATCCCGCCCTTGCCGGCTATATCCTGCTGATGCTGATTAACTACGCGGTAACCACGCTCTCCCAGGGAACGCTTGTGCTCCTTCCGCTGGTCCTGCTTTACCGCATATTGCTGTTTATATGGATTCTGGGTTTTGCCGTGCTGACAAAAAAGCCATTCGGCAAAAGCATCTTCCTGGTTCATGCCGTTTCCGATGGTCTGATCGCTTATTATGTATTTTTGGGCACCCACCCGGAAGCTGTCGGGCTGCTCCCGTTTTATTTCGACATCGCTTTCCTGGGCTTCTCCATCCAGTTCCTTTTCGCCCTCATCCTGTTCATCTGCCGCACGCTCATTCAGTCACGGGACTACAACCGTCTGCTCATGCTGCGCGGTCTCGAACATGACCTGAAAATTCCGTTGTCCATCATCAAACTCAATCATCAAATGATCCAACGCTACAGCCTGCGGGAAGACGATGAGAAGGGCATCCGTTTTTCCGAGGCCATCGACCGGGCATTTGCCGACCTGGAACATATGCTGCAAAACCTGAGATATCACCTGGAAAACAGTGCTCCGGAACGGGATGCATGCACCGAGCTCGCCGAACTCTTCCGTGCGCTTGAAGGGAATTTCAAGGCCGTCTGTTCCGACCGAAACGCTGTCCTGGATGTCGAAGTTCCCGACCCCTCGCTTTATGCCGCTGTCCATTCGGATGTCCTCAAACGGATTCTTCACAACCTGCTCGACAACGCCTTCAAACATGGCGGCGCCGGGCTGCGTGTTTCCCTGCGGGCGGAAGAGCGTTCCGGCAAAGTCGTCATCATTATTCACGACAACGGCGATGGCATG
>RZZM01000232.1 GCA_009929845.1 Spartobacteria bacterium
AACGGAAGGCCACATGGCTACCCCGGTCATTGAGGACAATGACCCTCCCCTTCACCCATCCCCGCGAAGCAACCTCCGGAGGGATCGGCGAGAAAAGAGTGCGATTATGATTCAGCGAACCCCGGGATAACCAGCCCAGGACTACACCTTGGTGTCACGTTAACTTCCACGAGGTAAGGAGTTCTGATGTTCTTGCTGTGCGCTCGCGGCTCGGTATGCGTGCAGGTTGACGTCTATACAACGGACCGCGAAACCTGCAAGCGGGCTCACATATACGCATCACAAAGCGATTGCGTTATTGCGGCGCTGGGGCTCCGCGCTCTCGGGCATCCGTACCCGGCTGGTCGCTCAGGAAGACGTTGGGATTGTGTTCCTGAAAGTTCGTCAGGTGCCACTCCGTGGGAAAGAGAACGGCGCGTTGCCCGGTGCTGTCGTTCGCTTGCCGTGCGCCGTGGGGGAGTTTGTTGTCGGGGATGTCGGCGTTGTCCGGCAACCAGCGTGTAATGGTCCAGGGGGCGCTTTCCAGGCGTGATTGTGCGCCGTATTCATCGCGCAGCCGGTGTTGGACCACCTCGAATTGAAGGGGCCCGACCGCCCCCAGCAGGGGCGCGCTGCGTGTGGCGTCCCGTAACTCAAAATGCTGGACGACCCCTTCCTGCAGGAGTTGCTCCAGCCCTTTGCGGAACCGTTTGGAATCAGCGGGCGACGGATTTTCAAGATAGGCGAAACACTCCGGCGCAAACCGGGGGATTTCATGGTATTCAATCGCCGGGTCTTCGGTGAGGGTGTCGCCTATGGCAAAGCTGGACTTGCCGATAATCCCGACGACATCGCCCGGATAGCCGTCGTCGACGGTCTCGCGTTCCTGTCCGAAGAGCCGCGTAGCGTTGGTGAGCCGAACCGGTTTGCCGGTGCGGGTGTGAATGACGGACATGTTGCGTTCAAAGCGTCCGGAGACGATCCGGATAAAGGCGATCCGGTCACGGTGATGGGGGTCCATGTTGGCCTGGATTTTGAAAACAAACCCGGAAAAGGCGTGGTGGTCAGGTTCGATCAGCCCTTGGCTGGCACGCCGCGGGGTGGGGGCGGAGGAGTGATCGAGGAAGCCATCCAGCAGCAGTTGAACGCCGAAATTGTTCAGGGCACTGCCAAAGTAGACGGGTGTGGTTTGGCCGGACAGCACTTCTTGCGGACAGAATCCGGCGCCGGCGCCGTCGAGGATCTCGAGTTCTTCGCAAACGGTCTGGTAGGTGGTGGCATCGAGCCGGTCGCGGACGAGGGGGTCCGCGAGTCCGCCAATGAATACAGGCGCACGGTAGGCGCCCCCGGTGGTCCGTTCATAGAGATGGGCCATGCTGGTGCGCCGATCCCACACGCCCCGGAAGTCCGCCCCGGCGCCCAACGGCCAGTTCACCGGATAGGCCTTGATCCCCAACACCGTTTCCAGTTCGTCGAGCAATTCGAGAGGGTCGCGCGCCGGCCGGTCCATCTTGTTCATAAAGGTAAAGATCGGCACCCCGCGCCGTCGGCAGACTTCGAAGAGTTTGCGCGTCTGGCTCTCGATGCCTTTGCCCGCGTCCACCACCATCACTGCCGCATCGACGGCTGTAAGTACCCGGTAGGTGTCCTCTGAAAAATCCCTGTGTCCCGGGGTGTCCAGCAGGTTGACGCGAAAGCCCCGATAGTCGAATTGAAGCGCGGTCGAGCTGATGGATATGCCTCGCTGTTTTTCCAGTTCCATCCAGTCCGACGTGGTGGTCCGGCGGTTCTTGCGTCCGCTGACGGAGCCGGCCAGGTGGAGGGCGCCTCCGTAGAGCAGGAATTTTTCAGTCAATGTTGTCTTGCCCGCGTCAGGGTGCGAGACAATGGCGAACGTGCGTCGTCGCGCGATTTCTTTTCGTGTATTCTTTTCCATAGTGATTGTCCGGTAATAACGTGAGCGGGCAAGCTAGCGAGTTTTTTGGGGAAATCAAGGATTACTATGTGGTAAGTTTTCGTTTCTTCCGCGACGCCGCCAACGGGGCCGGGCCCCGCCGGACGGAATCAGGGGGTATACTCCACGGAGAGCAGGCAGACATCATCCTGGAAATCGGGGAGCGAGGTAAATTGACGGATATCGTCCTGTAATTCATTCAGGAGGCGCTGCGTAGGTTTATTCAGGTTGGCCATGAGGTATTGCTTGAAGCGTACATCTGAAAAATCTTCCCCTTGGACGTTGCGTGATTCGGTGACTCCGTCTGTATAGAGCAGGATCATCTCGTCGGGGGTGAGTGTTGTGGTGTCGTATCCGTATTCTGCCTCTTCGAAGAGGCCAATGGCGGGGCAGGCGCCCTTCCCTGAAAATTCGAGAGGTTTAATATTTCTGTCCTTGCGGCGGATGCGATAGGGGTAGGGATGGCCCGCGGTGGCGTAGAGCATCTCGCCGCTGCCCACATCAATGACGCCGTAGAAGGCGGTAACAAACATGGACTCGTGACTTCGGACGAAGACCCGGGTGTGGGCCTTGTTCAATTCTGTAAGGAAGGCGCCGGGGTCTGCGCATTCTTCAGCGAGTTGCTCGATCAGGCCCAGCATGGTGGCGACCACCAGGGCGGCCCGCATGCCGTGTCCGGCCACATCCGCAATCAGGATGCCGGCCCGTCTGCCGGAAACCGGAAGGATACGGAAAAAATCGCCGCCGAGCAATCCGCTGGGGATATAGACCTGGTTGAATTTCAGCGCGGAGGTTTCCGGTGCGGCGGTCACGGGAAACACGGGAAACTGTCGCGGAAGCATGGCCATCTGAATCTCACGCGCCATGGTGAGGTCTTCCTCATACTGCTGGGTCTTGTGCTCCAGCTCCTGCGCATACTGCGCCATCTTTTTCTCAGCCTGTTTGCGGCGGGTAATGTCACGGATAAAAAAGCACAGATAATCATTCTGATGCCAGTGGAGGATATTGACGGATATTTCCGCGGGAAAGAAGGTGCCGTCATCGCGCGCGCAATAGGCTTGAACCAGCGCAAACTGGTCTTCGCTGACATGGTCACGGATGGTGTTGAGCAGGTTCCTGTGGGCGCCGGAAATAAGGTCCAGCACGCTGTCGTGGCTGAAGGTCTCCCGCGCGCAACGGAAAAATTGAAGCGCCCGTGAATTGACGCTGGCGATGCGACCGTCCGTATAGGAGATCAGCACGGCGTCATACACACTCTGCAGCAGCCATTGAAATTCGGCGCTGCCGAGGTTCTCCCCAATCAGCCGCTGATGGGTGCTGGGCACAAACTCGGAGAAGTCCGGCGACTGCGCGTCGTCTCCTTCCCCATTGAACCGGAGGTCGTCGTCAGGCGGAATATCAATGCAGATGGTTGGCTTGGCAAAATCCCATTTTGACATTGTCCTGTACCTTCTTTCTCTACACAGCTTTTCTTCTGTCTATTAACATAACCTATCGGACCTGCCTTCGTAAAACATTAATGTAGAAAGAGTTTTCTCAGGCCTGATAAAGTGTGATTTCTCATGGATAAACAGCGTGCAAAACGGGCGTATCCCTGTATATTACACGAAAGATATAAGGAGACAGAGCATGTGGGACTATACAGAAAAAGTAAAAGAACATTTTCTGAACCCGCGGAATGTGGGTGTTATCGATGCGCCGGACGGCATTGGCGAAGAAGGGTCGATGGCCTGCGGCGACGCGTTGACACTCATGTTTAAACTGGATGAAGAAGGGCGTATGGCGGATGTCAAGTTCCAGACATTCGGGTGCGCGAGCGCCATTGCGTCGGCTTCGATCCTGACGGAAATGATCAAGGGCATGACCATTGAAGAGGCCGAAAAGATAACCAACCAGGATATAGTCAACGAGCTGGGCGGACTGCCGGAGCAGAAAATGCATTGTTCGGTGATGGGGCAGGAGGCCCTTGAAGCGGCGATCCGCAACTACCGCACGGGGGAAACAACCAAGGCGCCCGAGCGAACCGGGCGGGTGGTCTGCAACTGCTTTGGCGTGACCGAACCCGAAATCGAACGGGTGGTGCGCGAAAACGACCTGACTACCGTCGAGGAGGTTACCAATTACTCCAAGGCCGGCGGCGGGTGCGGTTCCTGCCATGACGACATTCAGGAAATTATTGACCGGGTACAGGCCGAAATGATGAAGGCCACGGAAGCTCCAGGAGAAAAACGAATGACCAATATTGAAAAGATCAAACTCATCGAAGAAACCATCGAGCGCGAAATCAGGCCGGCGTTGCGGCAGGACGGCGGCGACATCGAACTTATTGACGTGGCTGATAACAAGGTGATTGTGTCGCTGCGCGGTTCCTGTGCCCACTGTCCAATGGCGTCGTTCACCATGAAGAGCGTCGTGCAGGACCGGTTGCGGCAGTTTGTGTCCGAAGACTTAATCGTTGAAGAAGCGTAGCCATGAAAAATGTATATCTTGATAATAACGCCACCACCCAGGTGGCCCCGGAAGTCATTGAGGCCATGATGCCGTTCTTCAGTGAGTACTGGGGGAATCCGTCCAGCATGCATACTTTTGGCGGGCAGGTGAAACGCTATGTAGATGAGGCCCGGGCCTCGGTGGCCGGGCTGATCGGCGCGCAGCCGGAAGAAATCTATTTTACCAGTTGCGGGTCGGAAAGCGACAACATGGCCATTCGCGGCGTGGTCGAGGCTGTGGGCGGGCGTCCCCATATCGTGACCAGTTGCGTGGAGCATCCGGCGGTCCTGAGCGTATGCCGTTATTTCAAGAATGCCGGCTGTGAGGTCACTGAATTACCGGTGGACGCGCGCGGCCGGCTCGACCTGGAGTTGCTGGAGGAATCCATCAACCGGGATACCGCTCTGGTCACAATCATGTGGGCGAACAACGAAACCGGAACGATTTTTCCCATCCCGGAGATGGCCCCGTTGGTCAAGGCGGCCGGCAAGGTGATGCATACCGACGCCGTGCAGATTGTCGGCAAGCTGCCGGTGAATGTGCAGGAGGTGCCGGTCGATATGCTCTCCCTTTCCGGCCATAAGCTGCATGGTCCGAAAGGGATCGGCGCCATATATATCCGCAAGGGAACCAAGCTGAACCCGTTGATTATCGGTGGTCACCAGGAGCGAGGCAAACGCGCCGGCACCGAGAATGTGCCCTATATTGTCGGGCTGGGCCGGGCGTGCGAACTCGCCCGCGAATACATGGAGGACGAGCAGACCCGCGTGGCCCGGCTGCGCGACAAACTCGAGGCGCGCATCCTGGCCACCTGTCCGGACACCCGTGTCAACGGCGACCCGGACAACCGCCTCCCGAATACCACCAACATCAGCTTTGAATTCATCGAGGGCGAAGCCATCCTGCTGTTACTCGACCAGGTGGGCATCGCCGCCTCCTCCGGATCGGCCTGTACCTCCGGCTCGCTCGAACCTTCGCATGTGATCCGGGCCATGGGCGTCCCGTTCACAGCGGCGCACGGTTCCACCCGGTTCAGTCTGAGCCGCTACAATACCGAGGAGGATATTGACTGGGTGATCGAACATATGCCCCGGGTGGTCGATCGCCTGCGGCAAATGTCCCCGTTCGTCAAAAAATAACCGGCGCCCCTCTAACACCCGGTGTGCGTAACGGTCAGTTATACAAAGAAAAAATTAAGTTTTTACGTTCATTTTAGTAGACAGCATTCAACGGATTGATACTATTCATGTAATTAATGGGTAAGAATCCGATTAAGGTTGTAAGAACAGTAACCCGACATAAGGAGGTAAGTGCATGGCAAAGCCAAAAACGAAGGCCCAGATCATTACAGGAATGGCAGAAGCTGCTGATATCACTAAAGTGCAGGCAAAGGCTTGCATGGATGCTCTCGTCGACATGGCCTACAAAGGCGCAAAAGACGGATTCACAATTCCCGGGATCGGAAAACTGGTCCTGGTAAAACGCAAAGCGCGCTGGGGTCGTAACCCGGCGACCGGCGAAAAGATCAAAATCAGCGCCAAGAAAGTTGTGAAGTTCCGCATCGCGAAACCTTGTAAAGACGCTGTGCTGGGTACGAAGTAAGCGTTGTTTTTTTACGTACAAAAAAGGCCGCATCGAACGATGCGGCCTTTTTTTAGGTGGATAGGTTTTAGGTGATTAGGTGGATAGGTTGTAGGTGATTAGGTGATTAGGTTTTAGGTGATTAGGTTGGAGGTTTGACGGTTCAGATTTCAGGTTTTCAGGAGATACATTATGAGCAGACGAAAGCTGGGTTGGGTGGATAAGCTGGAGGACGGCGTGCGCCGGGAGGTGCGCGTCACGTTTCCGGGGCCGGGGATTATCAAGTGGCAGTTCAAACGTTCTGACGAGGAACGCTGGGATTACGATACACCGCCATCGCCGGAAGACTGGGCCTTCCTGGAGGAACGGGTCGAGGCGCATTACCGGCGACGCCGCCTGCCACTTAAATATGTTGAACTGGTGCGCACTCAGGCGCAGAAGAGCCGAAAGCCATGACCTTCGCCTATCAGGAAAATAATACGTTTTTTGCCCAGGTAAGCACCGGCCTGGAAGAACCCGCGGCAACGGAGCTGAACGCGCTGGGCGCCGAAAATGTCCATGTGGGTTTCCGCGGGGTTTATTTCGAGGGAACGGTCGATGTGGTCTGTCGTGTAAATTATCAGGCGCGCCTGGTGACCCGGGTCTTGGCGCCGTTACTGGTTTTTACCTGCCATAGTCCGAAGTATCTCTACAAGCGTGCGCGGGAAATTCCCTGGAGCGATCTCTTCGACGTGAGCGACACATTCGCGATTTATGCCAATGTCTCCAATAGCCGTATCCGCCATTCCGGCTACGCGGCGCTGTGCCTGAAAGATGCCGTGGTCGATTGCTTCCGCGATGAATGTGGAGAGCGCCCCAATGTCGATACCGATAACCCGGACGTCTGTTTCAACCTGCATATCCAGGGCGACAAGGCCACCATCAGCCTGGATGTCTCCGGGCAGTCGCTGCATCGACGTGGTTATCGGACGTTGGGGGTGGAGGCGCCCATGCAGGAAACACTGGCCGCGGCCATCATTCAATTCTCGGGGTGGGATGGCGCGCGCCCGCTCTACGACCCCATGTGCGGCTCCGGCACCCTGCTGGCGGAGGCGTATATGAAGTATTGCCAGGTTCCGGCAGGATACCTCAGCCAGGCGAAGGGATTCTGTTTCCTTCCGGAATTTGATCCGGTTGCCTGGGAGGCCATGAAGGCGCAGGCGGATGCCCTGATCCGTCCCATGCCCCCCGGCCTGATCGCGGGAAGTGATATCGATGCAAAGGCCATCGAGGCCTCCCGGCAGAATATCAGTCGCTTGCCGGGCGGTGACGCGGTGGAGGTCGTGCGCAAGGACTACTGCGCCATGGCATCATTGAAAGACGTTGTGATTGTCTGCAATCCACCTTACGGTATCCGGTTGAAGCAGGATAACCTGCACGCCTTCTATAAGGAGTTCGGGGATTTTCTGAAGCAGCGCTGCACAGGTTCCGAGGCCTATATATACTTCGGGGAACGACCGATGCTGAAAGCGCTGGGGCTGAAGCCGTCACATAAAATTCCGATGGTTAACGGGGGCCTGGACGGGTGCCTGGCCCGGTATGAGTTGTATTAA
>RZZM01000233.1 GCA_009929845.1 Spartobacteria bacterium
ATGTGTGGTCGATTTATACTGACATCCAGCTTGGAAGAGCTGCTGGCGCTGATGCCGGATTTGTTTTCAGAGACGCCGCTGGCGCCGCGCTACAATATTACTCCTTCGCAGCCGGTCGCCACGATTGTGGGCGACGGCGCGCGCCCGCGTCTGACGTTCACACAATGGGGCCTGGTCCCGGAATGGGCCAAGGACCCGTCCATCGGAACAAAAATGTTCAATGCGCGGGCGGAGACCGTGCATGAAAAACCCGCTTTTCGCAATGCCTTCAAACGTCGGCGTTGCCTGCTTCCCGCCAACGGCTTCTACGAGTGGCGCAAGGGCCGGGGCGCGGAACCGGCCCAGCCGGTGCTGTTCCAAATGAACACCGGGGGCCCGTTTTTCATGGCCGGGCTATGGGAGGAGTGGCCGGACAAGGAGGGCGGCATCCTCCCCACCAGCGCCATCATCACCACACGCTCCAACGCGCTTGTCCAGCCCAGTCATCACCGCATGCCCGTCATCATTGCGCGTGACCACCATCGCGCATGGCTGTTCAGCGATGAACGGGACGCGCTTAATCTGATCCCCCTGCTGACCCCCTGGCCCGGGCAGGACATGAAGGCCACGCCGGTTACCCCGTATGTAAACAGCGCGGCGCATGACGATCCGGAGTGTATCCGTCCGTTACCCCGGCAGGTGCAGGGGATGCTCTTCTGAGAATTCTTCTTTCCCTGCTTCCCATCCAGCGCCGTCTGTGCGACACTCATCGAAAAATATGGAGGTGCTTGATGAAGACACGATATCGATGGACGGCGCTGATGGTCCCCGCGCTGCTGTTGTGGAGTTCCACGGCGCAAGCCCGCATTAAACTGGTGGCCCTTCCTGAACGGGAGGCCATTTCTATCCGGCTGGACAATCCCGCGGCGACCCTTATAGAAGAGGAGCGCGTCCTGACCCTGCAGGCCGGCGTCAATAGTGTGGATTTTTCCTGGAACGGAGTCAGTATCGACATCGACTCGATACGCCTTACCCCCCTGGACCATCCCGGCGAAGTCACCCTGCTGAATGTCAGCTATCCCCCCAATGAGGCCGCCCTCGTCTGGGAGCTTTCCAGCACGGCCGCGCGCGAGGAACGCGTGCGCATCAGTTACCTGCTTCGGGATATTGACCGCCTGATCACCTATACCCTGACCGCCAACAAGGAAGAAACCGAACTGGCCATGAACAGCTACCTGGTGCTGCGGAATTTTTCGGGCGAAGACTTCACCGATGCCGCGATCATGCTCGATTACGGGGACACCTTCCGGCAGAGTGTCGGTAATGAGGGCACGCGCCAGATGCTGTTCTTCACGAAGGACGGACTGGCGCTCAAAAAGGTGTGGGAGTTTGACGCGTCCGCGCTCCCCTGGGACCCGGAGCAACTGGATGAGAATGTTGGCATCCCCGTTCGGTACGAGATTGCCAACACTGCGGCAAACAAGTTGGGCGCAGACGCGCTCTGGGCCGGGAAAGTCCGCGTCTTCCAGGAAGACGGACATGGCGGCACGATATTTCTGGGCGAGGACAACATCCCCGTCGTGCCCGTGGGCGACGAGATGAAGGTCTATATCGGCGACAGCCGGGATATTGTGGTGACCCAGCGCAAAATGAAAGAAGAACGCGCCAATATCCGGCGGAACAAAAAGGGGGAAGTCGTGCTGTATGACACCGATGAAGTCATACGCGCCGAACTGGAAAATTTCAAGGATACCCCCGCGGCACTGACCGTGATCCAGCATATCCGCGGCCAATGGGACATGGACGAGTGTAACATGCCTTATACCCGCAAGGATGCCGGAACCCTGGAATTTGAAATCACCCTGCCCCCCAACGGCAAAAAAGAACTGGTGATGCAATACCATCGCCGCAATATCCGCTAATGAAGGAGGGATGCGCCATGAAAACGTTACGAATTATTTTCCTGCTTAGTTTGCTGGCGCCCGGGCTGGTCCGGGCCAAGGTCGACCTGGTCACGCTGCCCAAGCGTGACAAGGTCCAGTTGACCATCTACAACTCCGCCGACCTGACCCTGGTCCGCGACAACCGTTCGCTGACCATGCGCAACGGGATCAACCGGCTGGAATTCTCGTGGGCCAACACCCTGATTGATCCGACCAGCCTGGAAATCATGCCCAAAGCGCAATCGGACCGGCTCACGGTCGAGTCGCTGGACTACCCGCCGCGCACGAAGAACCTGGGCATCTGGAGCATCCGCAGCGACGTCGGCGATGAAGTGCCAATGGAGATCACCTACCTGACCAGCGGGCTTTCCTGGCGGGCGTTCTATATGGGGACCCTTTCCCCGGATGAGCAGAAGATGCGTTTGCAGGGATATGTGCGTGTGAACAACAATAGTGGAGAAGACTACGAAAACGCGCAGGTGCGCCTGATCGTAGGCAAGGTCAATATTATTGACCAGATTGCTGAATTGGCCTCCCGGTCGTATCCCTATGGACGCCCCCAGCCGCCCTATCGGTTCGAGGGACGCGCGGCAGGAGGGCTGTACAAGGCCAAAAATGCCTTTATCGCGATGGACATGGAGTTCGCGGAAGCCGCGCCCATGATGGCGCCGGCGCCGAAGGAGATTGCCAAGGAAGGGCTGAGCGAATACTTCCTGTATACCATCGAAGGCACGGAAACCATTCCGGATAAATGGTCCAAGCGCCTGCCAAGTTTTGAAGCCGATGATATCCCCGTGGTCAATCTCTACAAATACGAGGAAGAACGTTACGGCAACCAGGTGATCCATTTCCTGAGCTACAAAAATGACAAGGAGCACAACCTGGGAGACACCCCGATCCCCGGGGGCATGTTGAAAGTATTTCGGGCGCTTACAGACAAAGCGCAGGAAGACACACCCGCGTTGTCGTATGCCGGAGAATCATCGTTCATGTATATTCCCGTGGGACAGGATATTGAGCTGAATCTCGGCGCGGTGGAAAACATCACCGTGGAGGCCAAGCTGATGGATTACAAAACCGATGATTACCTCTTCAATCACAAGGGCAACATCACCGGTTGGAACGAGACCCTGACCTACCAGGTGGAAGTCAAGAATACGCGCGGGATTCCCGTTAAAGTGGAAATCAAACGCAATTTTGACGCGCGCCGGTGGGAAATTGATAACCAGGGAGACTGCGGTACGTATGAAAAGGTCGATGCCGACACCGTTAAATACACGTTGGAAATGCCCGCCGCCTCCACACGGGTGTTCAGCTATACCATTGATATTCCCCGCGGTCAGCGTGAGGATTAAACAGTCAGGTGAACCCGAATGGGATTTGATCTCGAACGATTATTGAAAGACGTCTTTGAACCGGTGGCTGGAGACCACGTCCTGGTGATGATTGATGAGCCGCACGATCAGGTTGCGGATACCCCGGAATGGCGCGATCGGCGGCAGATGGCCCTCGAATGGCGCGCCGGATTCATGGCGATTGGAATCGCGGTCCATCCGTTGGTCGCCTATGCCGCTACCGGGGCGAATAACGGGGACATCCCCGTACATGGCGTTATGGAAGGCCGAAGCGTCTGTATTGCGGAGATGTTGGAAGCCTCAACGATAGTTGTGGCCATGACCCAATACTCCGCCAGCGCGCCATTGGCCATGGCCGCTAAAAAGAGTAACGGCCAACTGCGGGTGGCCAGCATGCCGGGTGTCACACGCGGCATGGAACAGACGGCCCTCTCGGAAGACCATCGCGCCCTGGCCCGGCGGGTGCATGTCCTGACCGATGAACTCACCCGGGCCGTTGCCGCCGACATTACCTTTTCCACCGGACACCGGCTCCATCTGGATTTGCGGTACCGGACCGGACACGGCGACAACGGACACTGCCCGCCGGGAACCGCCAAACCCCTGATCAATCTGCCCAGCGGCGAAGCCTATATTGTGCCCTACGAGGGGGAACGGGAAGGCGAACCGAGCCTGAGCGCCGGCGAGATCCCGATGGTCTCAAACGGTGAACAGGTGGTTCTGGCCATCGCGCGGAATCGCATCGTGGCCGTTACTGGCGATGGCGCCGAGGCCGCGCGGCTGGGGGCGTTTTTTCAGGAAGACCCCGCCCGCGCCAATATCGCCGAGCTGGGCCTGGGCTGCAACAGCCGGGCCGTGGTCACCGGCCATGTGATCGAAGATGAAAAGGCCGGGCTGCACTGGGCCTACGGACGCAGTGAGCACCTTGGCGGTACCGTCGGTCCCTCCGCTTTTACTGCGCCGCAAAATGTCATCCACAGTGATGTGGTGTACGCGCGGGGATGTCCCATAGAGACAACGGAGCTGTCCGTGACCGGCCCTGATGGACGGGCAAGAATTCTCCTGGAAAACAGCGAATATATTTTGGATTTCAACTGAAAGGACATACCTATGAGTACCATCAAGTCATTAAGCCCGGAAGAGCGAAAGAGTCACTTTCATAATGTGGCGGTACTGGCCATCAAGGATGGCAGCATTCAACCGCAGGAACGCCGTTTGCTTGAGTGTATTGCCAGGGACTGGGACGTTTCCGATGCTGAAATCAAAGAGGTGGAGGAGCACCCGGACAGCATCCCCTTTGTTGTTCCCAAAGACCGGAACCTCTGCTTCCAGCAGCTTTACGACCTGGTGGAAATGATGATTATCGACGGGGAAATGAAGCAGACGGAAAAGCAACTGTGCGAGGCGCTGGCCGAACGCCTGGGCTTTAAACCTGAAGCGATCCGGACGATCATCAACGGCATCCTGGAAGGGAACAAAACTCTTCGCAAAACAGAAGACATCCAACGCGCGTTGCGAACCGAGTTGCTCTGACCTTTGCGCCGCGTGCATGGGAAAATATGCCATTTTCACCTTCTCTGCGCCTCTGCGTCTCTGCGGGAGAAAAAAGAGATCACGAATGGCGAAAATGGCGAAAAAGAGCGGATGTTCTCCGGTGAACCAGGGTTTACACATCAATATTATATCTGTATGCTATCTGGATGCGATATATGATGCTGGAGGTGAGTTATGAGTGTGGTGAAAATCGTGAAACTTGGTTTGTTTTCAACGCTGTGCTGCCTGTGTTCCCTTAATTCATTGGCGGTTGTCATTACGAATGATGTAAGCGGCAACGGGGTCTGGACGTTGGCGGGCAGTCCCTATACGATTTGCAAGTTTGACTTCAGAATACAGACTAACTGCACCCTGATCATAGAAAACGGCGTCACCGTGGGCATGGGCAACCGCGGCAGCGGGACCTGGACGGCGGGCGATGCGGTGGTCACACGAACGTTCACTGTGGATGGCACGCTGATTGCCACCGGGGTAAACTTCACCTCCTTTGCCACCTATGCCGGGCCCGATTACGGCAATCCGAATACGTCTGACTGGGAGGTGTTTACCTTCCATCATGGATCGACCGGACGTTTGACCGATTGTCTGTTCGAGTACGGCGGGGGCGGCGCGGTAACCTATGGACAGGTGCGGGTGATGGGCGACCTGGACCTGGTGTTTGACGGGTGTACATTCAGAAATGCCGAAAACGATGGCCTGTATTACGAGGGTACCACCGGGGGAAATATCCTGCTGCAGAATTGCCTGTTCACCAACCTGGCGATCGGGGTGAATACACACCGTTTCGAGGCGGGCGATTTGATTATCGACAACTGTATTTTCAATCAACTGCGCGCGGAAGGCGTCTGGCTGCGCAATTCCAATGCCGTCATCCGGAACAGCACCTTTCGTAATGTGGCCAATATAGACATCAACCTGTATGAAAGCTGGGTGGACAACTGGTGGTGCGATAATCCGACGGTATATTCCAATGTATTGTATGGCGGGGACAAAAATGCCTTTCCCATGCAGATGCACGCCGCCTGTAATTTCCAGGGGTGGGCCAATCAGGTCACCGGGTATCGCGAAACCAATACCGGGGTGTCCGTTACCGGGCTGGTTCCCCTGGACAGGCAGGTCACCTGGGGCACCAACAATCTGCCGTACATCATAAATAACGGCGTTCGCGTGGACGCGGACCAGACGACATGCGGGCGGCTGACGATCACCCCCGGCAACCGGATTTGGTTTTATCGGGACGGCGACACGCTTCGTTCACACGGCGACCTTATTTTGTCCGGTACCCCGACAGCCCCCATTCTGTTTTCAGGGCAGTATACCAACCGCGCCGGCAACGGTCTTCAGTTTGACAATTACCGGGGAACCTCAACGGTCAGGTACTGTACATTCAACAATCTATACCAGGGCGCGTCCTTTCAGTCGTTCATGACCAATGCCGCCTATGTGGACATCCGCGATTGTGTCTTTTCAAATATTTTGGGCCGCGCATTCAGCGCCGGCATGGGCTGGTTTGAACCCCCGCTGTCGTTCAGGGATTGCGTGGTGGACCAGTGCGCGTTGACGCTCGATTTCGACCAGGTCATCTTTGCCATGGAAAACGTCGACATCCGGCATTCGGGCATCCTGGATTTCTATCAGAGCCATGGCGGCTTTACCAATTGCAATTTCACGGGGCTGAATGATGAACTTTATGCTGATTCATCCAGCCTTCATTTCGACCATTGCACCATTGCCGGCAACCGGGGCTACGGGGTCAACAACTGGTGCGGGGGAAACTTACTCACCTTCACCGATTCTATCGTATGGGGCAATCGAAACGGCAGTTTTTATTACGGCAGTTCCTGCACGGCGAATTACTGCTGCGTTGAGAATTCCTCCCAGGTCAAGGGCAGCAACAATATTGCGGGACCGCCACAGTTCAGGGGCTGGGTGAACGGGACCAACACGCTGTATGTGGATGCCGCGGCGGGCGGTCCCGGCACGGGGACGCCGGCGGACCCGTACCTCCGGTTGTTTGACGCTATTGATTGCGTCCATTCCAACTACCATTACGGCCTGGCGAGCGGGTCCCCCTGTATCGGGCAGGCCTCCGACGGCGGCAACATGGGAGCGGACAATGGAACGGGGACGCAGGGCGAGGACGCCTTTACCATCCAAATCGCCACCGGGACCTACACCCTGGCGGAGCGCGGGCTCGGATTGCGCTGTTCATTGCAGGGCGTCGGCGCGGACTCGGTATATATAACCAATACCATCTACGGACTGCGTAACCATGCCTCGTTGCGCGGACTGTGCGTCGAACGAACCGGCGGACGGGGGATCGAAATCATCCCGGAAAACAACCCGACCATTGACGCGTGCGCGGTCCAATACCTGAGCAATATCGGTATTTTCGGCGAGCGTTGCGCCCCGACCATCACCTGCACGCGCGTAAGTCATATGCCGTTTACCGGCATCTATCTGACCGGCACACATATCCCACCGCTGATCAGAAACTGTCTGGTGTACGATACGGACGGCATCCAGTTCTGGACCTATACAACCGGGGTCGTCGTACAAAGCTCTACCCTGTACAGTAACCGGGATGTCGGCATTTACCTGAACCTGGCGGAAGGAACGACCAGTCATGTCGCCAACACGATTTCGTATGGCAATGAGAACTATGACATCCAGATGTATGGCAACGGTCGTATATTGGTTGATAACTGCAATTACGACAGTTTCTATGGCTCCTCGAAGGCGACCATCACCAATCGGG
>RZZM01000234.1 GCA_009929845.1 Spartobacteria bacterium
ACCTTCCAGGAGGGCGGCAAGACCAAGAGCTATTACAGGACGCTGTTCTTCAGCGACGCGGACGACGGCCGCCTGGCCACGGAGCAGCCGGGAACATTCAAACTGGCCGATATCTGGTCCGCGGAAGCCGTCGGCAACTTCAATATCTGTAACGCAAACAGTTCGACAACATCCGACCAGCTCCTACTGCGACGCCCGGCGGATGGCGGACTCTTCCTGCTGTACTTCAATGATAATGGAACCGTATTCTGGGATGACAGCAGCCCGACGAATTTCTGCTGGACATCCTTTACCCCCGGCGCCGCGTTTTCGGAAACACCCGCGCGCATGTCGATCCAGGGAGGCGGCGACCTCATGGGGCTGCGGGATTAGCCATGCAAGCCAGACGTTATCCGAATAGGCTCAAGCCATGTTTCATGCACTGCACTGTCATAACGTATACGCAGTAGGTATTTTTTAAATTACGCAGGTTTTTACCTAAACTTTTGATTGGAAAACGCCGATGAATGTGATACATGTACGTACATGACACATAAACAGGAGCCCGGTCTGAATGAGTGAAGCGATGCAAACAGCCACCCGGACCGGAGGTAGCCCCTTTCGCCTGTTTGCATCAATTGTCACAATATGTATTTTACGTACTTTTGCTGTTCACGGCGCCATTTACTACGTGGCCACAAATGGGGACAATGAGGCCGAGGGCGCCATTGACGCCCCCTGGGCAACCATCAGCTCCGCTGTCAACCGCGTTACGGGAGGCGACCGGGTCATTGTGCGGGGCGGCACCTACCGGGAAGAAGCCATCATCACCAATACCAGCGGGACGGCGGACAACTATATCCATCTTGAGGCCTATCCGGGTGAAACACCCGTAATGAAAGGCTCTGATGTTATCTCTGACTGGATCCATCACAGTGGCAACATCTGGAAGCACACGAATCTGAAATGGAAATGTCAGCAGGTCTTTGTCGATGAGCAACCTCTGAAGATGGTGGGCTGGCCCAACGGATATATCCAAACCAATGTTCATAGCTGCGGCGATTATTTCTACATCCCCTATGGCCATACCTGCCACGAGCGGGTCGGGAATACCATTCCCATCAATGATTATCTGGCTGATATGACCACCAATTCCTTTTACTATGACTGGGGCACGTTCGCGTTGTATGTATGGATGCCGGATAGCGACTGCCCGTCCAATCACATCGTCGAAGCCAGTCATAGAGTCACGATTATGTTCATGCAACATACCGCCGATTTCATAAAGGTAACCGGCCATACATTTAAACATAATAATTCATTTACAAAGCTCTATACGGGTTATGCGGCGGTGAGTCTCGGTGAATCCTGCATTATGGAGAGCTGCACCGTGGAATGGGCAGATTCTTCGGGTGTATTTCTGGGAAATAATGGCCGCTTGACCCATTCCATTATTGCCAACAACGGAATGCAGGGCGTTGGCGGGCCAAGCGCGACAAATGTATACATCGCGCGCAACACGATAGTCAGCAACAACTACAGGAATTTCACCTACCAGTGGGGCAGCGGAATGAAACTGATGCCAAATGCGGGCGGCCTCATCGAGAGCAATACCTGCGCGTACAATTTCGGCACCGGACTTTGGCTGGACACCTGCAATACACACGATTATAAAATCATCCGAAATAATCATATCCACGATAACGGGTTCATGAACATATCGGAGAATTATGGCCTATCCGCCATCATGATCGGCATCTTTGTTGAAGCGACCCGTAATGCGCAGGTATACAACAACCTCGTGGAGAACAACGCCAACGGCGGTATATTTGCCAGCGCCTCAGCAAATACCCGCATCTACAACAATACGATTATCGGCACACGGGAGGACCGTTCGACCTGGTACAACGGCAGGGACGCCCTCCGTATCTTCAATGGCCATGCCCACCTGCCCAATACTAACAACTGGGCCTACAACAACCTGATTGTGAACAACCAGACAGATTATGATATCCAAATCGACGCCCCCACGAATGCCTATACATCCCATAATTTTTCCGATTACAATTGCTTCTTCCGCGATCATACCCTTGAAGGGTTCAACGGCGGTTACGTGAATTCCAACAGCTCTTTTGTCGCCGCTTTCGGCCGCACGGTATGCACCAACCTGGCGGCGTGGAGAACAGCCAGCGGATACGACGGGAACAGCATGGTGATCAACCCGCGCATCCTCGGCCATCACGCCCATCTGGCGTCAAATTCCCCCTGCATCAACGCCGGCCTGAACATGAACTGGATGACCAACGTGGCCGCCTTCGACGGCAATGCGCGAATCCTGGACGGGACCGTGGATATCGGGGCCTTTGAATTTGCCCCCATCCCGGATTTTGTAATCGAAAAAATCGAACTCTCCCGCCGTATCGTCGTCCACGATGATGAAACGCCCCTGGAGATGCCGTCCTTCCAGGACAGCCCGCCCCCCGATCCCTCCGCCCTGTCCGACCGGGACCGACCGGGCCGCGTGGCCGAAACACATTCCTATGCCGACGGCGCCCCATCCGAACCGGTCTACGAAGAAGCGCTGCTCACGGCCTATGTAACCGTAAAAAACCAGGGGAGCGCGGCCGGCGACGCCGGCACGGTCCGCGTTTGTGTGAATCAAGCCGCGGACCTGACCTGCGGCCAGGACGCGAGTGCCACGCAAACCGTCGGCATGCTCAATGCCGGGTTCAGCCGGAAATATACCTTCGAGAACCTGCAGGCGGCAACCAACAACGGCATCAAGACGCTCCACGCCTTTGTCGACAGCGACTGCATAACGACGGAAGACTGTGAAACCAACAACCAGGCCACAGCCACCTATACCGTCCTTGACCCGACGCCTTTTTCTTTCGAGGGGTTGGTCTATACCAACCAAATCACACTCAACTGGCAGGACCCCTACCTCTCCGGGTATTCAAACAGCACCATAATGATTCGATGGCATCTTTCGCACACGCCGACTTCCCCCGTCGACGGCGCCCTGCTCTACATGGGAACCAATTTCACCTATACCCACGAGCACCTCCTGCCCTCCCGCTATTACTATTACAGCTTCTGGGTGACAGATGACGGCGTGACCTTCGAAGCCCCGCGGGAAGGAACAAATTCAACGCGCCTGCAACCCTTTCGCCGGCCTGTCCAGGTGATGATGCGCGACAACAACACCTTCACTTCGGGAAGCAAAATCAAGTCCGCCGCAAAAATACTGTTCTTCAGCGATAACGCCAGCGCGGGGACCCTGGATACGCAGGCCTTTCCCGAACCGTTTAACCTGGCTACCAAGTGGGTGATCGAAGGCGCGGGCAACTTTAACCCGGCCACAAACGGCCTGCAACTGCTGCTGCGGGATGCCCCCAATTCCGCGGTCTGTCTGCTGTATTTTGATTATGACGGAGCCCTCCATTGGGAGGACGACACCAACGCCCTGTGCTGGACCTCCTATGATGTCGGCCGGAAAACAGGATCGGCCTGGGATATCGACGGCATCGGGGATATCAACGGGGATGGCCAGGACGAACTGCTCCTGCGGGGCAATGCCCCCTATGTCGTCAATGGCGCGACAAAAACCTCGGTTAAAATACTTTTTTACGACGACAACAGCGGCCGACTGCGCGACAACCAACCCTATTCCTTCAGCCTGGGAACGCGCTGGACCATCGAAGGGTTCGGGAATTTCAATACGGCACCCGTCGCCACGGCGGCCGGCCTGGCCGAGGAGGCGCTGATCCGCCACATCACCGACGGCGGTTTCTACCTGCTCTACTTTAACGACAATGGTAGCCTCTACTGGAATAATGATGACACCAATGATATCAGTTGGACCTCCTGGTCCCCCGGCAGCGCCTTTGCCACCAACGCGGCGGCCTGGGATGTCAGCGATGTCGGCGATGTGAACGGCGATGGCCAGGATGAAATCCTGCTGAAGTCAAGCTATTCCATCGAGGAAGGCGGCAAAACGAAGTACTGGTATCGTTTTCTGTTTTTCGACGCAACCAACGGACAGATCAGGACAAATCTGCCCGCGCCCTTTAAAATCGCGAACAACTGGCGTGTCGAGGCAATGGGCAATTTCAATACCACCAATACCGCCTCCTGCGACACCGCCGAACAGGTGCTCATGCAGCATGTGTCCGACGGGGGTTTTTACCTGCTTTATTTCGATGATAACGGAAACCTGTACTGGGATACCGAAGATACCAACAATGTGTGCTGGACCTCGTGGTCCCCAGGCGCTGACTTCGCCACTAACGCCACCTCCTGGAGTGTCCAGGCCGTGGGCGATTTTATCGGAAACAGGTGAACGCGCGAATCCGCTAGTGATTCAGCCTTAAGTCGACGGCATTCCTGCCGATAAGGGAGTAAGATGGGTTCTGGACAGCATAGATGTGTTTACGCCATGGCCATGACAATGCTGTGGTGCTTGTCATCCGTCGCGGGCGCAAGCAGCGATGTGATGGCATGGGGGTATAATGCCCAGGGCGAACTGGGCCTCGGCCATACCACCACCCGCTCGACGCCCGCACAATTGCCCGACCTGACAAATGCCCAGGCCCTGGCCTGCGGCGCCTTTCATTCACTCGCCCTGCTGGAGGATGCGACGATCCAGGTGTGGGGATACAACGCCAACGGCGAACTCGGACTCGGGGATACCACCAACCGGCTTTCCCCTACCCCAATACCAGGCGCGGCCCATGTACGCCAGGTGGCGGGCGGCGCCCTGTTCACGCTGGTACTGTTTTCCAACGGAACGGTCCAGGCGTGCGGCATCAATGACTATGGCCAACTCGGCCAGGGCGACACCACAAATCGCCATATCCTGACCCCTATCCCCGCACTGACCGGCATTACCGCCATTGCCTGCGGGCGCGGACAGTGCCTCGCGCTTCATTCCAACGGACAGGTCTATGCCTGGGGGGCCAACCTCTACGGACAACTGGGACTCAGTAACAATACCGATGTCCTCTCGCCCACCGCCATTCCCGGCCTCTCCAATGTCACCGCGGTCGCCTGCGGCGCGTGGCACTCGATGGCGCTCCTCGCGGACCACACGCTGATGGCCTGGGGCGAAAATGGGTACGGGGAACTGGGGCTGGGCGATGTGACCGACCGGAATACGCCGGTCGCCGTTCCCGGCCTGGCCGGCGTGGCGTCCATCCACTGCGGGGGATGGCACAATATGGCCCTGATGCAGGACGGTTCCGTGCAAACCTGGGGGTACAATTACCACGGCCAACTGGGCCTCGGCGACCTGTTTACCCGCTACTCGCCGACCCCCCTCACCCGGCTGACCAACGTGTTGTCCATGGCCTGCGGCAACATGCACAATACGGCCCTGACTCAGGACGGCACCGTGCAAAGCTGGGGCTACAACGGATACGGCCAACTGGGCCTCGGCGATACCTATACCCGATGGATACCTGTCACGGTTTCCTCCCTCTCCAATATCGCCATCCTGGCCGCGGGCGAACGCCATACCCTGGCCCTTACCGGTCCCGATTTTATCATCTCCGGCATCCGGTTTTCGGAAGACACCCTCTGGCGTGATGAGGAAGGCGCACTGCCCGGTGATGCCCCGCCGCCCCGCGGAGAACGAACCTCAAGGGAACATGCCGCACACCGCGTTGACCCCCTGTACGAAGACACCACCTTCACCGCCTATGTCACCGTCAGCAACCGCGGGCCGACCGCCGGAGACGCCGGAACGTTGAGTATCTGGGCCAATCATCCCGCGGGCGTTTCCGCCCCGGCGACCGGCGACCAGGAACAGGCCGTGGGCATCCTCGACGCGGGAGGCGCCCGCGAAATGACCTTTGCCGGACTGCACGCCCCCGATCATGACGGCAGCTACATCTTCCGCGCCCTTGCCGACAGCCGCAATCTCACCCGTGAAAGCAACGAGGCAAACAACAGCGCCACCAAACCCTACCCCGTCCAATCCTTCTTCTCCCTCCAGCCCAAGGCGACCGGCATGACACTCTGGTGGTATACCCCCACCGTATTGGGGCTGACCAACGCGGAGGTCATGATCCGATGGAGCCTTACAGAGTTTCCGTCCGGCACCGGCAGCGGCACCCTTCTCTATGCAGGTACCAACACCACATACAACCACACCAACCTGACGCCCGACCAGTCCGTGTATTACCGCATCTGGGTCAAAGAAGACGGCAGCGGCGCCTATATCGATCCCCCCGGCGTCACCAATCAACGGACCGCAAAACCGCATTTGATGCCCATACAGATACTCATGCGCTGCAGCGACACCTTTACGCAGGGTGGCAAGGAAAAAACAGCCTGCCGCGTTTTTCTCTTCAGTGATGAGGAAACCGGACGCATCGACACCAACAACATCCCGGCCAGCTTCAATCTGAGGACCCGTTGGAGCTTTGTCGCCTCCGGCAATTTCAATCCGGCCATGCCCGGTGACGAGGCCCTCATCCGCGACAGCTCGGGCAACCTGTACCTGCTGTATTTCAAACACACCGGCGCCCTCGACTGGGACAGCGACAACACCAATTCGGTCTACTGGACCTCCTACACGCCGGGAACGAACTATTCCACCAACGCGGCGGCATGGATCATTGACGCGGCCGGCGATGTCAACGGCGACGGCCGGGATGAAATTATCGCGCGCAATTCGGAAACCTTCACGGAAGGCGGAAAAACCAAGAGTTGGACCCGCACCCTCTTCTTCGCCGATGACGGCAGCGGCGTCCTGGCGTCAACACAACCCGACGCGTTCAAGTTCGCGACCCTGTGGACCATCGAGGGCCTCGGACGCTTCAACACCCATGCGGTCAACAGTTCCAGCAACGCGCAGCAACTCCTCCTCCGCCACGCCAACGATGGCGGGTTCTACCTGCTTTATATGGACGACAATGGGGCTATTTACTGGAACGACAGCGACACCAACGACATTTGCTGGACCTCCTGGACCCCCGGCGCGAGCTTTTCCACCAATGCGACCGACTGGGAGGTCTCGGCTATCGGGGACATTAACGGGGATGCGCAGGATGAAATCTTCCTCACCTGCCGTCATACCTACACACAAAACACCAAGACCAAATCCGACCGGCGCATCCTGTTCTTCTCCCCCGACGGTACCGGGCAACTCAAAACGAACCAGCCCGCCACATTCTCATTTTCGACCGTATGGGCCCCCCTTGGCCTCGGCAACTTCAACACCACCAACATCAACGGCGCGGCACAATCAGACCAGCTCCTGCTGCGGCATACCGACAACGCCGCGCTCTGCCTGCTCTACTTCAACGCCGACGGCACCCTGGCCTGGGACCTGGACGACACCAACTCCATCTACCACACTTCCTTTACGCTCGCCGACGAATACGCCACAAACGCCCTCAACTGGTCCCTCCAGGCCATCAGCGACTTCACCGGCACCCGTTGAACTCCCGGGATGTTAAGTGACACCAAGGAGTCGAAGCTCTAAGGTCATTCGTTTTAGCCCGCTGCGCACACCGAGCCGCGCACGAACAGAAAAACAACCATCCCGGCATTTTCCAATCATTGGAAACTTTTTTTTGGGTTTTTCCAATCATTGGAAACTTTT
>RZZM01000667.1 GCA_009929845.1 Spartobacteria bacterium
GTCGAGGAGTCGGTGCACAACCTCTGCAACCGCTTCGGTTCCAACCGAATCGGGAAACACATGTACGGGTTCAAAAACATCGAACTCGTCAGCGAAATTTCCGCGCAGGAATGGTTTGATGGTGCGCGGGAGTTGAAAGCGCGCTATCCTGACCGTTACCTCATCGGCAGCATTATGGCGGATGCCAAAGATTATGACGGGTGGATACGGCTGACCCGCGGCTGCCAGGAGGCGGGCATGGATATGGTCGAACTTAACTTTTCCTGTCCCAACGGATACCCCGAACGCGGCAAAGGATGCGCTATCGGCCAGGATGAACACATCGCCTGCGAGATCGTCCGCCATATTAAAGCCGACCCTCGCATCACCGTTCCCATCGCCCCCAAATTAACATCCGCTGTGACGGACATTGTCTTTATCGGGGAGGAGCTGGCCCGGGCGGGCGCAGACGCCTTTTGCGCTATCAATACGGTGCCCTCGCTCCTCGGGTTCGATCTCTCGCGCATGACCCCGAAGGTCAATGTCAACGGCCATACCGCCTCCGGCGGCTATTCGGGCTACGGCATCAAACCCATCGCCCTGCGCTGTGTCCATGAACTGGTCGGCTCACCCGGCCTGCCCGTCATGGGGTGTGGCGGATGCATGAATGGCGACGATGCGGTGGAATTTCTGCTCCTGGGGGCGCCGGTGGTCCAGTTGGCCACGGCTGTTATGTTCGAGGGTTTCGCGCTGATTGATCGTCTCAAAAAGGATATGATCCGTTTTATGGATGGCCAGGGCTACGATTCGGTAAACGATGTGGTCGGCGCGGGACACTCCCGCATAATCTCTTTTGATCAGTTGGATGCCGCCTTCGAAACGGTCGCGCAGGTGGATATGTTGCGCTGCACCCGCTGCGGAAAATGCGAAACAGCCTGTCAGGACGGGGCCTATCAGGCGATAGGCATGGCCGCGCCGGGCGCCTACCCCACCATCGATCACGAAAAATGTGTCGGCTGCTCCCTGTGCGCGCATGTCTGTCCGTTTGATGCCATCCAGATGGTCGAGCGCAACCAACCCCTTGAACTCGACCGGAAAACAGGTTAGCCTGCACAGAAAAAAGCGATACGCATGAAAACAAGATTGATAACATTCTATCTTCCCCAGTATCACCCGGTGCCGGAAAACGACGCCTGGTGGGGAACAGGCTTCACCGAGTGGCGCAATGTTGTTAAAGGACGCCCGCTTTTCGAGGGCCATTACCAGCCTCATCTGCCGGCAGAGCTCGGATTCTATGATTTACGGCTGCCGGAGGTCCGGCAGGCGCAGGCTGATCTGGCGAGCGAGCACGGGATTCACGGCTTCTGCTATTATCATTTCTGGTTCAACGGAAGACGCTTCCTGGACCGTCCGTTCCGGGAAGTGCTGGCGTCCGGACAACCGGACTTCCCGTTCTGTCTCTGCTGGGCCAACGAGAACCTTACACGCGCCTGGGACGGCCTCGACCGGGATGTCCTGCTGGGCCAACACTACAGCCCCGAAGATGACCGGGCCCATATCCGCGCGCTGTTTCC
>RZZM01000668.1 GCA_009929845.1 Spartobacteria bacterium
ATGTCGCCGATGCCAATAATCACCGTATTCAGGCGCGTGACCCGATTACCGGCCAGTGGACAGTCTGGGGCGGTACGCTCGGAAGCGGGCAGGGCCAGTTCAACACTCCGTTCGATGTCGAAATAGATAGTTCCGGAAATCTCTATGTTGCTGATCTTTACAATAATCGCGTGCAGAAGAGGGAATCAAATAATAGTTGGTCCACGATCATTTTTTCCGGGTCATGGGAAGGCGCGGTAAGGGCGCCGCGTGGATTGTCTTTGGATGACTACAATTTCTTATATGTCGCGGATAGTACCGGTGGAACAAATACATTAAGTCGTGTTCAGCAGTTCCTTGTGACAGGAAGTTTTGTTTCGCAGGTCGCGGTTTCTACAAATCTGCAATGGTCCATAAATAAACCGGCCGGATTGTCTACAAGAAACGCAGCACGTATATTCATTGCGGATACAGGAAATGATCGGGTATTGTGGAAGGAGCGAAGCACGGGGGAGTTTGGCGAATTAATTGGTTCTGCTTATCTTGATGATCCATCAGATGTGGCTGTTGATACAAATGGAAATCTGTATGTCGCCGATACAAAGCATAACCGCATTGTTATACTACGCGCCGCTGTACCTTCGATTTCCTATTCCACCAATCCCGTTCCCGTTCCGGGGTCCAACCCGTTCCTGTATCGGAATGATTATGACGGCGACGGCGCGGCGGACCCTGCGATTTATTATGACGTGATGGGCACCTGGTATATCAACAACATCGCCACCACATCGGGCGTCAGTTACCAGTGGGGCTGGCAGACGGCTGTTTCCGTGCCGGGCGATTACGACGGGGACGGGAAAACCGATGTGGCGGTCTACTGGCCGGATGGCGGGTCGTGGTACATCCGCAGGAGCAGCGATGGGGCGCTCGTGCAGTACAGTTGGGGCTGGGCGATGGCCGAACCGGTTCAGGCGGATTATGACGGCGACAATATAACAGATGTGGCGGTCTATTATGCGCCTTCCGGTAATTGGTATGTGCGGTGCAGCAGCGACGCCTCCCTGCTGGCCCAAAACTGGGGTTGGAGCGGTGCCCAGGCCGTGGTCGGCGATTACGACGCGGACGGAAAGTCCGATTTCGCGGTGTTCGCGCCGGTCAGCGGAAGTTGGTACATCCTCCGCAGCCAGGACAATTCGAGTAAACAACAAAATCTCGGCTCCACGCAAACGCTGCCGGTGGTGGGCGACTATGACGGCGACCATAAGGCGGATATTGCTGTCTACGATACAGTCAGTGGGGTCTGGTCTGGCATTAACAGTTTCAATGACAGACATTGGCAAATCAGTTGGGGCTGGAGCGAAACGATTCCGGCGCCCGCGGATTATGACGGCGATGGCGTAACCGATCTGTGCGTCTACTGGCCGGCCGCGGGCAACTGGTATATCATCTACTCCTCGAATGCCGCTATCCATACCTTTAACTGGGGGTGGGGCGCGGCCTATCCCGCGGAGTGGTGATGCCCCTCAGATGTTCCGGATGAACTCGATGATTTCATCCAGGCGCGCGGACGG
>RZZM01000235.1 GCA_009929845.1 Spartobacteria bacterium
CCCCGACGGCGCCGGCTGCAAGGCGCTGCACCACTTCACCGGCGCCCCCGGCGGCGGGGACTATCCCCTCCAGGGGCTGACGCGTTACAAGGATACGCTCTATGGCGCCACCATGCGCGGCGGGAAATCCAACATGGGGATCCTCTTTGCCATCGACACGGACGGAACGGATTTCAAGGTGCTGCATCATTTCGCGGGCACGGCGACGGACGGGTCCGAGCCCTGGTGCCGATTGCTGCCGCTGCGCAAAAAACTGTACGGGACCACCATGCGCGGCGGGCAATACGGAAACGGCGTGCTCTTTTCCATTAACCTGGACGGGACCGGATACGCCAACCTTCATCACTTCTGCAAGACCATCGAACAGGGCGCCGCCGCCTCCGGGTGCCTGGAAACCGACGGACGTTTTCTGTACGGCACCACGCAGTTGGGGGGCGTCGTACCCAGTGGGGGCATCCTGTATTCGTTCGATTTGTTTGATTCGACCTTTTCCATCCTGCACAGCTTCGGCGCAACCGGCGGCGATGCCGGCTCACCCTATGGCGGTCCGGTACTCGCCCTGGACACCCTTTACGGCGCTTCCTTCAAAGGCGGCAGCGGCGGTGACGGCGCGATCTACGCCTACGAGGTGCCCTACCTTGATACAGCGCCGGCTGCGATACCGGAGGCCAAGGAAAATGACTTTGACGGCGACCGCGTATCCGATGCCGTCGTTTATCATCCGCAAACCGGCAACTGGTATATTCGGGAATCCGGTTCCGAAGATTTCGTCGTCCGTCAGTTCGGCTGGTCCGCGGCCATCCCCGTGCCGGCAGACTATGATGGGGATGGGACCATTGACCTGTGCGTATACTGGCCCGAAGAGTCGCTATGGTACATGCAGAACAGTCGGACCGGCCTCACGGTTATAGAGCGCTGGGAGCACCCGCACACTCCGGATGCCCTGCCCCTGCCGGGCGATTATGACGGAGATGGACGCGCCGACCTGACATTGTACGAACCCGCGAGCGGCCTCTGGCATATCCGCCGCAGCTCGTCCCGCCTGCCCTATACCGTCCAACTTGGCGCCCCCGGCGCGCAACCGGCGCCGGGTGATTACAACGGCGACGGGATCACCGATCCGGCGGTGTACGATGCCGCACGCGACACCTGGCACATGGAGACCGGAACCCTGATCCCCATGCAGGTCACCCTTCCCGCGGACCGCGACGCGCGGCCGGCGCATGCGGATTATGATGGGGATGGGAAGACCGATTGCGCCGTCTACGTCCCCCGTACCGGGATGTGGACCATTCGCAGCTCCGCCAACGGCATGGTCTACACGAGAAACTGGGGATTCCAGGGCGCGCAACCGGCGCCCGCCGACTATGACGGCGATGGCCGGGATGATATCGGGGTCTATCACCAGGCCAACGGGAACTGGTACCTGTTCAAGAGCGGGACCCAGCAGGGCGAAACCTTCAACTGGGGGTGGAGCGCGGCGGTCCTGCCCTGAGCCGCGGGGGAGGCGCCATTCAACCGCACTGCGGCAGGAATACGCGAAACACGGCGCCGGCGCCCGGTTTGGACTCGACCTCGATAAAGCCGTTGCTTTGTCGGACAATGCCGTAGACCGTGGCCAGGCCCAGCCCGGTTCCCCGTTCAGGTTCTTTCGTTGAGAAAAAAGGTTCAAACAGGTGGGCCAGGACATCCTCATCCATGCCGACACCCGTATCGGAGACACTCATCACCACGTAGGCCCCGGCCGGCTTTTCTCCCGGCGAGGAAAGCGCATCCTCTCTTATGGTATTCGCGGTCTCAATTTTCAGGTGACCGCCCCGCGGCATGGCATCGCGCGCGTTGATGGCCATATTCATGATGACCTGGCTGATCTGGATGGGGTCCACCCGCACGGGACACAGATCAGCCGCCAGTTTCTGCGTCAGGTGAATATCCTTGCCCAGCACCCGGCGCAGGATCAGACAGGTCGTGCGAATCAGTTCATTCAGGTCCAGGACTTTCGGTTCCATGACCTGGCGACGGCTGAAGGCAAGCAATTGCCTTGTCAGCTCGCTCCCCCGCACCGCCACATCGCGGATCAGCTCAATTTCCGGGTGCAGATCACTATCAGGCGGAATATCATCCAGCAACACATCCACATGCGCGATAATGGCGGCCATCAGGTTGTTGAAATCGTGCGAGATACCGCTCGAAATACGCCCGATGGCGTCCATTTTCTGCACCTGCCGGAGCTGGGCCTCGAGCTGGACCTCCCTGGTGATATCCCTGGACGCGGCCACATAACTGGTAATATGGCCCTCGGCATCATGCAGGGGGGAAATGGTGGACTCCCACTCAAAGAGTGTGCCGTCCTTGCGTTTATTGGTAAACCGTCCCGACCAGACACGGCCGGACGCCAACTCCCGCCACATGGCCTGATAGACGGAGACATCGGTTTTCCCGGCGCTTAACATCCGCGGATTACAACCGATCACCTCCGCGCGCGCAAAGCCCGTATGTTTTTCAAACGCGGGGTTCACATACGTGATACGACGCTGGATGTCCGTAATGAAAATAGCCTCGGCACTTTGTTCAACGGCGCGCGCCAGTTCATCCTGCTGCGGAGTAAAATCACTGTTTGGCATGCGCATCCTGAGGTTGGTTATACGAAATCATTCGTTCAGTATCCCCTTGATTTTTCGGAGAAGGGCATTCCGTTCGTAGGGTTTATGGATAAACCCGGCCAGATCCCCCGGCTGAAAATGCGACATCGTGTCCTGCTCGGCATACCCGGTGGCCAGGAGAATCGGCGCTTGTGTAATTGTGCGTATCTCCCGGAAGACTTCGTGCCCGTTCATGTCCGGCATGGTCATGTCCAGGATCACCAGGCAATACACTTCGGGGTTCTCATTCAATATTCGTATCGCCTCGCGTCCACTTTCCGCCGCATCCACGTCAAACCCGGAACGGCTCAACATAGCTTTGCTGATATCACACACCAACTCCTCGTCATCAACGATCAGAATCCGCCCTCCCGCCTGCCAGTTTTCATCCATCTGCGATTCCTTGGGGCGTTGCTTCAATTGCTGCACGCCGCCCACCGGGAAGAGTACCGTAAAGGTCGTGCCCCGGCCAGGTTCTGACTTAAGTTTAATGGTTCCCCCATGCGCGCGAATAATGCCGAGGACGGCAGCCAGGCCCAGGCCGCGCCCCGTGGCCTTGGTGGTAAAGAACGGATCAAAGATGCTGGCCACGGTTTCCTCGTCCATACCGGACCCGGTATCGGTCACCTCGATAAAGACATATTCCTTTTCCTCCAGGTCTTCCGCGATATAGGCGTCCGCCAGGTATCCGCGGGTTCCGAGGACGACGCCGGTCCGCAGGCGGATCACCCCCTCGGCGTCGCCGATGGCATCGGAGGCGTTGGTAATCAGGTTCATGACCACCTGCTGCAACTGCGCCCCATCGGCCTCGATAAGCGGCAGGTCCTTTTGAAAGTCATACCGGATATCCACTTTTTTAGAAATCGAGACTTCCAGCAGGTTGGCCATGTCCGCGACCAGGGTATTCACCTGCATCGGCTCAATGATGAACTGCCCCCTGCCCGAATAGCCCAGCAACTGATCGCACAGTTCGGAGGCGCGCTTCCCGGCCTCCTTGATGGCCATGATCCTGCGCCTGGCAGGCGAGGTGTCGGGGATATCAATCAACGCCACATCCGCGTTGCCCAGGATGCCCATAAGCAAATTATTAAAATCGTGCGCGATGCCACCGGCCAGCACCCCCAGGCTCTCCAGCTTCTGCGCATGCTGTACCTGTCGTTCCAGGCGCGCATGCTCCGCCTCCAGTTTTTTTCGCTCCAGCATACGTTCGATCACGGTGGGGAGCAACTCCAGGTGGCGGCCATCCACATCCTTTACAATATAGTCCGCCGCCCCGGATTTCATGGCCTCGACCGCCACACTTTCATCGCCGCCGCCAGTCAGCATGATAACCGGCGCATCGGGCTGGGTCTCTATGATACGGCGAATGACCTGCAATCCGTCATAGACCGGCATCTTCTGATCAACGACAACGACATCATACCCACCCTTGTTGAACATGGCCACCCCCTGGGCGCCGTCCGGGGCAATATCGACCATATAATGGATACGCTGCAAGCACTTCTGGAGAAGGCGGGCCGCCGCCACATCGTCCTCCATGTACAACACCCTTGTCACCGACTTGCTGTTCGTCATTCGCTTACCACAGCCTTTCATCGTTGATGGCCATTCCCGGCCTGCGTTACTGCTACAAAACAGTATACAGGAGAAGAGAAAAATTCCAGTTTTTATTCGTGGTTTTTAGGGAGTGAGAAAATGAAGGAAGTTCCCGCCCCTTCTTCGGACTCACACCAGATATGCCCACCGAGGCGGTTGATCAGTGTTCGGACAGCCGCCAGACCGATGCCTTCACCATCGCTTTTTGACGGGGCCAGCCGTTTAAAGAGTTCAAAGACCTTCTCGCATTGGTCGCCGGGAATGCCCACCCCATTGTCCTCGATCCGATAGCGCACGTCCTTGGCGGTGGATATGCCGGTGACACGCACCCGGCCTTTGCGGTCCGGGTCCAGGTACTTGATGGCATTGTCGAGGAGATTGGAGACAATCTGATCCATCATGCTGTAGTCGGCGATCACCCCGGGCAAGGGGTCCACCTGAATTTCAGCCCCGGACACCTCGATCTGGTGCGACAGGCTTTGGAGGCTATGCTGCACCAGCTTGTTCACATCAATGTGGGTGAGTTTCATATCTCGACGGCCCAGCCTTGAGAGGTTGAGCAGGGCCTCGATCCGGCGATTCATCACAGCGATGGACGAGTCAATAAACTCGAGGGCCTCGGGGATATCCTCCTCCCAGGCATGCTGGAGCCCTTCCAGATGCTCGATGGAGGGATCCGTCAGGATACGTGTTTCGATATAATCAGCGAACTTGCTGAGTTCATAGCGCAGTTCCTTGACAAAGCCGTCGATATTGGCCAACGGCGCGCGCAGGTCATGCGAAACCACACTGGCAAAATGTTTGATTTCATCGTTTCTGGATTTGAGTTCGAGCGAATTCAGGCGGTAGCGCGCCTCGCTCTCGCGCAGCATATCCTCGGTCTCGGCTCGCCGCATGGCGTTAAGGATAATCCGCCCCATGACCATAATCAGCCGGATGTCCTCATCAGTCCAGGTAATGGCGTGCCGGACCATATCAAAACCAAGAAACCCGCGCAGATGGCTCCCGTCGTGCAAGGGCACGGCCAGTACGGAGCGCGTATCGGATGCGGCGAAATAGGCCCGGTCAACAGCGGCATCCTCAGGCAGGGTCTGCACATCAGGAATATGAATGGTGTCCCCGCGTTGCATCCGTTCAAAACACCAGGGGATGCACGACATACTGATGTATTCATTGCCCTTGCCTCGCCGGGATTTGACGCTCTCGGCACACCACTCATGCGAGATGAAGAACTGCTGTCCGTCGGGCGACAAGAGGCAAACATAGCACGTATCGACCTGGGCAAAACGTCCAATGGAATTCAGGACCATATCAATCCCGTTGTATACATCGTCACCGTCTAACGTCAGAAAGTACGTGGATAACAGGCTGATCCGTTTTTCCAGCTCGATCCGGTAATTGAGCAAATCCTGGGCGCGGCGGCGTTCTTCTTCAACCGCGATGGCCGAGGTCAGAATACCGAGTATGCCCAGCTCCTCTTTCCCAAGCTGCCGATCTTCCCTGTAAAAAATCATGAGGATCCCGTGGCTGGTTTGCCCGGACCGGACGCCATGGCCCACACAGGTCTGAAAGCCTGCCTTCATAAGGTTCGAATCCGCATGCGCATAGGGACTGTTCCGCAACTCGCGTATCGGCAATGCCCCCAGCGTTTGATGCTCCTGCACCGCCCGCGCAATCTCGCGCTCCATGGCATCCGGTTCTTCCACATCGACACTCATGGCGTTTTGCCCGACAACCACACGGGTCTGCTCTTCGTCGCGGTAATAAATGGCGCACTGGGCTTGGAGCAGTTCAGCGGACAGGCCAATCAAGGCACTGATATTATCCGCCGGGTCGGGGCCGAAGCCCAGCATACACTGGTTCAGACGAATAATACGCTCCTCGTGCGCCACCTGGCCGGTGATGTCGCTTGCCTGCAAGAGAATGGCGGGTTTTTCATTCCATTCGACGCTCCCGATATTGACATGCCACCAGCGCGTATCGCCGCTTTTTGTCAGAGTGCGAAAAGAATAACTGGAAGGCACATCCCGCCCTTCCATACGTTTCTTGTACCGCTCCACCACCATGTCCCGGTCATCGGGATGAACAAAAATACTGAACGGCTTGTCGAGCAGTTCTTCTTTTTCAAACCCCGAGAGCTTGATGGCTATCGGATTAAGGAACTTGACCAGTCCGTTCTGCACCAGCAAAACGGCGTCCTTGGTGTTGTCCACCACGAGGCGGTGCTGGTTTTCGAGGCGACGGAAATCCTCCTTGGTCTTGAGGCGGACCATGGCGCTGGTGATCTGGTCCGTGGTGGACTCGATAGCGCGTCGTACCGGCAGGGAGATCTCTTTGAGTTGATGCGAGGCGATTAAAAACACAACAATGACCTCCGCCTCATACATGATGGGAAAGAGGCCCCAGGCCGTCAGGGGATCACTTTCCCCCAGCGATACGGGATCATGCTGCGCGATATCCTCGCCCTCCATGTAATACGGGCGCCCCTGCATGGCGCGCTGGGCCAGGTTGGCGTGCCGGGGGATGACGCGCATCCGGCTCTGGATAGCGGCGGAAAGTCCAAGTTGTGTGAGCATCTCGAAATCGCTGACGTCACCGCGGATATAGACGCACCCGGAATCCAGCCCGGAAATATCCAGTAAGGCGTGCAGGCAGAGGCCGGCGGCCTCCCTGATCTGGTCAAGTCCGCTCAGGGCCTGCATCAATTCACGTTGAACGCCGACCACCCGACGCGCCTGCTCATGTTCCGCGCGCGTCTGCCGATGGTCCAGCACCTGCCGGATGATCCGCGGCATCATCTCCAGGTAGGCCCCGTCGACATCCTTTACGACATAATCATCCGCCCCCATCTTCAGCGCTTCCACCGCCAGCTTTTCGTTGCCGTTGCCGGTGACCATGATAATGGCGATATCCCGGTCAATATCCCGCAGGCGCCGCAGCAGCTCCAGCCCGGTGTAGCCGGGCATTTCCTGATCCAGCAACGCGGCATCATAGGCGTTGTGCAGACACAATTCCAGACCGGCCTTTCCGTCACCGGCATGGTCCACGGCATAGCCCGAGCGGATCAGTTGACGCTGCAACAACCGGATCAATCCGCTGTCGTCATCAACCAGTAAAATCCGCTTATCCATGGGCGCCATTGCCAACCGCCTTATTCGCCATCATACCATACGGGGGCACATGGGCTGGGCCGCCCGTCCGGCTCACCACTCAATACTGCCTTTCATATTCACCATGACTGATTTTTTTCAGCTTGTGAAATCCCGCGTTTTTGGCCCTGTCATCCAGTCCGCTTTGCGAGTGCCCCACCGCCGCGGCGGAAAT